>JAAFIV010000020.1 GCA_013298775.1 Ignavibacteria bacterium | reverse complement strand
GCATGATGAGGGAAACGAGGTAGTGCATGGTGTTTTGGGGTGTGTTGTTACAACGTTGCTTGTATTTCGGTAACTGTTCCTTGTTGAACATTCTTCAAAGCGGCTTGCTATTCATGGTCGCCGCTACTTTGCTTGTTGAGATAGATGCGTATTTGGGTAACAAAGTCCTTGCTAATCTGACAGAGCCTTTCCGCTTCTTCCCGAGAAATAAGGAATTCACTCTCATAATCACCAATCTGACGTTTTCCGAATGCTCGCGCAAGGTTTTTTCCCATTTCGACGGGAAAAATGCCCGGAACAACGAAATGTTCTCCAAAAAGCCGATGAATGCCGGAATGTGTGCTTTGGGTTATTCCTTTGGTCAATAATGCCGTTTCTGCCGCAAAGAACATGGCATAGTAAGAGCGCGAAACACTCGACTCGTAATCACCCGCATCAAGCAATAATTGGCACTGTGGCAGTATTTATCCACTCTTTCCAAGTAAGCAAAACTTTGACCATAAAGAGAACTCACAGCAGTACTCCTTCCTTGCGGATGTTGATAAGCAGAGGGCTTTGTTCATTGTCATAACGCTGAAGAGCCACAGGATAGATTGCAAGCAATACGCCGTATTCTAAGTTAATATTGTATGTCGCATCCACAATCACATCAATCTCTTCCATCGGCTTCACTACGCCGCGCAGAACAACTGCTAGGTCTATATCCGAACCCTCACGCGCCGTACCACGTGCATACGAACCAAACAGCACAACACGCTCCAAACGCTCACCGTAGAGTTTTTGTACGATGTGCGTAAATGCCTTTAACAGTGCTTGGATGCTTGTTTGTGGGACTGTTGTATTCATGCTGTTTCCTCGAAAATATCATCAAGAACATCGGGCAAGATTTCATAAGGGTTTTCGACATAGTGGCGGCGCATCAGTTCTGCTTGCTCCGCCATGATGATTGTGCGCTCTTCGCGTGGAAGGCGCATAATATCTCGTGCTGAGAGGGTACGCACACTCTCTGAAATTTCAGGCAAAACTGTGATGAGATGTGCGGTTGTCAGCATAAATTTTGATAGATTTGCCTGTAATTCACGTTGTTGCATTTTTTCCATTCTGATATGAGTACCGTTCAACTTCACCATGAAATTACGAAACTTTCACTGGACGAAAAACGCTCGCTTTCGGCGTGGCTCTTGCGCGAGGTGCAGCAAATATCGCACACAGAGGCGAGTTTGGCAGATGCCGCCGCTCGAATGCTGGCGGATTATAGCAACGATGCTGAACTTACCGCTTTTACTGCTCTTGACGGCGAGGATTTCCATGAAGCGCGGTGAAATCTGGCTTGTGAGCCTTGACCCGACGCTTGGTGCGGAAATCCAGAAAACACGCCCCGCGCTTATTGTCAGCGACGACCAATTAGGTATTTTACCGTTGCGTGTTATTGTGCCAATCACCGACTGGAAGCCGCATTATGCCGAAACACCTTGGCTACTAGAGATTGCACCCAACACAGACAATGGGCTTTCTAAACCTTCTGCTGCCGATTGTTTTCAAGTGCGCTCTGTTTCGACCACTCGTTTTATGCGGCGTTTGGGTGTTATTGATAAGATTTTTCTTTCGGATATAGAAAACGCATTGGCAAAAGTGCTACATATCCAAGCCTACGACAAGATTTCATCAGGGTTTTCGACATAGTGGCGGCACATCAGTTCTGCTTGCTCCGCCATGATGATTGTGCGCTCTTCGCGTGGAAGGCGCATAATATCTTGTGCTGAGAGGGTTTGATGGATTTGCCTGTGATTCACGTTGTTGCATTCTTTCCATTCTGATATGAGTACCGTTCAGCTTCACCATGAAATTATGAAATTGTACAACCTTACACTCGCTCACCACGCTCATTAAAAAATGCACACGCTCCTCGTTTGACAAAAAGCGTACAGTTCGTGCCAACCTCGCCAATGACCTCGCCAATACTCGCTCTCAGGACTTTGAGCAATGATGCTGATTTCGATTGCGTCCGAAAATAGACGAGCTTTTCATTCCCAAGAAATTCAATGCGTTCAATCGTTGCAGAGAAAGATAACGCGGCAGAATCGCTCTCAAACGGTGTACAGGCTATATTTTCTGGACGAATGCCAAGTGCAACTTTCCCCTGAAAGGCAGATAATACCTGATTTTGAGCATCATTGAGTGTGAATCCGTCTTGCTCTTGAAAGTGCCATTCCTTCGCAGTTTGCGTAAGATTTCCTTCAAAAAAATTCATCGTTGGGCTACCTAAAAATCCAGCAACAAAGCGGTTTGAGGGATTATTGTAGATTTCCTGCGGTGTCCCGACTTGCTGCAATTCCCCTTTGTTCATCACCACAATCGTATCTGCCATCGTCATCGCCTCGGTTTGGTCGTGCGTTACATACACTGCCGTTGAGCCAACAAGACGTTGCAATTGGCTTATTTCCACGCGCATTTGGGTTCGGAGTTGAGCATCTAAATTCGAGAGTGGTTCATCGAACAAGAATACACGCGGCTTTCGCACGATTGCTCGCCCCAATGCCACGCGCTGGCGTTGTCCGCCTGAGAGTTGCTTGGGTTTCCGGTCTAAAAGTTCTGCCAAGCCCGTCATTGCTGCTACTTCGCGGACACGCTCATCAACACGTGCTTTTGCTTCGCGGCGCAAACGCAGTGGGAACGCAATGTTCTCAAACACACTCAAATGTGGGTACAGTGCGTAATTTTGAAACACCATACCAATATCACGATGCTTGGGTAATGCTTCATTCATGCGCTCATTATCGAAACGCAATTCTCCAGCAGTAATGCTCTCCAAGCCAGCAATCATGCGTAAGGTTGTGCTTTTACCGCATCCTGACGGTCCGAGTAGCACCGTGAATTTTCCGCTTTCCAAGCGCAAAGAAAGATCCTTAACGGCTTCAAAACCGTTCTCGTAGCGTTTTTCAAGATGGTCGAGTGTAATGAGGGTCATAAAGAATGGCGAAGGGATAATCAAGACGAATAGTTTGCGTCTCAAACTATTACTTTTTGAATTCAAGCTATGCAAAATAACAAAAACACAGTCAGAACGGTAGAAGAGTATTACGTTGCCGAAGTCTTTGCCGAAGTCTTTGCTGGAGTGAGACCCTCGCGAAGAAGCGAGAGCCTCACACAGAATGATTTCAAAAGCGCGTCTTTCCTTGCGCAGGACCATTTTCCAATGAAAGCACACCACGCGGACATACCGCCGAACACACGCCACAACCCACACACGAAGCGCGGACGATGTTTTCGCCACGCTGGGCATACGCACGAACATCTATACCCATTTCACAATAGGTGGAACAATTGCCGCAGGAAATACATTGGTCGCCATTGGTGGTGATGCGGAAGCGCGAAAAATATTTTTGCAACACGCCTAAAATCGCGGCTTGCGGGCAACCAAAACGGCACCACACGCGCGAACCCATTATCGGATAAAAGCCCGTTCCCACAACGCCCGAAAATACTGAGCCAATCAGAAATCCATACGCTTTTGCGAACATTCCCGATGCCTCGCCCAAAATTGCACCTTGCATGGAGGAATTCAGCCACAGCAACGCCGTTGTAACCACTGCAAAGACCAACACACTGTGAATCATCCAGCGTTCAATTTTCCATGCACGCAAGGATTTATCAGAGTTTTGGCGGAAGGGGTCGCCGAGTGTTTCCGCCAGTCCGCCGCAGCCGCATACCCACGAGCAGTACCAGCGTTTGCCAAAAAAGTACGTCAGAACAGGCGTGGCAACAAGTGTCATCATAAATCCCCAAAAAATCATAAAGACCATCAAATGGTTCGGCGAAGCGAGATAATAGCGCACGGTGAAGGGATTCAAGTAGTCGAATTTGAGGGGCCAGAAGTAGGTAAAATAAAAATCCGGCTGGTGCATGAGCGCGAGGAACGACGGAATTAAATATGCAAAAACAAGTTGGAAAAACATTACCGAAAGTGTCCGCACAATCTGATATTTGCTGTGTCGGTACTTGATAATCATGCGAACGCCCATAACCAAAACCGCCAGCGTGTATATGGTACCGTATAAAAACCATTGGTCAGCCGCCTTACCCTTGAGCGCGAAACTGAGCCAATTCACCGATGCGATACAATGCGTGAGGTATTCGGGAAACCAATACAACAGCACATAAAAGCCTGTCATTCCCACGCCGATAAGCCACGCGACGGCTCCCCTATGACTTGCCTTGCTAAACATGATGCCCGTATTTTGAATGCCCGCCGAGTGTTCGCGGACAAGCGGCACAATATACGTGAATGCGCCCAGCAGCACCATTCCAAAGCTAAAAACGCTGTACATGAGTGGTGATGCGGCAAACGCACCTGTCGCACCAAGCAAAAACACGGCAATTCCAACAAGGAGAATTGCTAAACCAATTTTACGAATGCCCGATAATGACGGCGTTTGAGCAAACGAAGTGGGAATCTGGATTTGTATTGGTTGCATAGTGTTACTGAATAGAGGTGGGTGGGAAACACAAACATAATGAATACGAAATACGTACATCAATAGATGTATTTGTTGTTGATAATTGCTGTAAACTTTTGAATATGTTGTGATTACAAGAGGTAGTTGCAAGTGAATTTCATCTCTAAAATTTCATCTCTAAAATTTCATCTTTAAAATGAACAAGGTCTGATGCTTGAATGACACCAGACCTTGTAAAGATTGACAACTACATTTACACGAATGCGCTGAAGCCAGTAATTGCGCGACCGACGATAAGCGTGTTCATTTCGCGAGTGCCTTCGTAGGAGTAGATTGCTTCCGCGTCGGCAACAAAGCGACCGACGTTGTGTCCGAGCAAAATACCGTTGCCGCCAAGAAGCTCACGCGCCCAACCCACTGTTTCGCGCATGCGAAGTGTGCAGAATGCCTTTGCCATGGAAGCGTGTTCGTCTTTCATTGTGCCAGAGTCTTGCATTTGCGAGAGGCGTGTACACAAGGTTTGGCAAGCTGTTACGTTGCTGTACATCTGCACAAGCAAGTTTTGGACAAGCTGGAAATTACCGATTTGCTTGCCAAATTGCTTACGTGTTTGTGAGTATTTCAAGCTGTTTTCATACGCACCCAAAGCGCAACCAACCGCCATCCACGCTACGCCAGCGCGGGTCATGCGAAGGACTTTTGCTGTGTCGGCAAAGGTATTTGCTTCTTGCAAGCGGTTTTCCTCGTGAACTTTCACGTTCTCAAGTTTCAAAATAGCGTTCTGCACAATGCGCAATGCCATTTTGCCTTCAATTTTCTTCGAGGTAAAGCCAGGCGTATCTTTCTCTACCAAGAAACCTTTTACTTGATTTGTAGATTCTTCACGCGCCCAAATCACGGCAACGTCAGCAAAGGTGCCGTTTCCAATCCATTTCTTTTTGCCGTTCAGAATCCACGTATCACCCTCGCGGCGGCAGGTAGTGTGCATTCCGCCCGCAGTACCAGAGCCTACTTCCGGTTCGGTCAAGCCGAAACAGCCGATTTTTTCCATCTTGCGCATTGCTGGAAGCCATTTTTGCTTTTGCTCTTCCGAGCCGCAATGGTAAATCGAACCCATTGCCAAGCCGCCATGTACGCCGAAGAAGGTTGCGAAGGAGGAGTCAATACGTGCCATTTCCATTGCGCAGATGCCTTCCAAGAGCGTGGTTTCGCCCAAGCAGCCGTAGCCTTTGTACGCAAGCCCGATAAGCCCAAGCTCCGCTACTTTTGGAATGATTTGATGCGGGAACTCATCTTTTGCCCAATACTCATTTGCAATTGGGTTTACCTCAGTTTCCATGAAATTCCGCACTTTCATTTGAATAGCGCGTTGTTCGGGCGTGAGGAACTCATACACATTGTAGAAATCCAGATTTGGTGCGGGTAATTCTTTCTTTTTTGCAGAACCATTTGCTCCTTTGCCGCCGCCAAATTGCGACATGAGCATTTCCATCATTTTTGGGTCCATATTCAAAACGAAGTCCATAAGGACGTTCAAGTCCATCTTTTCAGCAACTTTCGCTGCTTTTGCGAGGTCGATTTTATCCAACATACGGTGGCTCCTAGAACAAACTATAAAAAAATAAAGGGTTTTGAGACGAAATTTGTACGGGAAGGGAATGCTTTTTCATAAGCATCAACGCAAGGTATAAAGCCGCATAGGGCGTATTCTCTTTACGTGAATACCTGTCATTTATTAGCACGACAAATATAGCACAAAATTTCGCGCTTTGTTTCGCTTAAACAGGAAAAAATGAAATTTTTTTCATTCAAGAATATCTATGGCTGGGAAGGCGCGTGAAACCTTATCAATCCTCATCTTCAAGCAATTCTTCCAATGCCGCCGACAGCTCGGCAAAAGCGTGATGGTCGCCCATTTTTTTTGCGGCAATTTGCCCTGCACGATAGATTTCTTCTGCCTTGCGTGGCTCATTCACAGCGCGATACACGCCCGCGAGCATGTAGTAGGTCGGCACGTAATCGGGCTGCGCAGCGCGTAAACGCTCGAACCATTCCAACGCCGCAGGGTAATTTTTGAGCGCATTGTATTCCAGCGCGATACCATACTGTGTGAAAGCATCGTGCGGGTCGTCGCGGTAAAATTCGAGAAGATGTTCGAGGCGGTTCGGCATTGATTGATGCTTAGTTACTTGGTGCTTAGTTACTTGGTGCTTGGTTCCTTGAGAATAGGCGCAAAACCTTCATCCCTCAGCCCTCAGATTTCATCCTTCTCTTACTTCGGCAGCCAGAAATAGAACATCGAACCAACATTCAACTGGCTTTCTACGCCCATTTCGCCGCCGTGCTTTTCAACGATTTCTTTGATGAATGCAAGTCCCAAGCCCGTTCCGACGTGTTGGCGCACACGCTCGTCATCCACAGCGCGGAAGAATTTTGTGAAGAGCTTTTCCTTCGCCGATTCTGAAATGCCATAGCCTTGGTCGTACACGTTTACGCGCATCGTATCTGAGCCTTCGACGACCTCAATGCGCACGGTTTTGTTTGCTTCCGAGTATTTGACGGCGTTGCTGAATAAATTCAAGAATACTTGTCCGATAAGGTCGGGGTCGCCCACAATCGGCGTGGTAGAAAGCGGGATTTCCGTTTCGACCGTCATTCCTCGTGCCTCTGCAAGCGGCATATTTACTTTCAGCACATTTGCTACGAGTTCGTGCATGCGGAACGGAATTTTACGAAGGTCGGTGCGCCCAGATTCGATGCGGTTAATATCCAAAAACTTCGTGATAACGCCATTCAAGCGGTCTGCTTCGGAGGAAATAATTCCCGCAAATTCTTGTGTTTCGTCTGCGTCCAGTCCTTTTTTGATGAGTTCGCTAAAGCCACGAATCGTGTTCAAGGGCGAGCGTAATTCATGCGCCACAATTGACACAAGCTCTGTTTTCATGCGGTCCACAGCCACTTCGCGCGTTACATCGCGGAGTACACCCATCACCGCCGTAAGCTGATTTTCACTCATCACGCGTACAAACGTCCCTTTGACAACGGTTTCGCTGGCTTCGCCGACCAAATCAAGCGTAAACTGTACGGGAATATGCGTTTCTTCATCCACGAAGGCTTGCATAATCGTTTGTTTTAATTCGTAATGATTCAACACATCAAGGAATGACCGCCCTTCTGCGGTATTCGCATCTGCGCCAAACCAATGCGCAAATACGTCGTTCATTACAAAAATGGAGCGGTTTGGTTCAATGACAATAAAACCGTCGCTGGCTTGCCGCACAACGCTTTCCAGCTTATTTCGTGTGCCAACGATTTTGTTCAAATTCATTTGTTGATACCGCGCTAATTCTCCCGCCACGCGATTATTACTTTGAAACAAAATACCAAACTCATCCCCGCGACCTTCGTCCAGACGATAGGTGAAATCTTGCGCCGCAATACGCTCCGAGCCTTCCAAAAGCTGGTTAATCGGGCGACTAAGCTGACGCGCGACGGCAAAGCTAATCACAATCGCTGCCGTACCGACGGCAAGTAAACCCACCACAACGCCGCGTCGCATCTCATTCACCGACCTGTACACCAGTGCTTGCGGCTCTTCAATAACCATGAGAGCGCGGATTTCTGGCAAGGTGATGTATGTTCCTACCATTTCGCGTGCGTCTGGCGTTGTATATTCTTTCGTCGCGCTTACGTCGCGTCCAATCACGACTTGCGATGGTTTTTTCACTTCTTGAAAAATACCTTTTCCAAAAAATCGTTCTTGTTTTAGCAAGGTTTGCATGTCGTGAAAAGCAATCAAACGCAAGGAATCATCCACGATGTACATTTGTTCTTTTCGCCCGAATGCGTCTTTGGAGGCTTGGGCAATAAAGGCGGAAAGGTCTTGTCCGGTGAGTGCGCACGCCAAAATCCCCCGCGAACCGTCGCCGCGCTCAAAGCGAATAGCAATCGGAATCATCGGGGCTTGTCCTGCGGTGTATTGCCCTACACGTCCGATAATGACCGTGTTTGGGCTGATATTGAGCGTATCAATAAGTTGCTGCGGAAGGTGCTTCGGGAGGATGTTTTCACCCTTCGCAATCGCATCCACAAAGCTACCTTCTACGTCATACAAGCCGATAGCATCAATTTCCGTATTACGCTGCAAGGCAGACACAACAAGGGTTTGAGCGGCTTGATTGCTGAGTTCGAGATTAGAAAAAATATCATTCGCTTCCTGAAGCAAAACTCGCATAGAACGGACTTTCTCAGAAAGTCGCGCACTTGCGTCGTGCGCAATTACTTGATAGCGATTTTGCGAAAGAAGTTCGAGCGTTTGGAGATTGATGACCGAAAGCCAATAGCCAATCGCGCCCACCGCCAGAAGCGAGGTTGAGCAAAGAACCAATGCGAATTTTGTGGCAAAATTCAAACCTTTCATGGGCTGTTACCTTTGTTTGGAATGCGTGTGCTGAATGCTCGTGGTGAGCGCGTGTGCTGCATTTGTTGATGCAATCTTCTTGCTGACTTCTTGCTAAGAATCTGCGTGTTCAGCAGAATGAGAGACCAAATGCAATACCAAATGCAATAAGGGTGCTGATGAGGAATACAAAAAATTCACCAAGCCGTTCCCTGACAGCAATTTTTACCAACTACGAATATACCTTCACAACATGAAAAATACGAGTGTAAAATTACCGATATTGTAGTAAACTTTATGTGAAATTTTTCACTTTTTGTGAAAATTAACCAACTATTCAACATACGTGTAAACATACTTGCTGGTTTTGTCTATGGATTTCTCACGAAAGAGCAGCGCAAATCGTCCAGAAGGCGCACGAATACTTGCGCTGCCAGAATATGAACTACAACGCCTTGTCCGCCGTGTCTGCACCGATTCTTCGCGGGTTTGGCACAGCACAAGTGGTGTTGCGATGCAAATTCTTTCTATTGGGGAATGGAATCATGCCGCAGGACCAGATTTTCTGGATGTCGCGGTGTTTGCCGAGGGGCGTGTTCACGTTGGGAATGCCGAATTTCACCGCTCGCTTCGCGACTGGCACGCGCACGAACACGCTCAGAACCCAGATTTTGCGGGACTTCTACTCCATATCGTCGTGCAAGCAACGAACCAACATGATACGGATTCCATCGCTCGCTACACGCTTGTTGTAAGCGAAGAAGAGCTGCGCACCGCATGGGGACAGTCTCTCAAGGAAATCAACCTTTTGAATCGGGCGGCATCCTTGCAGAAATCACATTCGGAAACCCGCGCAATTCTAGGTGATTGGGCAGCGCGGCGCATTCTCCGCAAGGCGCACTATGCCGCAAGCGTTCTGAATCCCTACAAGCCTGATGAAACCTTGCTCCGCTTGATAGATGAATTTGCACAGCGTAATCAACACAAACAACGTCGTCCACGCGGAGTCGCACAAATGCTTGCTGTGCGCACCGATATTGCCGAAGCATTTGCGAAAGATACAGAAGAGGAGAATAATGTGAAATCCTTCTTTGCAAGTATTCATCAGGGATTGAAGGATGCAACACAACGTTATGTGCAAATAATCTTGAATAAAAATATTGTCAATGCGAACACTATCGCAAAGGGAAAAGCCCTGCGGCACGAATTTTTTCTCAATATCCTTCTACCGCTTGGAATCGCGCTTGCGTGGCATTCGGAGAGACGTGGAGAAAAACATTCTTCCTTGAATGCCAGTTCTACACAATCTGCTCAATTTTCACTATCCACCCACAATCCTTGTCTGGATGTTTTGTGGGATGAATTCTTCGCGTTGCGTTCCCATAGCCGCTATGCCGCATTGCAACGTCGTTTTCCCGAGATTGAGCAAGAGTACACCTTTGTGCAACAAGGCTTGTTGGAATATATTGCGGAACTGCATCCGCACTCACCTTCTTCACAAGACCGCACTTCCCCGAAAGCCGCATCAGAACTACGTGCAGAAGTGGCTCATGCTCACGCCGAGTACGTCCTCACGCTCTATGCCGCGCACGAACAATAATTTTTGCATGACAGCATCGCAATTTTGAGTAAATTTGAGACTTCAGCAATTTCAACAACACCGCACTCATTTCTTCTTCGTATTCAACTTCTCCACATTATGGCTCAATACCGCGCCGCTATTCGCATTCAGCTTCGCAAACAAATTTTGGATGTTCAAGGTAAAACCGTTGAAAATGCGCTTCATTCCTTGAATTTTCAGGATATTTCTCACGTGCATATTGGCAAATACGTCGAACTCACCGTCGAAGCCGCAAGTAAAGATGCGGCTTTTGCCCGCGTGGACGATGCGTGTAAAAAACTCATTGCCAATCCCGTTATGGAAGATTTTCACATTGAACTTCAAGAAGCCTGAAGAGCAGGATGAATGCTGAGGGCTGAAAATATGCAGTGCGACTATTCATTAAGTCTTTGTATCTATTGCACTTCCTTCCTCAGCCCTCAGACTTCATCCTTTTTCTTGCAATATCCGACTGAGAAAATCGTATTTACGTGAAGAAAGCAATTTTGCAGGTGGAAAAAATTTCGCAATTTTGCTCCATCACTTTTACTAATTGTTCACAATTTACTGGAGACGCGCTCTATGGCAGAGCCGATTCATTTTACCGATGACAACTTCCAACAGGAAGTATTAAATTCCGACCAACCCGTTCTTGTGGATTTCTGGGCTGCATGGTGCGGTCCGTGCCGCATGATTGCGCCCGTTATCGAAGAACTTGCCCGCGACTACGATGGCAAAGCGAAAATTGGCAAACTCGACGTTGATAACAATCAGCGCGTGGCAATGCAATACGGTATCCGCTCTATCCCTTCCTTGCTCATTTTCAAAGGCGGAAAAGTGGTGGACCAAATCATCGGTGCCGTTCCGAAAACGCACATTTCCTCGAAACTTGAAGCAGCAGTAAGCGCGAACTAAAAAAGATAAAATCTGAATGCTGAGGGATGAAGCTGTATTGCCGTCTCTCTTCATACATCCAGATTTTACGCGCCTTGCACGCTGTATTTGCACAGTATCCGATTTTTTGAACGGCGGTTCTTCGTGGTAATTTTCACGGGAATCGCCGTTGTTGTTTCTTCTGAATCCGAGATATTACAACGTTTACAGATACGACGTTTACAGGCAATTCCCCTCCACCGCATCGCTCACCACACTTTTATTACCATGAAATTTGAATATTTACTTTTCAATCTTCTTGTTTTTATTGGACCTTTTGCGAACAGTTTTGAGAAAAAAATCCACTTTCGGCAATACTGGCGAAGCGCGTTTCCGGCTATTGTTCTTTCGCTCATTGTCTATGTGATTTGGGATTCTTCTGTTACGAATCGGCATTGGTACTTCAATCCGCCGTATATGCTGGATGTGCGCGTGTTCAATCTCCCGATTGAAGAATATCTTTTTTTTATCACTGTGCCGTATGCGTGTTTGTTCGTCAAGGAAGTGCTGGGGTTAGTCTTCAAAAATTCTTTCCACCGCGCCTTGGAATGGGTACGAATCGGTATGTTCGCACTCATGCCGATTGGCGTATTCGTCTTCCAAACAGGTAAGGAATACACGGGATTGGTGCTGATTGCTTTTGGCGTAATTGCCTTTCTCGACCGCCAATTCCGCACCGATACACTCTTGCAGACTCGTACCTACTGGTTTTTGGCTTCGGTGCTATTTTTTACGCTTGTTTTCAATATGTATCTCACCTCAAGACCGCTTCTTATCTACGCTCCAGCGTATCAGCTTGATTTCCGTATTGGCACCATTCCCGTCGAAGATTTTGGCTATGGCATAACGCACCTTGCTTTGTGCAATATTTTCTATGAATACTTCAAAACCCGCTTCAATCCTTGATTTGAACTAGTTTTATGCACACTCCCTCTTCAAGCGCACCAATGTTAGCCACAATGTCAGCCACAGTGTCAGCCACAGTGCTAGCCACAGTGCCAGTACATTCGCGAGAAGGCGCACCAGAAGCCACGAAGACTGTTTCGCGGAAGAAAGACCATGTTGAACTCTGTGTTGGCGAGCGCGTGAGCTTTCGCGAGAAAACAAGCGGCTTTGAGCGGTTTGATTTTGTGCATAATGCTCTACCAGAAATCAATTTTACCGATGTTTCCACCGAAACAACCTTTCTCGGTAAAGCAATCTCCTTTCCTCTGCAAATTTCCAGTATGACGGGCGGCTACGCCGAAGCAGAGCGCATCAACCGCGAACTAGCGGAAGTGTGTGAATCGCTGCGATTGCCGATGGGCGTTGGTTCGCAGCGACAAGCATTAGAGAAAGCGGAATTTCACCATACCTTCCAAGCAGCACGCAAACACGCGCCTTCGATTGCGCTCACCGCAAACATCGGCGCGGCAGAGCTTGCCAAACCAAGCGTCCGTGCAAATATTGCTCGCTTGATTGACATGATTCATGCCGACGCGCTAACGGTGCATTTAAATCCGCTCCAAGAATTGATGCAGCCCGAAGGCAATCCTGATTTTCGCGGTGTGTTGGCTGGAATTGAGCAAATACGCGCCTCGCTGGGTGTGCCAATTATTGTGAAAGAAGTTGGTGCAGGGTTGTCGGAAAGCGTTGCGCGGCGGCTTCTGGACGCGGGTGTGAGCGTGATTGACGTAGCGGGCGCAGGCGGTACAAGTTGGGCGGGAGTCGAGCTTTTACGCGCAAAAGAGGACGATGCACTTGCACCATACCAACGTGCGTTCTGGGACTGGGGTTTGCCTACTAGCGAGTGTTTACGGCGCATTCACCCCTTGAAGGCAGAAAAAAACTTTACACTTGTGGCTTCTGGTGGAATAAGCTCTGGCATAGAAGTAGCGAAATCACTCGCGTTGGGGGCAGATATGGCTGCCTCAGCGCGTCCACTCTTGCAAATTTTGATGGAACACGGGCAACACGCGCTTGAAACGGCACTCTTAGGCTGGCAATACCAAGTGCGGGCAGTGATGTTTTTAACAGGCGCGGTGAATGTTCACGCCTTGCAGAGCGTGGAATTGCGCGAGGTTTGAGGGGGTATTTGTTAGGTATTTTTTGAATGAAGCAATGATTATTTGGAATGCAGGTAGTGTCGAAAATTAGCCGCTATTCTTTTGGCTAAACAAGGCAGCATGCTGCCTTGCTTCATGTTTGCACGTAAAATAGGATACTAAATAATTTCAGTGAGAAATCAGGTATGGTATTGGGTTGAAAAGGTACAAAAACAAATAGTGGCACAGACATTCTTGTCTGTGTTTTCTACCTGAATCCCGCACGACCACTCACAGACAAGAATGTCTGTGCCACTCATGAGGTAAGGATTCTTTCTAACTGAAATCATGTAGCACCTAAAACAGATACTGCTCAAAATACCTCTCCGCCTAGTAGTCCGTCAAACAAATGTTTAGCGTCTTGTGGCTTGAGACAAGAGTGTTACGCGCTACCGCACAATACTGGCTTCGGTAGCACAGACACTCTTGTCTCAAGCCTCTTCAAATACATTTGACAGACTACTAGAGCGTATAAGCACCGTCCACATTCAAAACCGCACCCGTGATAAATCCTGCCTTTGGGGAAGCTAGATACAATACGGCTTCGGCGATTTCCTCCGGCGTGGCATACCGCCCAAGCGGCACACCGACAGCAAGTGCCTTGTATGCCGCTTCTTTACTGCCTGCTTCAGCAATCATTCCTTGAAAAAACTCCATACTTTCCCACATTGGCGTTGTTACGCCGCTTGGCGCGATGGCATTCACACGCACCTTGTGTGGTGCGGCTTCTAGCGCGGCAGCCTTCGTCAGCATGATTGCGCCTGCCTTGCTTGTGCAATACGCCGACGCGCCCGCCACAGGCTTAATGCCAGAGGCAGAAGCAATATTGATAATCACGCCAGAATTCTGCGGAAACATGAGGCGGAATGCGGCTTGTGTGCCAAGCATCACGCCATCACAATTCACCTGCATCACGCGCTGCCATTCCGCAAGCGTCATGTCCAGAAGCGGTTTCCCGAAGGAAATTCCAGCGTTATTGACCAATACATCTAAGCGACTATATGTTGTGCGAATATGCTCAGAAGCCTTATTCCATGCGGATTCTGAGGCGACGTTTAGTTCGATTGCATGAGCATTCACGCCTTCTAGCGAAAGCTGAGAAGCAAGACGTGATGCGGCTTCGAGGTTAATATCGGCACATAGCACTGTCGCGCCTTCGCGGGCAAATGCAGTCGCCGTTGCCGCGCCAATGCCTGATGCTGCGCCTGTTACGAGGACTATTTTTTTGCTAAATGTTGTCATTCAAAGGCTTAATTCGTGGACAACGTATCGGGAATCAGACTGCGCTGCTCTACTTCATGCAAATAACCATCCAAATCCATTGCAGAGCGCGTCATTGCTACTCTGCCAGACTTTGCAAACTCCAGTACGTGATATTCTTTCAGCGCGTCCAAAAGCATGAAAATTTCCACGCGCCGACCAATTTTTTGAACGATGATGTAGTCTTTTTCAGAGCTTTGGATTTCCGCATTGTATTTTTTGAGCGTACTCAAGAATGCAGTAAATGAGCCATCGGCAGCGATTCTGTGCGCATCAATTTTGAAGAGCGCGAGTTCTTGATACATCGTGTCCTCTTCGGTGTGCAGCGAGGCTCTGATGACTTCGATGAGCTTTTCAATTTGCTTCACCACCTTCACAGCGCGTTCTTCCGTCGTGCGGACGGTAATGGTGAAGCGGTGTACGCCGTCCACTTCGCATTCGCTGGTGGTGAGCGATTCGATATTGATATGCCGCCGCGTAAAAATAATCGTGATGCGGTTCAGCAAGCCGATACGATTTTCCGTAAAGGCGATGATGGTGTAGAGGCGTTTTGGTTGCGTCATAATTTTGAAAATGTTGAGTTTGAATGTTGAGTTTGAATGTTGAGTTTTGGATGTTGAGTGTTGAAGCTACGTTGCACATTCGTACAATCATTTACGTGCTGGAAGGCGTGTATTCATGGGCTAACATAGACATCAGCGCGTACGAATTCCAGCCAGAATCTGTCTGAACACATTCGCGCAAAATTCCTTCCTCGACAAAGCCTTGACTTTTGTACAAAGCGCGAGCGCGTTCATTATGCGTTACCACATCAAGCCACAAACGATGCGCATTGCATTGTTCAAAAGCAAAATGTTTGATCCAACGGAGAGCTGCCGTGCCAATTCCTAAGCCTTTTTCTGCAATCACAATCCGTCGAAACTCAATAACCGTTCCCTTTTCCACGCCCACAAGAATAACGTAGCCGACGGGCGCGGAATCGCTTGCTTTTTCAATAATCCAATGCGAAACATTTGGGTCAGCAATGTACTCACGATGCTCTTCTTCGGATTGCGATGTTACAAACAGACGATTTTCGGTGTGCTTTTCTGCGGCAACGACAAACGAAATATCTTCCAGTGTTGTCGGGCGAAAATGTATATCTATCATTGTTTCGATGAAAATGTGAATGAAGTATATATTCGTTCAGATGGGGCATGAGAAGTTACGCATACTCATACATCTGTACCATTGCTCAAATGTTCGGTCATCACGAAGTTCGGTGTAGGCTTCGACAATCATGGCAACAACCGCATTGCTCGGATATTCCTCAAACAGCAGAAGGAGCTTCTCAATGGCTTCATTGCTGAATGATGCGACAACGCCTTCCTTTGCAAAACTGTTGGTCATGTACAACAACGTACGCAAAGCATTATTGTTCACGATTGCCTTCTTCCACAATGTGCTTCACGAAGGCAGCACGCTCTTCGGGCGACATTTCTTGTAAGCGGCGTACTTGCTCGTCGCTTACTTTCACAGCTTTTATCGCTTTGGAAGCGGGCTTGCTGAAGAGTGCCATAATAGCGGCTTCTTCAGGATGTATGGGCATTGTGGGAATTGTTTGCATAATTATTCACACAGAACAACAAGTGAGAAATTTCAGAAATATACTCGTTCACAGCTTTGCAAAGCGTAGGGCGGAGCATGGGAAATTACGCATATTCATACACAGGCATAGCGCGTGGAGCGTTCAACGTGCGGTTTGATGCGGCTTGTACGATTTTCATAATATGCTCCGTCGTTTCCCACGAAAGCGTTTGCTCGCCGCATTGCGTACATTCTGTAACGGGGATATTGTCAATCAGAACTTTTTCACCGTTTGATGCCGTAAAAACGTGGGTCATCGTGGACGGCACGTGTTCTGTGTTGCCGCACATAATACATTGATTTGCCATGATTATTCCTTTCTTCGTCGTGTACGAAAATCAATCCAATCGTTACTATCTGGCTCGTATGCTGTAATGAGTTTAATACGTTCTCGAACAAATGCTGAAACGTGAAGGTGCAACGGGCGTTGCTCGGAAGTAAAACCCAAAATAAGCATACTTGCTCCATATTTGTCGTGAGGATATGCCTCAAGGCATTCTGCTGTCTGCATAGCTTCCAGAATTTCTGTTGGAAGAATATGACGTTCCGCCATTCGTTCAAGAGCATGAAAGGAGCTTTCCCGCTCACCGCGCAGAAATTGTGTTTGTATTTCTTCTAAGGTCAGCATCATTCCTTACTCCAAGCGAATATCCGCCACGCTCGCGCCCGTCGGCACCATCGGGAAGACGTTCTCTTCTTTTTCGACGACCACTTCCAAGAAATACGGTCCCGTGTGCGCAAGCATTTCGTCAATCGCGGCATCAAGCTCTTTCGGATTTTCTACTTTCCGCGCGGTAATGCCAAACCCTTCGGCAATTTTGATAAAGTTCGGATTTTTCAATTCCACAAACGAGTACCGACGGTCGAAGAATAATTGCTGCCATTGCCGCACCATTCCAAGAAAGTTGTTGTTCAAAAGCACGATTTTCACGCCTGTTTGCTCTTGGAAAATTGTACCAAGTTCCTGCAAGGTCATCTGAAAACCGCCATCGCCAATCACCGCAATGACTTCCTTGTCAGGCTGCCCCATTTTCGCGCCGATTGCCGCTGGAAGTGCGAAGCCCATCGTTCCCAAGCCGCCAGAAGTAACGTTGGTGTCGGTGCCGATAAACTTGTAATAGCGCGAAACAACCATTTGGTGCTGTCCCACGTCGGTTACAACGATTGCCTCGCCTTTGGTTTTATCGCTGATGCGCTGCACCACGTTTGCCATTTTGATAGAATTTTCGGGTAAGGCGAAATCTTTTTGGATAACTTTTTCGTTTTCAATCACATCGCAATCATGAAACTCTTGCAACCATGCGGGATGTGCGTTAGCGGTTACTCGTGCCGTGAGCAGCGTGAGAGCTTCTTTTGCGTCGGCAATGATGGCTACGTCTGCCTTCACACATTTGTCAATCTCGGAGGGGTCAATTTCGATGTGAACGATTTTTGCTTGCTTTGCGTAGAGCGACAAATTGCCCGTAACGCGGTCGTCGAAGCGCATTCCGACAGCGATTATCACGTCTGCTTCGTTCGTTTTTACATTCGGTCCATAGTTGCCGTGCATTCCCAAATAGCCAACGTTGAGCGGGTGATTTGCGGGAAACGCCGACAAGCCCAAGAGCGTGGAAGCAGAAGGGATTCCCGTCTTTTCGACGAAATTTTTGAACTCTTCTTGCGCTCCGGAGAGCAACACGCCATGTCCCACCAAAATAAAGGGCTTTTTCGCGCCATTGATGAGCTTTGCTGCGGCTTCGATGTCGTCCGGACGCGCCTTCGGAACGGGATTGTAGCTGCGAATCCCCGTACACGGCTCGTATTCATACTCAAATTTGTTGAACTGCGCATCTTTGGTGATGTCGAGCAGCACAGGTCCTGGTCGTCCGCTTTTGGCAATGTAGAAGGCTTTGGCAATGGCGGCAGGAATATCGCTGGCTTTGGTGATTTGATAATTCCACTTCGTAACGGGCATGGAAATCCCCATCACGTCGGTTTCTTGGAAAGCATCGGTTCCCAAAAGATGCGATGCGACTTGCCCCGTGATGCACACAAGCGGCGTAGAATCTATCTGCGCATCGGCAATGCCCGTGATAAGATTCGTCGCGCCCGGACCAGACGTTGCGAAACACACGCCTACGCGCCCTGTAACCCGTGCATATCCTTGTGCGGCGTGGACTGCGCCTTGCTCGTGGCGCACAAGCACGTGCTTCACGCGGTCTTGGTAGTCGTAGAGCGCGTCGTAAATGGGCATAATTGCGCCGCCTGGATAACCATAAATTAAATCAACGCCTTCCTCCACAAGTGCCGCAATGACGGCTTCCGCGCCAGTAATGGTGCGGGGTTGTGCTTGCATTTGCGCCTCTGGTGGAGTCTTTTGTTTTTTCGCGCTTGGTGTTGCTGTTGCTGACATAAATACTCATCTCTCTGAAAAAGTGATGAAAAAATAAAATGAAATATGATGGTACATTTTCTCGTTACGATGTTCTGTACACTGTTCCTGTGAAGGAGGCAATGCGTTTGTCCTGTGCGGTGATTTCGATGTGATACGTTGCGGTTGTTTTGCCCAAATGCGTTTCGTGTGCTTTTGCTTCCAGCACCGTGCCAATCGGCGCGGGGCGGTGATAGTGCGTATTTGTCGTCAAGGCAACGGCTTGTACGCCATGACTATTCGAGGCGAGTTCCAGTGCGAAATCTGCTACACCCCCGATAAATCCGCCATGCGCGAACCCGAAGTGATTCGTGTGAACATCGCGCACTTCCGCTCGGACGTGCGCCGCGCCAGCTTCAACGCGCACAACTTCGATATTGAGCAATGTTGCGAATGGGGAGATAGTCATAGTATTGTTGATATTTGTAGAATTCAAATCAAAAATATGAGCATTGGTACAGCATTTCATCCAGTACAGCCTCTAGTTCTGGTGCTGTTGCTGCGATAATTTGACCATCAGCGCAATGTTTATGCTCAACAAAACCAAGTGGAGGCTTGTGTGGCGCATTATCGTAGCGAAACAGTAAGTTTTCATGCGCTGTCTGGGCATGATAGCTGTATGAGAACTTTACAACAGTACCGCTTGAGCAATCAACAAACTCACGTAAATACAGCGTTTCGCCATTTGCAAACGTGATGGAGGCTTTGATAAATGCTTGCTGCATTGGTCGTGTGTCGAAATTGAGCGCAGTATGAATAATGCAACGAAGGCTATTGTAGCGGCGCAAGGTATTATGCCATTCTGCCTCAACTTCATGCACCCGCATACTCAACCTCTTGCAAGCGGCGTAAATGCTCATGTAATCGTAGTAAACCTTTGTATTCACCTGCCCACTCGACGTATTCATCATCGCCACCTTCTAAGTCTTCGGCAGCGAAGTCGCTCATAAATACTTCCGATGCAACGTTATATTTTTCTTCAAACACTGATAAACGCTTCTGCGCAAAGGAAATTGCCATTGCAAGGCGTTGAATTTCCGCGTCAATCGCCGTGTGAACAAGGCTTAAGACCGCTTTCTGTGCGGCTTCGGACGATGCTTGAATGTGAAGAAGTGCTGACATAGTTGCTTCAAAAAATTATGATTGAGGATTCGCCGTCGGGTCAAAAATCTGCATCCATATCTCTGGCTTGGGAAGCGGCGTAAAACCGAACTGCGCGTACAGCCCGTGCGCATCGCGTGTTGCGAGCGACCACCGCCGTAAGCCTTGCAATTCTGGGTGCGCCATAATCGTTTCCATGAGCCATTTGCTGAGTCCTTTGCCGCGATGTTCCTCTAAGATAAACACATCTGCCAAATATGCAAATGTGGCGTAATCGGTAATCACTCGTGCAAAGCCTATTTGTGCGCCTTCTACGGTAAAAACGCCGAAGTTGAGCGAATGTTGTAAAGACTTCTCCACCGTAGCTTTGGTGCGCCCTTCCGCCCAATAGGAGCGCGAAAGATAGGCGTAAATTGCCTCCACGTCCATTTTCTGCACTTCGGTGGAGATGGCGTAGCCGTTCATAGTGTGGCTTGTGTGCATGATAAAAAAATTGGAATGATAACAACAACGATGAAAGCAAGATAGTATGAGTACCTGCGACTATTGATGATGTCATCATCCTCTGAGAACATGTCTGTCAATGCGGTAGCTCTCAGCGTTCTGCGGAACATGATTTTGCCTGTTTAAAATATTCTCAAAAATATTCTTGAGAATATTCTTGAGAATTTCCCTAAAACTACAATACTTTGAAACATCCCGCAAATGCTATCTTCTCACGTATTTATCTGCCAAATTTTTGCCCTACACATGCCTCTTGTAACCTTTTCCTCGCTCGCGGCTTTCTCCCAATAATATCAAAAAGGTGCGCACCTCCAAAACTATTTGGAAAATCTTTTTGAGGCAGTTTTCATGAATGTTTTTACTCTCGTTCAAGCAAGGCAGTTCTGGACTGCCCTTGCTGTCTTGTTTTGTGCCATTACTGTTCAGGCAAGCGCACAAAACCTCATGCTTTCAGGCAGCGTACGCGACGGCGCGAACAACCAAGCTCTTCCGCTTGTGGGAATTGCTGCCAATAACGGCGCGGAAACCGTCGCAAAAACCAATACTGACGATAACGGACGCTTCAGTTTCAGCCTGCCCGCAGGCAAATATATGCTCACCTTTACGAGCGTTGGCTATAAGACCGAAAAGCGCACCGTTACTATTGCGAACAAGGATTTGTTTGTGCCGATTTCGCTTTTTCCTGTGCGTTATCTTTTGCAAGAAGTGTCCGTTTTTTCGCGCTCTTCCAATGACAACATTCCCGATATTGAACGCGCTGGAATGCTTTCCATGAACAGCGAAACCGTGCAGAAAAACGGCGGTATCCTGAAAGACGCTCTCCGCGCCGCTCAGACGATGCCAGGCGCAATCGGCACGAACGAACTTTCGGGCAGAATGGGCGTGCGTGGCGGTTTGCAGGATGAAAATTTGGTACTGGTAAACGGAACGCAAGTATTTGAGCCATTTCACGCTAAGTACGCGGGTTCGGCGGCAATCGGCGTGTTTAATACCGACCTTGTGAAAAAAATTGACCTCGTAAACGGCGGATTTAGTGCCGAATACGGCGACCGCATGAGTTCGGTGCTGAATATCCAATACCGCGACGGCAGGAAAGACCGCATCGGTGGGCAGGCGGGCGTGAGCCTGACGAATGTGGACGCGCTTGTCGAAGGTCCGATTGGCGAACACGGCTCGTTTATCGTTGGTGCGCGGCAAAGTTTTACGGAATTTCTCGTGGGGTTGCTTGTGCCTGACGAGCGCATCAAACCTTCGTTCTACGATGTTCAGGGACAGGTTTCCTACAATCTTTCATCGCGTGATAATCTCACGTTTCAATTCGTTCACTCCGGCGACCGCTTCCAAATTGACCCCGACCCAAATAGCGGCAAAGTAAACTACGCAACCTCTGTGCGCGGGGAATTGACCGATATTTCAGGAACGTGGACGAGCAGAAACCTCATCAATTCTCGCTACGGAAGCACGATGCTCAATCTTCGCAGCCGTAATGTGGTCTCGCCAACGCTGATTCTGCGCACAGAAGTTTCGTATTACGACCAATTTGACGACGAGTCGTACTCAGAAGAAAGCACTGGTGCATATCGCGGCGTTGTGCGCCCCGCTACGCCAGGCGGCATCAGCCCTCGCACGTATTACCAGTA
This sequence comes from Ignavibacteria bacterium, assembly GCA_013298775.1. Lineage (GTDB taxonomy): Bacteria > Bacteroidota > Ignavibacteria > Kapaibacteriales > UBA4661 > PH2015. Next base: position 67,307 of record JAAFIV010000020.1, on the reverse strand, counting down.
CGACACCTACAAAGGAAATGGGTATAATCGCCTGAATGTGCAAACGCTTGAAGCCCGCTCCATTGCTGATGTGGAAGTGAGTTCGTTGTATCAAATACGCGCTGGATTAGGTTATCAAAATCTTGCTTACAAGCAGCAAAAAGAAGCCATTGACAATCGCACCCGCGATAATAGCTTCAACACCTATCCCGACACGCTTCGCCAGCAATATAACGGCAATTCGGCGCAACCATATTTCGGCTTCGATACGCGCTCGTTCAAGGCAAACGGTTTTATTGAAAACATCTTCCAAATTGATGAATCCTTGCTTTTGAACATTGGCGGACGCTTTGATTATTTCGACCTCAACCGCGATTTGAACCTCAGTCCGCGCGTGAACGTTTCCTATTCTTCGCCGCTTGGCATTACCTTCCGTGCCGCATGGGGACTGTATTTCCAGTCGCCACTCTATCGGCAATTACTGAGCTATCAATCTTCCGACACCAACACGAAGGCACAACGCGCCATTCACTACGTGGCAAGTGCTGAACGCCGCTTCAGTCTTGGTTCGGTGGAGAACAGCTTCCTTGCTTCATCTTCTCCATCAAGCAATGAAGCGAGTTTGACGCTCAAAGTGGATGCGTATTACAAAGATTATTCCAACGTCATTTCCGCAAACCGCGACCTTGCAAACCGTGCGCTTTCCACCGGAGGCATTTTGTACCCAACCAAGCGCAACGACGCACGAGCATCGGCACGGGGTGTGGACGTTTTCCTCGCATTCATGTTGGGGCGTTTGAATGGCTGGTTGAGCTATGGTCTCTTGGAAGCGCGTGAAGCCTTACTCCGCGATACCATTTACGATGCAAACTATTCCTACGCTCGCTTCACCGACCAACGCCACGCGGCGGCTCTCGTAACCGACTACGATTTCGGCGAAGGCTGGAGCGGCGGTGTGCGCTACACCTTCGGGAGCGGTTATGCCTACACGCCCTACGTGCCGATTTACCGCGAGTTTCTGCGGCAATGGACGTGGGCGGAAGGCGAGAAAAACAGCGCACATCTGCCCGCCTACCAACGCTTGGATATTCGCATTGATAAACGCCTGACCGTGTTTGGCTTGAATGCCGCATTCTACCTTGATATTTCCAATGTTACCAACAATCCGAATGTCTATACCTTCAATTACACACTGGATGGCGACGGGAAGCCTGTGCGCAAGAGCGTTACGCTCTGGCCCATCATTCCAACGCTTGGTTTTACGGTGATGTTTTGATGAGACTCTGTGTAAGGCTCTGTGTAAGGCTCTGTGTAAGGCTCTGACTTCTTCGTCAGGGTCTCACTTATACGAGTGAGAGCCTCACCAAGAAGTGAGACACTCACTCTAGGACGCAGTATCTATGCGGCTTTTCATTACTCAATAGTTATTTCTACTTTACCATGAAAAATTTCCTCCTCCCAATCTTCACCATTGCAGCATTTACGCTGCATTCCTGTCAAACACAAACTGCGCAGCCCGAAGTCATCGAACCCGGCTCGGACTTCGCGCTGTTGCAGGAAAAAGTCTTCACGCCAAGCTGCGCCGTGAGCGGCTGCCACGACACGCAAAATGCCGTTGGTGGCTTGAATCTCACTGCTGGCAAGGCATACACGAGTTTAGTTGGCATTGCGCCCAGCAACAGCAACGCTAAAGCAGACGGAATGCTGCGTGTGAAAGCTGCCGACCCGTACAAGAGCTTTTTGTACGTGAAGCTCGACAGCGCGAATCTGCACAAGTCCGACGGCTACGGAAGCGTGATGCCGCTTGGTTCGCGGGCAATTTCGGCGGGACAATTGGCATTTATCAAGTTTTGGATTGCAGGTGGCGCGAAAACGACGGGAAACACTGCCGATGCTCGCCTCTTGGAGGATTCACGCTCGCAAAATGAAACCATTGCGCTGCCGCCACCCGCGCAAGGTATTCAACTTCGCACGCCTATCTTTGGCGTGTCGCCACTTTTCGAGCGGGAAATCAACTTTGCCGTGCAGAATACGCAGGACGTGTACGTAACGAAATTCGAGATGCTCCAGCGCGACCGCAGCCATCATTTTGCTATCTACGGCTACGACACCAGAAAATCGCCTATCGTCCCCAGAGCAGGTATGATGCGGGATTTGTACGATGCAACGGGAAAATATTTGGATAAAAGTACCGAAGAAATTTCCGATAGGTTTTACGTCATGGGGTCGCAACTGAAAAGTGAGACGGTGGAATTTCCGCCCGGAATGGCAATGCGAATTCCCGCAAAGTGGCTTCTGGACTTGAATTCGCATTACGTGAATGGCACACGCGACACTTCGCGCGGTGAAGTGGTCGTGAACCTACATTCCACCACGCCAGACAAGGTGCGGACTATCGTCAAGCCGCTTGGAATCGGCTATGTAAACCTTTCCTTGCCGCCGAAGCGCGAAACAATTGTAGAATCCATCTTCCGTGTTCCCACAACACCAAGCCGCGCCACGCCTTCAGACGATGAAGCACCCACTGGTACATTTCCAAATCAAGATACGGTGCATATCATCGGTTTGACCTCGCATACACACCGCTTAGGGAAGAAGTTTGTGATTCAGATTGTCGGTGGCAAGCGCGATGGCGAGGTGATTTATACCGCCACAAATTGGCTGAATCCGCCACTCATCAATTTCCGCGAGCCTATTGTCTTGAAGCGCGGAGAAGGCTTAAAATCGACGGTTACGTTTTACAACGACACCGATAAGCCTGTCCTTTGGGGCTATCGCTCTACTGAAGAAATGAATTTTATTTTTGGATATTGTTATTAGAGTTATGAGGAACGGCAGTTTTAGGAGGAATATCGTTCAAGTTGCGGTTATGGACACAATACATGAGCGTCTTGTGGCGCAGACAAGAGTGGTCTGCGCTACCGATAAATACTGGCTTCGGCACAAGCAGACACTCTTGTCTGCCCAATGGAATGTAATTGCGTCCACAACCTTACGGGCATAAAAAATTAAACTACACCCTTCGATCCCTTTAATAAGCTCAGAATGAAGCAGGGTGAAAACCTCACCAAACCTCATGCTGGGCTTGATTGTATTACAGAAATCGAAGGGCAATACATCAAAACTTGTTTGACGAGCTATCGGTCTTCTCTCTTTTCTGCCATTCAAACCCGCCTTTGCCATGACTTTTGGTCATCTTATTTTGTTACTTCCCTGCACTATTTTCCCCTTCTTTCCTTTTGTAAGTTGCAAGCGTTCTCCTCGTGCTATCTTTTTTTTCTCCTTCTTCCAGAACTGCATACCTCGCAATAACGATGTAGCGTGAAACCTGCATTATTACTGCACTACTACTGTTTTTTTTGCTGTATTTTTTCGCTGTGTTTTTAGACTGCATTGTAAAATTATTCACTGACAAGTGTATTTTTCATACTCTCAAGAAATAGGAACAACTTGAGGGGAGAAACTTCATTCAACGCCTGTTTTTACGAGGCTTTGAAGGTGTTTTGCTCTCGACCTGTTTCTTGTTTATTCTTGCGTCGTCCCGTTCGGAAAGAAGAGGATACCATGCTTGCGCGATTTCGATATTTCGCTCTGTCCGCTATACGTCATGCGACACTTCAGGCTATACGTCATGCGACACTTCGGGTTATACTTCAATCATCGCAAAAGCGATTTTTACTCATCGTTCTCGGTGGCGCATTATTGCTGCGTTTGCTGATGGTTGCTGCTGTTGGTATTCCCCAAAATGAGGAATTGTACGAGCAGGGCGGTATTGCAGAAAACATCTATAAAGGGCATGGATTCTCATTTCATGCGTGGTATATCTACACGTCGCTTCAGGAAGAACGCCGTGCCGTTATGCGCGAAGCACCAACATTTCTCAGCGCGAATCAGCCACCGATGTACCCTGCTATCATTGCTGGAACATATTTCCTTTTCGGACAAACCCCACACGCCCGATTATTCCTTGTGTTGCTGGATTGTTGCTTGGGAATGCTCTCAGTGTGGCTTGTGTATCAAATAACGCTGGAAGCAAGATTATATGAGATGTTTGAGGGAATTGCATCAGAACATATTTTACCACACGATGAGGCTATTGCTCGCCTCGCTGCTGTCATGGGCGCGTGTTTCCTTCCTGCCGCCCATGCTGCCACGAAAATTCTCGCTCTTGTTCCGTCGGTCTTTGTTGCATTACTGGCGATGTGGGCAGTGGTGCGGGCGGCTCGCGTGTGGTCGCTTGCCTCGTCAGCGTGTCTCGGTGTTGCCTTTGGTTTTTTGATGATGACGCGCAGTGAAGCAATGCTACTCTTTGCCGTGCTTGTTGTAGTGCTGCTTGCAGGGCATATCAGTGAGCATGGCTTTGTCAATGGCGCGTCTTCCGCCGCAATACTCCACAGCGTGAGAAATGGTGCAATAGCGATACTGGTGTGCGCGGTAGTGATTGCTCCTTGGACATGGCGCAATTACACACTTTTTCACCGATTCATGCCAACGATTAGCCGCGCATGGCATGAAATCTGGCGTGGTAATAATGCGCTCTTTGAAGGCAGTATTTATCGCATTCGTGGCGTGGAAGGCGAGCAGTTCCTCTCTGCCTGCGACACTCTGCGCAATCGCCATATTCTCCAACGCTTGGATTCATTGCCCTACAACCAAGCATTTGAGCCGAAGATGGACGATATTTTCAAAGAAGAAAGTCTTGCCTACATGAAAGCGAATCCTGTGCGCACTACTGCGATGACGCTCCTAAAAGCTGGTGAAATCTGGATGTTTGATATGTTCTACTCCAAAACACGGCATCCTGCCTACCTTCTCACGGTTCTGCCTTGGACAATCTGCGCAATGACAGGGCTTGTTGCGCTGTGGCGAAGGCGAATTCGCGCAGGTGCGTGGAGAGCGCATCAATCCTTGTTGCTCTGGTGTTGTTCGTGTATCTACGCCTATTACACGGCAATTTTTGGCATCACCTTCTACATGGTGCGCTATCAAATTTATTTTGTGTCGTTGCTCATGCCGTTTGTGGGGCTAGGAGCGTGGTTTTTCCTGCATGGGAAGGAGGTTCGTGTAAAATAATTCGTTTTATGTTGTCATAATTGTAGTGCATGATGCTTGAATTATGCAACGATTATTTGGAACGCTGATGAGTTCCCAGACTCTCAGGATTTTGAGGACTTTTTTTCATCCTTACAGTCCTCTTGAGTCCTCAAATCCGCGTTCTTTGTTCACATTTTTCATTATTGCTGCTTAATGCGAGAATGATGTATTTAGTCCCCTGTTTTTTCATTTATCAAGGTTGTTGGTATGAAACTCTCTATCGTAATACCTGTCTATAACGAGGAACGCTATATTCATGCAGTTCTTGAGCGTGTATTGGCAAGCGATGTAGCTCATTTGGGTTTATCGCGGGAAATTATTGTGGTGAATGATTGCTCGAAAGATGGCACCGCACGAGCATTGGAGCGGTATGCAGGACATGATGTTATCCGCATTTTTCACCACGACGTTAATCAAGGAAAAGGAGCTGCCCTTAGAACGGGATTTGGCAAGGTGTCTGGCGATATTGTGCTGATTCAAGATGCCGATTTTGAGTACGACCCGATGGATTATCCACTGCTCCTGAAGCCGCTTCTTGCTGGTAAGGCAGATGTTGTCTTTGGTTCACGCTTTGCTGGCGGAGAGCCGCACCGCGTCTTGTATTTCTGGCATTCGGTGGGCAATAAAGTTCTCACGATGCTTTCCAATATGTTCACCGACATCAATTTAACCGATATGGAGACCTGTTACAAAGTCTTTCGGAGCGAGATTTTGCGCCATATTGAGATTAAAGAGGAGCGTTTCGGATTTGAACCTGAAATTACGGCGAAAGTTGCAAAGCTCTCAAAATATGGCGTGTGTAGGATGTACGAGGTTGGTATTTCCTACAACGGGCGCACCTACGCCGAAGGCAAGAAAATCACGTGGAAAGACGGCTTTTCCGCGCTCAAATGTATTGTGAAATATAATCTTTTCGATAAACACTATGACCAAGTCCTCGCCTCGCGTTTCTCCGCGCCAAGCTATATTCCGCACAATATCTCAGCTCACGGGGCAAGTATTGGTGCGCTCTCCGAAGAAGATATTCCTTCTCGGCATTCTCCTTCTGGCGGTAATGATACGGGGCGCAATCGTGCTGCACTTTGGCACACCTGAAAAGCCAGAAATGTATGAAATGGGCGCAATAGCCTCGAATATGCTGCACGGACACGGCTATGCAATGCACTGGCTCACCTACATTCCGCTTGACGTGGAACGCCGCGCCCTTATAGAATCGCACACGCCGCCACCCTACGAAACAGCGTGGCAGCCGCCCTTGCAAACGTATATCGTGTATTGGGCGTTTTTGCTCTGGGGAGAAACGCCCAACGCCGCATCAATGCTGATGTGGCTCAATGTTCTGTGGAGCGCGTTGTTTCCGCTTGTTGCGTACAAGGTGGCTTTATTGCTTGCGGAAGAATTTCCTGATACGGTTTTATCGGAAAATGCGAGCGAAGCTGCAGCCCGCATCAGTGCTATTGTTTCAACGTTCTTTTTGCCGCTTGCGTATGGTGTTGTCACGTATTCTGGCTCAAGTTTATATCAACTTGGGATTATTATGTTTTTTTGGATGATACTCGAAGCAGTACGCCAGCGCAATGCCGCATATTTCCTTGCTGCGGGCATTTGTGCTGGTGTGCAGATGCTTTTGCGAAGTGAGTTTCTTGTTTTTGGAACGCTGCTTTTGCTTGGAGCGGGCATCATTACTACGGTACAGGCTCGCAAAATACGATTTATTGGAATTTCTGCGCTTGCTTGCATTCTTGCTTTGCTCGTAATTTCGCCGTGGATTGTGAGGAATTATCAGGTGTTTGGAAAATTTATTCCGACGGTGAGCCGCCCTTGGTTTGAGATTTGGCGCGGGAATAATCCTTATGCCACTGGTACAGGCTGGAAACCAGGCGGCGAGGAAGCGTGTTCGCTTTTGTCGGACACGCTGTACGCGCCCATTACGCGTAAGTTCGACGCGCTGTCCTTCGACCGCACGTTTGAGCTTCGGGCAAATGATATTTTGAAAGCAGAAGCCATTGGCTACATACGCGCACATCCCGCAGAAACACTAGTATTATCAGCAAAAAAAGTATTTTTCTTGTGGGTGCATGATTTCTATAATCCACAAAGTCAAAACATCCTCTATGCTCTCAGCATGATAAGCGTGAGCATCTTGATTTGGTGCGGTGTGTGGAGTATTTTTGCCGCAAAGAAATTGTTCGCGCCAAATGCTGCCGCTTTTCTCATTGCCGCATATTTGCTGATGTACACGGGTATTTTCGCGCTTACCTTTGTCTTGCCGCGTTATCGGATTTATGTGTTTGCAGGGATGCTGCCGCTTGTGGGACTTGGTGTGGTGCGGCTTTGGGAGGTTTTTTCTCGAAAAAAAGTGAGACCCTGACGAAGAACATTACCAAAGTGAGACCCTGACGAAGAACATTACCAAAGTGAGACCCTCATTAGGAAATGAGAGCCTCACGTAGAGTAATTTCTTGTTTATTTCTGGATGACCATTGCTTTCACCACAGCGTTTGTGCCGTTGGTCTCGGAGTACGCCGAGATAACGAACACGCCACTTTGCACGGCGCGACCAAAATTATCAAAGCCGTCCCAGACAACTGTGCGCGAGTTCGACTTAGCGAAAGAGCGCACGAGTACGCCATCAACCGTCGAAATTTTTACTTCTGAATTTTCTGCCAAGCCATCAATCACAAGTTCATTGTCCTGCTGCGGAACAAAAGGTTGTGGGAAGCAGCGCAGCGCGGAAAAATCAGCATTTGGCTTGACCGAGAGTGTCTGCGCGACTGACAAGCCATTGTCTGTGCCAAAATAAACTTTCCCAGAGTTATCGTCAATCGCGATGGCAAAGACGGAATTGCTGGCGAGCGGGGAATTTTGCGTCGTGAATTGCGCCAGCACTCTGCCGCCAACTTCATCCAACACCCACACGCCATTGTTTGTGCCAATCCACTTGTAATTGAGCGCGTCCACCGCAATCGCATTGATGCTTTGGTCGGCGAGTGCGCGGTTGGTTTCAAGCGCAATCCGCGTTGGTGTACCCGTGTTCAGCACTACGCCTGGATTGATAATGGCATACAAATTTTTGGGTGTGCCAATCCAGATAAAATCTTGCTTATCCGCCACAATGCAGCTTTGCCCTTCGGTAATGAGGTCGCTGGGCAGATAATACCAAATGTCGTCGTTGGGGTTACTCAGCGTGTTATTGTCGTTGTAGGCAAGAATCTGCGTGCCGCGCCATGTTGCGAACCAGCGCGTATTTGCGCGGTCTATGGCTTGGAAAATGTACTGCTTCTCGCGAAGAATTGGGCTGGAGCGTTTGTAAAATCTCCCTTGCGCGTCGCGCTGCACAACGAGACTATCTGCCAAAAAGTTCGGCATCGAAAGTACGCCACGCTCATCGGTGCGGACTTGCCCCGTGACGATAAATTCTCCCGACGAAAAACTGAGCGTGGAATTGGTTGTGGTAAAATTTGTCAAGCGAAAGCCAGTATTTGCGCCAGTTCCGCCGCCAGTACCGGTGCGCTCAATTTGCAACGCGCCTGCGCGTCCGAAGTTTGCTGCCCAGACCGAGCCGTCTGGCTGCGCATCAATCTGGTAGTACGTATTTGCTCGCATTTGCGGATAATTTGCCACGTTAAAACTCGACCATTTCTCATTTTCAAAGAGCGAAATGCCCGTCGCGCCGCCATCGTTGGGGATTTGCGAGGGATTGCCTGCGCCGGAAACACACCACAAGCCGCCTTGTTTGTCCACCGTGAGAGAGCGGAAGCGGTTTGCGAGCGGGGAATTGAGCGAAATAAAGTTCGTTGGCGTTGTGGGGGGCATCGCGCCAACGCTTGGTGCGAGGAAGCCGAAACTTTGTGTGGTATTCACCGAAAGCCGCTCCATTCCTTGCACCTGAAGCACATTCAAACCATTGATAAAACGCGGGTCGGCGACCATAAGCTGTTCTTCCTGACGCAATCGCCAGACGCGGCTCTGCGAGGCGTAGTACAGCTGATTTTGGAAAACTTGCATGGACACAATCGGCTCGAAGGCAGTTACGAGCGTCGTATCGAAGCGGTTTTGACGCATTTGCCAGAGATTTTTATCCTGCACCGCATATACGCTTGTTCCAAGCACAGCAATCCGCGAAACGCCTTGCTGCGTGAGCGGTACATTATTCGCCACAAGCGGGTGAACGGTCCAAAGAGCAGGACTAACGTAGCTTCGCGAGCCGAGTTGTGCGGAAACGACACCGCCGTCGGTGGCAGCCCAGATGCGGTTTTGTGCAAGCAAAAGCTGCTTCACGGGTAAATTCGGCTGCAACGAGCCAAAACGCTGGACGGTCTCGGTAATCACATTTCGTGCGGGGTCGAAGACAATTAGCCCAAATTCTCCACCGATAAACACGAGATTATCAATAAACAAAAAGCTGTTAATCTGCTTGCGCGGCGTATTTGCGCTGAGGACATCGGTAACATTGCGCCAATTTTTGCCGTCGAAAATATTAATCACACCATTGAAGCCGCCAGCGTAGATGTCGCCCGTTGTCGGGTGAATTGCGAGCGCAGTAATATCCAAGCCGAGAAGCGCATTGACATTGCGATACTCCTGCACCGCATTGGTACTGGGGTTGTAGGAAAATACGCCACCCGACGTACCCGCCCAGACCGCACCATTCCTATCCGAAACGGTTGCACGAATGTTGAGCATGGAAGAATACGTTTGCCACGCGCTTACGCGCACCTGTGCTGCAAGGCGCGTGGGAACGTGCATTGCGGCGAAAAGCACCGAAATCATTGCAATCGAAAACAGCACTGCACCAGCGCGGAAAGTGCGTTGGGAGCGATATTGGGAGAAATTCATAACATCCAGCAAAGAAGTGAAACAACAGGGAATACGGCGGGTCAATGCGTCATGCGTTGTGAAATGTGGGGAAGTAGCGGCTTTTGCGAAAAGTATTGAGAGAGTAATTGTGAAATCAGCAAAGCAAAAATACAAGATTTTTTGAAATAATGAATGGGAATTTTCAGGGATATTTGCCACTGATGTCCAAAATACAATAGTACATTTGCAGTCGTACAGATTTTTCTACCTTTCCTACGGCAATAGTCTGGACATTTTCGAGAAGAAACAGAGAAGAATGTCTATCTGTGCCTCTTAAAATCAGGCTTCGGCGCAAACAGATATTCTTGTCTGCGACCCGATTCAAACCTATATGTTCAAAATGTGCAGACGGTTGTTACTACAATTGTTTCAGAGGTAGTACACCATACAATAGGAAATATTCTCAAAAAAGTGATATTTTAAGCGGTGTGCAGATTGGTTTTCAAAACACCTTTTTCAAAACACCTTTTTCAAAACACCTTTTTCAAAACACCTTTTTCAAAACACCTTTTTCAAAACACCTTTTTCAAAACACCTATGGTTACATGTACTTGTCAAAAAACGTTGTAACACCCTTCACCACTATCGGCTTCTTGTTAAAACGATACAGTTTCTCACCACATTCCACCCGTATTGCATGAAAGTACGTATTTTTCTCACAATGGTATGTTGTTCCGTCGGCGCTTTTGCTATTGCTCCAAGCATCATTACTACGTTGTCACCGCATATTGACTACTCCGCAACGATTGCGATTAACAGTAAAAATACGCACACTTATACTGTGAAATTTGTTCAAAGCGGCGACACGACGCGTCGTGTTACGTCATATTTCGATAGTGAAAAGAATCTTGTTCGGCAGGAAACAACGCACTTTCAGGCAAAACAATTAAAACTATTTTTGAATAAAATTGAAGATTATCGCACGGGCGAATATCTTTTTCAAACGCCTTCCGCAAATGGCTTTGTGGCGCAACACCGCGAGCGCAAAGGCGCGGGCTTGGAAGAGCATAGCATAAAAGCCGAGAATGCCGTCCCGACAACGCTTGTGAGCGAGCGCATTGCACAAAGCATTGAGGCGGTTGATAGGGGAGAAAATGTAACGTTTATGGTTGCCTTACCGCTCCATGGAATTGTTGCAGATATGTGCCTTTCAAAGGCTGCAAGCGAGGTTGTGAGCGGCGTTCCGTGCATTACTATTCGCTTTGAACCGTGTAATATTTTTTACAGAATTTTGATGGGCGAACCCGGCTACTTTACCTTTGAACGCGCAAAACCAAATAGATTTATGCAGTACAAAGGAGTTTTGGGATTAACAACCGCAGAAGGTAAGCGGCAGAACGGGTTTGTGGTTATCAAGTATTAGGTCCGTTCCCAACAGAATTTTAACTGCAAAGCTCAAAGAGCGCTTAGAATCTCATTTTGATGTATTTCATTGAGAATTCTACGCGCTCTTTGAGCTTTGAGGCTAAAAACAATATTGTTACGGCAAATCCGCTGCAATAAACATCATTACCGCAATTGCCGCCGCGCATTGGTTGATTTCATGCGGGTTGAGCTTGTCGGGCGTGTCGGCAGTGGTGTGGTGATACCAAAAATATTTTGTGCCTTCTACCAGAATACTCATTTGCGGAATGCCGTACTCAATAAGCGGGGAAATATCTGCACCACCACCGCCAACTGTAACGGAAGCCGCACTAACAGGCGCGAGCAGCGTAGCGGCAGCTGAATAGACGCGCAGCAAATCTGGTGCGCCCGTAAACCCAAAACCTTGTGGCTGAAACACGCCACCATCGGATTCAAACGCCAAAATGTGCTTTTCCTTGCCGTGCTTGTCTGCATAATCAATTCCACCACGCAAGCCGTTTTCTTCATTGGTCCAGAGTGCCAGACGCAAGGTACGGCGAGGCTTTAAGCCAAGTTCTTTCAGAATGTGCAATGCCTTCCATGTTGCAAAGCAGCCGCCCGCATCGTCCATCGCGCCCGTGCCGACATCCCATGAATCAATGTGTCCGCCCAAAACGACGATTTCATCAGGCTTCTCGCGTCCTTTGAGTTCCGCAATGACGTTGCGCGAAGTTACATCAGGCAGCGATTGACCATTCATCACAAGGCGCACAACCACGCTGTCGCCGCGCTCTTGCATCCGCGCAAGCATTTCTGCGTCTTCCACCGAAATAGCGGCGTGTGGAATTTGCGGAACGCTATCTTGGTAGCGCATCCCGCCTGTATGCGGGCTTTGCATCGAATACGACGCAACCGAGCGAATAAGGCTCGCAACCGCGCCTACTTCTGCTGCGCGAATCGCACCCTCAGCGCGGTAAATCACGGTTTGGCGGTATTGCGTAAAGGGCGCATTGAAAAGAACAATTTTTCCTTTCGCGTCGCCAGCGCGTTGTTTCAAGTCTGCAAAATCTTTTACGACCAGAACACGAGCCGTAATGCCACCTTTCGGTGTTGGCACGCTTCCGCCCAAGCCCAAAACGGGCAGTTTCTGTGCGCGTGGAAACACCAACTCGCATGATTCCTCGCCGCGCTGCCACGAAGGAACAATCACTTCTTCGCCGCGTACGTTGTCAAAACCATCTTTTTTGAGTTCGCTGAGTGTCCAGTCAATCGCCCGTTCAAGTCCAGCCGAACCGGAAAGACGCGGTCCGTAGGTGTCGCACATGTATTGCAAACGCTTGTAGGCAAGGCTATCTTTCATTGCGTGAGCAAGAATTTTCTTCGCAATTTCAGCATAGTTTTTCTGCATATACGCCGAATCAAGTTGCTTTACATTCTGGTAAGGAATTGTAGCAGTTGTAACAGCTCGCTGACCAAGAACGGCGCGGGTATTGGTGAAAAATGCGGATGGCTTTTTGTTTGCAGGGAGTGTTTTTTCTTGTGCGGATTTTGTTTGTACGGAAGAAGGTTGTGTCGGGGAAGTTTGTGCATGCAAGCGTGTTTGTACGAGGTCTTGCGGAAATATTGCTATTGCACTACAACAAGCAAACGCGCTCAAAGCACGGTATATTCTCTTATTCGTGGTTCTCTTATTCGTGGTTGTGGTATTCATAAAAAATATCTTTCCCCGTCTCATTGAAAAGTGAAAAAAATGTTCGTGAAAAGTAGTGAAAACCTGAAAGAAGCTGCAAATATACGGTGCTTTTGCGGTGCGTGAAAATGAAAAAAATCTTCAAGCGAGACTGGTCATATTCTTGATGAAGGAACGCGGATTTTGAGGACTTACGAGGATTTTGAGGACTCAATGATATTTTTATGCACAGAGTCCTCACCAGTCCTCAAAAGTCCTCCAAATCCGCGTTCCCTGACGAATGCACTGACCAAGTATCTTGCATTGTATCTTGCGTTGTATCTTGCATTGTATCTTGCATTCAAGAACTCTCATTCTTTCATGGGCGTATCTAGCTCAATAATCACCGCACGGCAGTAAAAACGCCCTTCGGGATGGTCGTTGTCATAGAGAAGTGGCGGTTCTTCGCCGCGTCCCTTCACAACAAGTGTACGGACGCTTTGCGCTGTAAGACCAAGCGTCTGCGCGACAGATTCTGCGCGGCGTTGGGAGAGAATTTGATTTGCATCATCCGCGCCGACCATATCTGAATAGCCCAGAACCCGCACCGTTGCTGCGCTAGAGAAGACATTTGCTGTGCGAATTGAGGACACAATGCGGTCGTTCACGCCAGAAACGCGGTCGGAGCCAATATCGAACAAAATCAAATTATACTTGTTTTTTCCAACATCGGCGAGCTTCGTGCTGCGTTTTTTGTCAATGCTCATGCGCTCGACGGGAAAGCTCAGAAGGCGCGATAATGCTGGTTTTGATTGATATTTGTACTGCACTTCTAATTGGCATTGCACAGGAAGTGTATCGGTGGGAGCGAGGCTTTGTCGCTTGCTGACGTGCCAATCAATCACGCTGGGAAGCGAGTTCCCGCCTCCAGCCCACTTGCGAAGCGAGCGTCCGCCTTGTTCGACGGAAAGCCGCCAGCGCAGAACATTCACCGTGTCCAGAATATGCGCTCGAAAGCGGATGATTGCTGGGTTTGCCTCGCGCACGGTGTCGGTGTATTGCACGGGGCGCAGAATATCCCACGAGCTGTATAATTCCACCCGCCGATTTTCTTGGTCGCCGAAGGTGTCATTTTGCTTGGAAGGTTTTTCGGGCAAATCGCGAAACTCCACGTACAAGCGCGAAGAGGGGATTTTCCAGACGTTTGCCAAATACTGCTGCACGCCCTGTGCGCGGCGTAGCGACAAGTCTGGTGCTTGTGTCTCGAAGCCATTTTGCGCATTGCAGCCAACAATTGTGAGCGTTGCGCGGGTGTATTGCTGCATGCGATAGCCAATGATATTCAGCACATCGTAATAGACCTCCAGTGTTTCGCGGTTGGTGAGGCGTTCTGGCTGAAAATCTTTCGCTGATTGCGCGGTCGGGAATTGGCGGTAGCGGAGCGGTACGTAGCTTGCATTTTCATCGAAAAAAACATAATTCAAGAGCGAATGAATTTTTTCGCTTATAAATTCTTCAATGCGAATTTTTGTCAGTGGCTCTTCATGCGAAAGGTCGCCATTGACCGTGTTTACTGATGTTGCGCGTAGTAGTGGTTCAGCAATGATGCGCTCGCCAGAGCTGCTTACTTTCGATGGCGCACCAAAAAGCAATGCTTCCTCACCCGTGTAGATTCCTTGCGATGTTCCAGCAAATAGCATTTTCCCAACAACCTCCAAGCCCCATATATTCATGTTTGGCAAGCCTTCGTGGGAAATTCCCCACGTCGCGCCGTTGTCCTGCGAGCGAAGGACTGCGCCAATTGCTCCTGCGTACAGAATACCATTGACGACAACGAGAGAGCGCGTATTTTCTCGGTTTGCGGTTGCTTGCCAGAGGTCGCCGTTGTTGGTAGATTGATACACGCCATCCGATGTTGCCGCAAACAATACGCCATTACTTACCACCATTGCCCAAATATCGGTGGGATAGCGGAATCCGTTGTTTACGGCTTGCCAGCTTGCTCCGCCGTCGTTGGAGCGCAGAATTCCGCCAGAGGTTCCCGCAAAAATGGTACTGCCATTGGCAACGAGCGATTTGACAAACCAGTTTTTATTGTCGCGGAAAGTTGTTTTCCATGTTTTTTGATTGTCGGTGGAAAGCATAATGCTGTCCAAGGAGCCGACAATGGTCGTTTTCTCCAACATGATAACAGCGTGAATATCCGCATTGGCACTCGTTTTTAGCCATGTTTGCGCATTGTTGTTGGAAACAAATAATCCCTTTGTCGTGGCGGCGTACAACTGATTTTTTACCGTGTAGAGCGACCAAATATCGAAATTTTTCAAACCCTTGTTCGATGCTTTCCAAGAAGCACCATTATCGGTAGAACGGTACACGCCCGCCCCAAACACCGCACAAAATAAGACTTTGTTGCTGATAGTAAATTCACGGACAATGGTATTAGTATCGGATAAGCCCTTATTGCTTAATCGCCACATCGTACCCTGAACGGGCGGCGTTTGCGCCATGACGCGCATGGGCAAGCAGAGGAAAGAGTGAAGGAGAAGCGTGATGAAAAGTGTGATAAAAAGCGCGATTGCAAGCACTCTACGGGGCTTCGTGGCTGCGGAAAAAGAAAACGTCATAACGACGGAGAAAGTTTGGTATAGGGTTTGAAAATGCTGATAAAACAAAGCAGCAAGCAAGTAATAATGCGGTATTGTGGGCATTTATCCCTCTGCTGCTCCCGCCGCTTTTTGTACTTGCTCGTACAACATACTCATTTTTTGGGCAATATTTTCCCACGAATATTCGCGAAGTGCGATGTCGCGGGCATTGCGAGCAAGTGCTTGTGCGAGGTTGGGGGAATGCAGAAGCTCAGAAATTGCATGCGCGAATTCTTCTGCCGTATCCGCTAAAAGAATACTTTCGCCATGCCGTACCGCAACGCCTTCCGCGCCTATGCGCGTAGAGATTATCGGCACTCCAAGCGACATTGCTTCGACAATTTTCAAGCGCATTCCGCCACCGCTTAAAAGCGGAACAAGCAGCATCGCGTGGGATTGGATAAAATCTGCCGCCGAAGGCACGTCGGGGTGCATAAACGCGCCATGCGCTTCGCCGAAAGCGCGTACCTCTGCGGGCATCCGCTTTCCGGCAATGTGCATCTCCGCGCTAGGATGTGTGCGGTGGACAAGTGGCAGAACCTCGCTTACGAACCATTGCACCGCTTCAATATTCGGTTGCCAATCCATGCCACCAATATAGCACATTGTCCCCGCACGCGCTTGAATGCTGGGGTTTGGGCTGAATTTCGCAATATCCACTCCTGCTGGAATAAGTGCTGTTGTGCCAGAATAGCCCATTTGCCGCATCATTGCTTGTTCTTCGGGGGTAATTGCCATAAGCGCGTCGAACTTCGGAAAATACGCCGTTTCGTATGCCTTCATGCGCCGCGCAAGAAATCGCCGATACCAGCTCTTGGCAGGATTGCGCTCGTGTGCCGCCAAGCGTTCTTGGATAACATGCTCAATGTTATGCGTCCGCAGCACGATGGGAGGCGGCTTCGGTACTCGTGCGCGAATGGCATCCACGTACCATGCAATCATCGTGTGGTCAATATGTACCACGTCGAATTTCTCGTCCTGAAGCGTTGCGCAAATGAGATTGGCAAATATTTCCTTGTGAAAACGCTCGGCAATGTACGGACGACGCGAAAACACAAGATTCCGTGCGGCATCCAGAGCGCGAACATCGGTAACAATATCAATCGTATCAATGCTGGTGCAAACATCCAGCATTTGTGCGGGGTCTTGGTAATGTTTCTTGGTGTTCAGCGCGAGAACATGCAGTTCGTGTCCGGCGGCGTGCAGGAATTTCACCGAATTGTACGAGCAGATTGCACCGCCATCAGTGAGCGGCAAAGGAATCCGATTCAAAATGTACAGAATGCGCATGAAGAGAAGGAGGAGGAATGAAGTATGAGGGATGAAGTATGAGGGATGAGGTGTGAAAAAGAAGATTTCAAGCCACATTACAGCTTTTTTTCTTCATAATTCATACCTCAGCCCTCATCCTTTCTTCTTCGGTATTTCCACCGTAAACGTCGTGCCAACACCTAGAGCTGAGGAACAGCGCACTGTTCCGCCCATTGCTTCGGCGAGTTGCTTTACAATGGAAAGCCCTAAGCCTGTGGAATGCTCGCCGCCAGTGGGTTGCGGGGTGAGCTTGGCAAAGCGTCCGAAGAGTTTTGTTTGGTCTTCGTCACTTAAACCTGGACCTTCGTCGCGAACATCCACCATGAGCATTGTTTCGTCGTGTGTTGATGCGTCGTGTGCCGGTGCGCTTTGTGCTGATGCGTTGTGTGCTGATGCGTTGTGTGCTGATGCGTTGTGTGCGGATGCAGCTTCGCGGGTTACGAGCCAGATGCGTCGCTCTGGGGGCGAATATTTCACGGCGTTAGAAACGAGATTGTCCAGAATTTGGCGAAGTGCGTGTGTATCGGCATAGCCCAAGGCGAGATGTGGTGGGCTTTCGGTGAGAATGCTTATCTGCTTGCGCGTGGCTGCATCTTGATAATCATTCACCGTTGCGTGGACAATTTCGGTAATATCGCATTCTTCGAGATTGAGCTTGAATTTACCCGATTCTATCGCTTCAATATCCAGCAAATCCGTGATGATTTTATTCATCCGCTCGCCTGTTTCCTTGATGCGTTGCGTGTTTTGCAAGTGGTCGTCTTTCGTCATTTTTTCGTAATAGCGCAGCATGAGCGAGGACGACATGAGAATAGCCGAAAGCGGATTTTTCAGGTCGTGCGCCACCACGCCGATAAGCTCATTTTTACGGGTGTTCAGGTCTTGCAGCGCGGCATTTTGCTCTTGAATGCGCGTACTTGCTGCCGTGATTTCCCGCGCTTGCTCTTCCAATTTCGCGCTATACCGCTCCATTTCTTCGGTGTAGTCCTCAAGCTGTTCGTTCACAATTGCCAGTTCGTCGTTTTTGTCTTGAAGCTGGCTATTTTTCTCTTCAATCACTTTTGTTTGCTCTTCTAATTTCGCGCTATACCGCTCCATTTCTTCGGTGTAGTCCTCAAGCTGCTCGTTCAAAATGCCCAGTTCAATATATTTTTCCTGTAATTGCGTATTGGCAATTTCAATTTGCGCGGTTTGTTCTTCCAAAATATGATTTTGGCGCGACATTTCATCATTCACCGCGTTCAGTTCGTGGTTTGCCACTTCCAATTCCGTCGTGCGGTCATGCACCAAACGCTCTAAAACCTTGTTCCGACGCTGGATGTAGGACACACGCCCACGATACGCCGCCCAAAGGCACACCATTGCGGCGAGCAGCATGATTCCCTTAAACCACCATGTTTGCCAAAAAGGTGGAATAATAACGACGCGTAAACGGCGTTCTTGCTCGTTCCACACGCCGTCGGCGTTGGTTGCTTTTACGCGGAACGTGTACTCGCCCGCATCGAGGTCGCTGTATGCGGCATAGCGGCGGTCGCTGCGGACGACAATCCAGGTATTATCCACGCCGTCCAGTTTGTATGCGTATTTGTTGCGTTCTGGCGTAATGAAATCCAGCACGGAAAATTCAAACGCGAGGAAGTTTTCATTGTACGGAAGCCTGATAAATTCTAGCTCGGCGAGCGAAACATCGAAAAGACGCGGCGTGTTCATGACTTTTATGCTGTTTATCATCACCGGAGGCGCGTGTTTGCTATCGCGGATGTTGTCGGGTGGGAAAAGAACAAAGCCGTTCATGCTGCCGAAGAGCATTTCTCCCAGTGGGAGTTTGCAAAACGCGCCAGAATTAAATTCATTGCTCGGCAAACCGTCGCGGCGGTCGTAGTTGCGAAAGCTCCGCGTGCGAGGCGTGAAGCAGGATACACCCTTGTTGGTGCTTAACCATAAATTGCCGTCGTTGTCTTCCAAAATTCCGTACACAAAATCATTCGGCAAACCGTCGCGGACGGTATAGCGCGTAAATGCTCGCGTTGCGGGGTTGAATTCGTTCAAACCACTTGCTGTTGCCACCCAAAGTGCGCCCGCTTTGCTGCGCAGAATGCACGAGACAATATTGCTTGAAATGCTGGTAGAATCTTTCTCGGCGTGCTTGAAGTGCGTGAATGTGCGCGTGGCGGCATCGAAGTAATTCAGCCCGCCGCCGTGCGTGCCAATCCAGAGATTCGCGCCATCCTCGCTGTACAAGTAGCGAATATCATTTTCGCTCGGCGTTTTTTCTGTGCCGTCGCTTGTGAGAACGCGCCACGAGGTCTCGCCTTTGGGCAAATATGCCAAACCGCCCGTCGCGCCTCGTGTTGCGATGCCTTGCACTGCGTACAATCCTGCCCAGAGCGTACCAGAGCGGTCGGTGTACAATGCCCGTAAACGGTTGGAATTGAGCGAGTTAGGCGTTTCGGCATCGTAGATTTCTTGGCGAAAGCGTTTGCCATTGTAGCGAAATAAGCCGCCGCCATTGGTGCCGATAATCAATTCGCCCGCTTCCGACCACGCAAGAGCGCGGATGTCCGTATTTGCTAAGCCATCGTCTTTGCCGAAGCGTCGCCATGTGTTGGTGCGGCGGTCGTAGAGATTGAGCCCGTCGTCGGTGCCAACCCATAGCGTGGAATCAGGGTGGAAGCCGCGAAGGGACGTATTTTGACGGTCGTTTGGTAGTAAGGAACTACTCAAGAAGGCACGAATGCTGGTGTTGCTAAATGTGGTAGCGGCGTTATTGGTGCTGCCAAAGGTGTGAAACTTGTATCGAAGCTGGTTCCAAGAGTTTATGCCGTTGTCGGTTCCTGCCCACATTGTACCAGTGCGGTCGCAAATCAATGAACGAACAATCGCATTGCTCAGGCTTTGCGGGTCATTCGCTTGATACAGACAGGTGGAAATATGGTATGGAAATATTGCTTTTTGCGTTTCTTTTTGCGTTTCTTTTTGCGATGCATCCTGTGATATTTTTTGCATTGCTCCAGAATGCTCAAAAATGTTGATGCCGCCGCCAGTGCCAATCCACACGCGCCGCACGCTGTCTTCGGCAAAAGAATATATTGTATTGCCCGCCAAACCTGATGCCGCCGTGAAAGCGTGTATTTGTGCGGTCTTCGGGATAAATGTGCAGAGACCTTCGGTGAGGGAAATCCACACCGTGCCGTGCGAATCCAGATGTAGAGCTGTTGGCAGGGATTTTTTAGGTAAAGACGCTTGCAATGAAATACGCTGAAAGGGAGCATTTTCGCCGCTTCCAAGCGATGTGATATGAAAAAGTTCCGTTTCGCTTACCGCCCAAATGTGTGCGTCGTTGCGCGAAACCGTGAGTGCGCGAATACTTATTGGATTGGTGTTCTTCCCAGAGAGTGCATATGTACTGAAGGTTGTGGCGTTTTTTGTTTTGTAAAATAATCCGTCTGATGTTCCCAGAACGAGTGTTTTCGCGCTATCCAGAGCAAGAGCAAAAATGCGCTTCCCAGCAAATTCCTCCACAAAGCTCACCGTTGCTTGCATTGGAGAAGATGCGTTTTGAATGACAAACAACCCTTTATCGGTGGCAATCCATACATCCCCCGCAGCATCTTCCAGCACCGAAGCGATTGCCGCCGTTTGCGTGCCTGTCCGACCTACACGTTTTGGTACGGTACATAGAAAAGAGCGAAACTGCTCGGAGGCTGGCAAATACAGGTTTACGGAAGAGCGCGTCATTGCCCAGATTCTGCCCGAAGGTGCCTGATACACATCATTGACCCAATTCACCGCGAGCGATAACGAATCTTCGGGGCGATTGCGAAAAATGGTGAACTGATAGCCATCGAAGCGGTTCAAGCCATCTTGCGTGCAGAACCACAAGTATCCGTACTTATCCTGCATCATGGCAAAAATACTGCTTTGAGAAAGTCCGTTGTCAATGGTAAGGCGTTCAAAATGAACGTTTAGAGGGCGCACCATTCCTTGCTGCGGAACAATACGCGGCTCGTCGCCTTGCAGAGGAGAAAAGGCGAAGAAAAATAAAAAATATGGCACGAAAACGACGAAGGAAGCAAAAAAGCGCATAAAAAAACGAATAAAGATAAAGAGCGCGACACGCCTAGCGGAACATCTAGCTGAACAGTCTGGCAAAGATACTCGTATTTTCTTCTCAGGCAAGTATTTTCGAGCGATGCAGAGTTTTTTGGTAAAAAAATGGTATTTGGTAAGGTTTTGATTTGGGAACGCGGATATTGAGGATGAAGAGGATTCTGAGGATAAAAAAGATGCTTATCAAGAGTGAAAAAGTCCTCAAAATCCTCTTGGTCTGGGCTTCATCCGCGTTCCATGACGAATGAACGTACTCGTTACAAAAAATCTTTGCAAAGCCTGAATTACCTTGCGTTGGAGAAAGAAATCTTTTGTAATTTCGCCCTCAACATGTACGTTTTTCGCTGCCAGTGAAATTTGATGATAGCACCAATGCAAGTAAACTCTCTATCACAGTATATATCAATTTTTTAGCGCATTTTTTTGAAAAGAAAGGACATAACAATGAGTGTGGTTCAGCCCCCCGATTATGTGAAGCATTCCGACCTCATACAGTGGGTTAGCGATATGGCTGCCCTCTGCAAGCCCGATGCAGTCTATTGGTGCGACGGCTCGGAGACGGAATATCAGGCAATGTGTGATAAACTCGTTCAAGCAGGAACATTTGTGAAATTGGACGAAAAAAAGCGTCCGAATAGCTATTATGCG
Organism: Ignavibacteria bacterium; assembly: GCA_013298775.1. Taxonomy (GTDB): domain Bacteria; phylum Bacteroidota; class Ignavibacteria; order Kapaibacteriales; family UBA4661; genus PH2015. The sequence goes on along the minus strand of JAAFIV010000020.1, from coordinate 45,644 downwards.
AAGTCCGACCCAAGCGACGTTGCGCGTGTGGAAGACCGCACCTACATTTGCTCGATTCGCAAGCAAGATGCTGGTCCAACAAATAACTGGATTGCGCCAAAAGAAATGAAGGAAACGCTTGGAAAGCTCTTCGATGGCTGCATGCGCGGTCGCACGATGTACGTAATTCCTTTTAGCATGGGACCGATTGGTTCGCACATTTCGCATATCGGCGTGGAGTTGTCGGATTCTCCGTATGTGGTCGTCAATATGAACATTATGACGCGCATCGGTAAAAAAGTGATGGAAACGCTTGGCACAAACGGCGATTTCGTGCCGTGTATCCACACCGTCGGAATGCCGCTTGCAGCCGGACAAAAAGATGTAGAATGGCCCTGCAACAAAGACCAAAAGTACATCGTGCATTTCCCCGAAGAACGCGCTATTTGGTCGTATGGAAGCGGCTACGGCGGCAACGCACTCTTGGGTAAAAAATGTTTCGCACTGCGCATTGCCTCGAATATGGCGCGGGATGAGGGCTGGCTTGCCGAGCATATGCTCATTTTAGGCGCGGAATCTCCCGAAGGCGAAAAAACCTACGTTGCGGCGGCATTCCCAAGCGCGTGCGGGAAAACAAACTTTGCAATGCTCATTCCGCCGCCAGAAATGAAAGGCTGGAAAATTACCACCATTGGCGACGACATTGCGTGGATTAAACCTGGCGCAGATGGGCGTTTGTATGCAATTAACCCCGAAGCTGGCTATTTTGGTGTCGCGCCCGGTACCTCGCCGAAAACCAATCCAAACGCGATTATTTCTTGCTCGCGGGACAGCATTTTTACTAACGTTGCGCTCACCGATGACGGCGATGTGTGGTGGGAAGGGCTTACCGACACGCCTCCAGCGACATTGACCGATTGGCAAGGCAACGCATGGACACCCGAGAGCGGTCGTCCTGCTGCCCACGCAAATGCTCGCTTTACCTCGCCTGCACACCTGAATCCCGCTATTGATGCGGCATGGGAAGACCCAAATGGCGTGCCGATTAGCGCGTTTATTTTCGGTGGTCGCCGCGCAACGACGGTGCCGCTTGTGTATCAGGCAGTGAACTGGAATTTTGGCGTGTACGCCGCCGCCACGATTGGCTCAGAAATGACGGCGGCAGCGGCTGGCGCACTTGGGCAAGTTCGCCGCGACCCCTTTGCAATGCTGCCTTTTTGCGGCTACCATATGGCGGATTATTTCAATCACTGGATGCAGATTGGGCGCGAACTCTCGAATCCGCCGCGTATTTTCGTGGTGAATTGGTTTCGTAAAAATGCCGAAGGAAAGTTTATGTGGCCCGGCTTTGGCGACAATATGCGCATTTTGAAATGGGTGGTCGAGCGCGTTCATGGCAGAGCGTCCTCCATTGAAAGTCCGCTCGGCTGGATGCCGCGCTACAACGATATTGACTGGACAGGACTTGATTTCACACCAGAAAAATTCTACGAACTGATGTCGGTGGACAGAGAGGCGTGGAAAGCAGAAGTTCTCTCGCACGAAGAGCTTTTTGCGAAACTCTACGACCGCTTACCGAAAGAATTTTTGTATATGCGCGAGCTGATTTTATCAGGCTTGTGGCGTTCTCCCGAAAAGTGGGGAGCGCATCCAGAGCGCGAGTAATGCTTGTTCTTGTGAGGGTCTCACTTCCTAGTGAGGCTCTCATTCTCTTTTCTGCTAAAGACAAAGTAAAGTGAGACCCTCGCTGAAGAAGCGAGAGCCTCACACTACAAACACCAACGCCTGTTAGAACCGTGATTCTAACAGGCGTTGGACGTTTTTGTTCTTGGTAACTGACTTTAAGGCAAGGTATAACGCCTCACATCCCTACTTTGGGTCACGGGCTTGTAAAAGCACAACTTCATTGCGCAAACGCTCAATTTCTGTCTGCTGTTCCTGCAGTGCTTTCAGGAAAAGCGGCATCATTGCTGCATAATCAACCGTATAGACCGTTTTCTGCTGAACCAAATGTGGCATTCGTACATGCGGGCTTGGTGTCGTTTCTGTCCGCGTTTTCACAAATTCTGGCGCGATTTTCTGCAATTTATCTGCTGATATTGTGAAGTACGGTGCTTTGTTCTGAGAATGCGGCTCCGTTTCCAATGCGTAAATTTTCTCCAGAGCAGAAAAAGAGTTTTGCGCGATAGTCGTCTGGCGGATGCTTGTGTGCTTGTGTGCTGGCGCAGTGGGTGTTTCTTCTTGTGCAAAAGCTGCATTGCTGGTCATTGCTAGGCTTGCAAGAGCAGCAAGGGTGCGGAAGAGCGAGAACGTTTTCATAGTTGTACTCCGAAAATGTTGGTGAATGTGAAGAGAAATCTTCAATAAAAAATCATTCTGTTTTCTGAAGCAAAACTAAGGATTTATGCGGGCGCACACAATCAAGGGAAATCCGTATTTTTTACTGAGAAGCCGTCTCCGTATTTGTACGGATAGGTGAGGTACGTTTGGTATAAAAAGTTGTATAAAAAGAGCTTGTCAAAATAGGCTCGAGTTCGTCTGCACATTGTTATACCGTTTTTACTGTATTTTGAATACTTTGATTTTAGCAAGGCAGCATGCTGCCTTGTTTCGGAGAATTGAAACTATTCATTTTACAATCGAAACGGTATTACCCCTTCACAAGACCGTATTGGAGAGCGATACGTACCAGTTCTGCCGTATTTGATGCCTTCAGTTTCTGCATAATATTCGTGCGATGCGTCTCAACTGTGCGCGGGCTAATGATAAGTTCTTCCGCAATAAGTTTTGTAGAAAGTCCCTGCGCAACAAGACGTACAATCTGGCTTTCACGCTGCGTCAGTATGGGGATGTTGCCACTCATGGTCTGTGCAGTGTGTTCACTTTGGGAAGGTGCGAAACTACTGAAAACCTTATCAGCAAGAGAATTACCAAGAAAGCGTTTGCCGCTTGCCACCGTCTGAATTGCTTGTACAAGCTCGTCCTGCTCCGCATTTTTGAGAACATATCCTAGCGCACCTGTTTTCATTGCCGCAATGATGTATTCGGCTTCTTCGTGCATGGACAGAAAAAGAATTTGAACAGAAGGAAAATGTTCTTTAATGAACGAAGCTGCCTCAAAACCGTTTTTGATGAGACTTTCAGGGTGCGGCATCGAAATATCAAGAAGGACAAGAGTAGGCAATTCTCCACGCAAGGAAAGCATTTCGAGGTGGCTCAAGAGCGCGTCAGTGCTGGCAACATCGGCAATCACACGCATATCCCCATGACGACTAAGAAGCGAGCGAATACCTTCACGCACAAGACGATGGTCATCGGCAAGAATGATTGTGATATTCTCAGCAATAGTATTCATACGGCTTACGGGCTTTTTTGTGAAAAATAACTCTCACATCACATCGTGCATTGTATCCTTGCTCAGTGCAATCGGCATTTCCAACTCAATACATGTTCCTGTGCCGATTGCAGAGCGAAGTCGCAATGTTGCACCAAAGAGTGCGGCGCGTTCACGCATATTCACTATTCCATTTCCATCAACGGTTTGTGCAATATCAAATCCCTTTCCGTTGTCCTGAACGCGCAGCAATACTACGCTTTGTGGAGAGTGTTCCTCATGCTTGGTAGCTTCATTGTGGGAATCTTTCTGAGAATCTTCCTGAGAATTTTTCTGAGAATCTTCATGGAAATCTTCATGGAAATCTTCATTATGCGACTCCCTCAATTTCAGACGAAAAACGAGCCGTATCATTGTGGCATCGGCATAGCGCAAAGCGTTATTGAGAGCTTCCTGCGCAATACGATACAGTGCGATTTCTTTTGCTGATTCCAAGCGTTCTGGTAGCTCTGCAAGCGTGAGAATATCTCGCTCTATGCGCACGTGGGTTCGCTCGGAAATTTTTCTACAGAGCTGTTCTAATGCTGCCACAATACCAAAATCCACAAGGACAGCAGGCATGAGATTGTGGGAAATTGCGCGTACTTCCGAAATTGCATCATCAGCTAAATCAATCGCTTCGCTGCGTATTTGCTCGTCGGGGATGCGCTTCAAATTGAAGCGCAAGGCACTCAAAATCTGCCCCACACCATCGTGAACATCCCGCGAAATGCGCAAGCGTTCTCGTTCTTCGCCTTCGACCAAAGCTCGTGTGCGCTGCAAGGCTTGTGTTTGGCGTTCAGCGAGAAGTTTCTGAAATTCTCTTTTCATATCATTGAGTGCAATGACCAAGACATCGTGAGGGCTGCGTGGTGTGAAGACGGTATCAAATCTGCCCGCACCAATATCCTTCGCAAAATAGCTTGCTTGTCGCAGGGAAGAAATCATCCTATTCAATTCTTGAACCATTGCGCCAATTTCATCGGAACGCCGCATGACAAGCGGTTGTTCGGGTAAATGCCCTTCCTGCGCCAGAGCGGATAATTGCCCCTGTAACTGCACAATTGGGCGTGAGAACCGCCGCGCACCATACCAACTGAGAGCCGCAAGAACAATCGTTATGCTCAAGCCCAGAAACGCAATTTCGCGTCGTGTTTCATTGATTGGGCTGGTAATCTCGGCAACATCTAGTTCCACAAGCAATGCCCACCGCGCTTGCTCGACAGAAATCACTGTGAACGCGCTTAAAACCTCGACATTACGATAGTCTAGTGCAACGGCAAATCCTGTTTCATTTGCAAAAGCACGGCGAAGCGGCTCGGTACGAACAGGACGCTGGAGCGTTGATGCCTCGGCAAAAAAGCGTGACTCTGTGCGCATGAGGCTGTCCTCGCCCACCAAATAACTTTCCCCCGTCGCACCAAAACCATCATTATCGAACATGATTTGATTGATGGTATGCGCCGATATTTTGGCGAAGATAAAATTACCCTCACGCAAGGGAATATCAGCCTTCGCGACGGTTTGCCCTGCATCGTCTGCGACGCTTGCAGCAGCAAGTGAATCTATCCGTACTATTCCAAAAGCGCATATATCCTGCGTTCCTTGTTCTCGTACAATATCTGTGAAATATATTTTTTGTTGCTGCGCCAGCGTAGTTTGTCTCTGTATTGCTTGGAATGTCGCAGAAACACGTGCTGGCAAAGAATTAGTGCCAGAGGAAGAATTCTGAAAAGTAGAAAGGATCTCTCCCGTCGGCGCGACCACATACACATCCTGAATGCCGTATTTCGTCTGCATTTCTCGTGCTGCTGTAAGAATAGTTGCTGGATGTGCCGCTACCACAGAAAGCATGGTGCGCACAGAATGAAGGTAATCCTTTACCTTACTTTTTTTCAATGCCCGCACCGATGCAAGCTGGTCAAACGTGCGTTGTACGATAGCTGCTTCGGCTTTGCGGTCGTACCACAGCGACACCGTCGTCACCGCAATAAGCGATAGAGCAAATGCCCAAAGGAAAAAGCGTTGTGAGAGTGAAAATTGCATAAATACTCGACGGTAAAATGATTCTCGTACTTGCCATTGCAAGGAAAATTGGTCTATTTTCCCCAATATATGCTTCCCAAGCGAAGTTTTCACGGAATTTCATTCTATCTTGGTTTACCGCCTCTCCTTCCGCTACAAGGCGGTTCATCCTTCTTGAGTAAAAACATTTCTTTGACCGACCCTGAAGATAAAATCGCTTAAATGCAAGATTATATCTTGCTTGCAGACGATAAGCCTCCAAAGCGCAAAAATCAAAAAACAGGCTTCAATGCAAAGCATAGTCTTGTCTTTAGGTATTTTCAAAAGGATTTTCTGAGAAGAAACACCAACGCCTAGTAGAACCGTGATTCTACCAGGCGTTGTGTGTTTTTGGAGCGATTTTTTAGATTCTATCCCATTCTTCTGGCTCTTGCGTAGAAACATTTGCCAATGCTTCTTCAAATGCCGCACGATTGCTACGTTTTGCGCGAGTACGAATGTAGTTGTCGTGTGTCAAGACGGAAATTTTTTCGCGTATTGCCGTCAGAACAAGCTGTTCGACCGTGCTATGCTCTTGTTGAGCAATAATTTGAAGCTCCGATAAGAGAGGAGCAGATAGTTCTAGGTGGAGGTATTGTCCGTTATCCATAGCTATTGTCCAACAATTTTAAAAAATTCTTGTGGCGTTACAAGTGAAATTCCAAACCGTTCGGCAGGCTTGAAATCTCGCTTGTTGAACGTGATGATGTATCGCGCTGAAGCTGCAACCGCAAGCTCAAGGACGCAATCATCTTTTTCGTCGGGCAAAATTGGTCTCCAAAGATAGAAGATTTCATGCTCTTGACCAATACTGCAAATATAATTAACAATAGCGTCTATCTGCCTGTTGTTTACGCCGATACGTTCTGGATAGCGCAAGCGTTCACGCTTTGCGATAGACTCATATTCAAGCACCAACGGAACAGAAATATGGAGCTGGAAAGAGGTGCTTTCCCCAAGCATAGATATAAAACGAAAAGCAGCACCACGTTGTGAACGCAGTGCTGCAATTAAAACATTCATATCCATCACAACATCAATCACGTGAGGCTCACATATTTTGCAAGTAGATAGTATTACTTCGCAAATTTCTTGAACCGCTCGTTAATGCGTCCCCAGTGGAGGCTCGCAAAGAAATTGTCAATGTATTTCGGGCGAGCTGGACCGTCTTTGTGGTAATAGGCGTGTTCAAACATATCGCACGAAATAAGCGGAATACCGCCCCAAATCGCGCCGTAGTGGTGTTCGTCCACAAGCACGTTCAGCAAGCGACCGCTATACAACTGGTCAAGCGTGAGAACGCCCCAGCCAGAGAGCTTTGCAGCTACGCACGTTGCTTTGAAGTCCGCTTTCCATGCGTCCATTGAGCCAAATTCTTTTTCAATCGCTGCAACAACGTCCGGACCTTTCGACGTATCGCCGTCGCCGCCCAACACTTCCCAATAGACATCGTGCAGCACCGTGCCGCCGTGATTCCACGTTTGACGACGCTTTAATTCGCCAAAGTCTGACCAGTTGCCGTTTGCGGCGGATTTGTCGGCATTCGGCAAACCAGCTTCGATTTTATTCAAAAAGGTTACATAGCCCTTGTGATGCGTGTTGTAGTGCCAATCGGTGGTTTCCGGCGACAATACATCTTTCAAAAGGCTTTTTGCTTCTTCGTCCGAGTACGGACGCGGGTTAAATTTCCATTCGTACGCCATTGAAATAGCTCTCCAGTTGAAAAGTGAGAAAAATTGGGTGCGGTGTAGGGTTTTGGGAAACCCGTTCTACCGCGAAGAAGCGGTAGGACGGGGCAATGATTCCAAGTAGTCGCGTTTGATTACAATCACGCAAGCAAGGACGGAATAAGAGTGCGAAAATGCTTCAATGCACGGTAAAGCTGGCGAATATCCTTGCTATCGGCAGCGTTCAATGCCTCGCTCACCGCATAGCTACTTGCGTGCAGAACGAGCAAAAACCATAATCGTCCGACAGCATACGCGCCATACACAGGCTTTTGCTGCTTGCTCGCTTGATGTTCTGCGTTCTTCAGAGAATTGACCGATTGCGCCACAAGCATCGCCACGAGAACCTGCCCAAGCGGGTCGTCCGATGAGCCGCGCTCTTTTTTGTATTCGTGAATACACAAGAGCGGTGCTTTGGGAACACGTTTGCCTCGCGCAATCAATACATCCACCGTACCAGACAATACCTTACCTTCGATGGTGGTAGTAATGGTGCGGTCTGCAAAGGTTGTACATCCGCTTACGTCGTAATCAACCAGTTCCAAAATCTGCGCAATAAACTTCAGCTTTAGCTCTTCTTCATTCCACGTATTGACATTTTCAGCCAAACGTTCTCGTAATTGCTCTAAGCGTTCTTGCTCAATTTGGGTAATACTTTCAGACGCATTCAGCCATTCTTGCAACTGCGGCAAATGTTCCACCTGCTGAAGGCGGAATACTTCTTCAACGTCATCAGCATTCCACTGGCGAAACGGTTTATATTTGGATGATTTTGCAGCCATAGAAGCAAGGTTTTATGCGGGTTTACGCATCATAGTCAATCACGACATCATCCGTCGTGGGATGTGCTTGGCACGTCAAAATATAGCCATCGGCAATTTCGTCGTCGGTGAGAGCTTCGCGGTCGTCCATTACAACGTCGCCAGAGAGCTTTTTCGCCCGACACGTGCAACACGAGCCGATTTGACACGCATACGGCGGGTCGAGATTTTGGCGAATCGCTGCGGCAAGAATGTTTTCATCCGGCTCAACGGTAATAGTGGATTTTTTTCCGTAAAGGCTGAGAGTAACTGTTCGAGACATTGAAGAAAAAATTGATGAAGAGAGAATTGTAATTTGCGGCGCAGACAAGAGTATCTGTGCTACCTATCAATACTGGCTTCGGTAGAACAGACACTTTTGTCTGTTCATCCCATTCTGCTTACATAAATCCCAGTTCCAAAAGCGCGACTTCCGACATCATAGCTTTATCCCACGTCGGCTCGAAAACAACATCCACCATCGCGCTCGAAACGCCGTCAATGTCGCGCAGACGGTCTTCTACCTCGCCGGGAAGCGTTCCTGCCGAAGGGCAGTTTGGCGAGGTGAGCGTCATTTCAGCGAAAATGGAGTTATCGGGTTTTACTTCGACTTTGTACATCAAACCAAGTTCGTAAATATCCACAGGGATTTCAGGGTCGTAACACGTCTTAATCGCAGCAATAACGCGCTCTTCCATGTTGGGGAGCGTACCATTGTCGAGGAACGTCATACCGTGTTTTGTTTCGGGCAATGTGGGAATGGGAAACATACAGAACTGATGAGGGATAAAGATGTTATGCTGCTTTTTCTGCCAAGGTTTGCTCTAATTTTTGTGCTGATTGTTGTGCTGATTGTTGTGCTGATTGTTGCTCAAGCACCGCAAATCCAATGGCGTACATTTTGATTTGCTTAATCATTGCCGCAAAGCCATTGGTACGGGTTGGCGAAAGGTGTGTATCTAAGCCAATTTGCGTGATAAAATCTGGTGCGGTGGCAGTGATTTCCTCCGCTTTACGCCCTGCATACACACGCAAAGCCAGCGCGACTAAGCCCTTGACAATGAGTGCATCGGAATCGCCCCAAAAGTGGACGAGACCATCCTTGAACTCCGCATGAAGCCACACTTGCGACTGACAACCACGCACTTTGTTCGCCTCCGTGCGATGCTCTTCGGGAAATGGCACGAGACCACGCCCGAGCGCAATGATATGGGCATATTTTTCTTCCCAATCAAAGAAATCGGCAAATTCTTCGACAATTTCCTGCTGTGTGGCGTGAATGCTCATGGTTGGTGCTGCGAGTAATAACAATCGTGTTCAAGCAAAGCTAGTAGCAAAGCCGAGCGCAAAGCTAAAGCTAGTGGTGAAGACGGAGAATGCGCGGCAAGATTGTAACGCATCTCTCGGAGCATACAATAAAGTATCAATAGTGGCACAGACATTCTTGTCTGTGAGTGTTGGTGAGGGTTTCAGGCGACAAACACAGACAAGAATGTCTGTGCCACTAAATGATTATCGAAGTATTCTTGGTAACTCACCTTACGCACACCCTCGCGCCGCCCTCACCCCTCGCTGCGCGAGACCCTCTCCCAGAGGGCGAGGGTTAGTGGAGACTAGCTCTGAAGTCCTCTCCCTCTGGGAGAGGGTTGGGTGAGGGGCTTATGCGTAAGGTGAGCTTGGTAATGCCTTACTCCACATTCTGCACTTGCTCGCGGATGCGCTCCAAATCTTCCTTCACGCCCACTACTATTTGCGAAATCGTTGCATCATTCGCCTTTGAACCCATCGTATTTACTTCGCGGTTCATTTCTTGCAGGAGGAAGTTGATTTTGCGACCCGCTTGGTCTTTATCTTTCAGAGCTTCGAGGAAAAACTTGATGTGACTACGCATTCTTACGCATTCTTCGGAAATGTCCAATTTATCTGCCAAAAGGACGATTTCCATTTCGAGGCGTTGCGGGTCAATTTCATCGTTTTCAAAGAGTTTGGCTACTTTTTCGCGCAATTTCTGGCGTTCTTGCGGGATGCGTTCTTGTGCCATTTGCTCAACGCGCTCGCAATTTTTCTCAATGTTTTTCATGCGATTGAAAAGGTCGCGGCTGAGTTCGCGTCCTTCTTGGAGGCGCATATTGTTGAGTTTGTCAAGCGCGGTGGTCATTGCTTTTACGATAAGTTGCCATTCGCGCTCGCTGCTGTCGTCGTTGGCATCGGTATTCTTGAAAATATCGGGCATTGCAAGCACGTGTTCCATCGTAACGGCATCTTTCAATTTCAGTTGTTTGCGAATTTCCTGAAGTTGGGTGTAATACGCTTCGGCAAGTTGCAGATTCGCTTTCACGGCAGAATTGGCGACACTTGCACCGTACTCCACCGAAACCGTAATGTTCAATTTTCCACGCGACATCTTGCCTTTGACGAGTTCGCGCATTTCAAATTCTTTGAAGTAAAATTTTTTGGGCAGATTGGAAAAAATTTCCAAAAAGCGACTATTCAAACTGCGTACTTCAACGCTTACGCTTACGCCATTGTTGCTTGCTTCGCCGTTACCGAAGCCGGTCATGCTTGTAATCATTCGGAGTGAAATTATTGAGAAGAAAAACTATCGTTTGTCGAAGTGTCTTGAGTACATGAGGAAAGTATTTGCCATAGTGGCACAGACATTCTTGTCTGTGTTGTCCAGCTGAAGCCCCCGCCAACACTCACAGACAAGAATGTCTGTGCCACGTATCATTGTTTCTGTGGAATACAAAAAGGAAGGCGTAATCAAGCAAAATACGCTGCAAAAATACAAAATCTTTGGAGAACGGCACTAGCTTTTCTTTGCAGGTAAGCGTTGTTCGGTGGCACGAAGCGCGTCCGCGTAGATTTCCTCCAAACGCTGCATATTTACGTCTTTGGTGTAATGTTGCTCGTATTCGGCAACAGCGCGGCGGCGCATAGCGAGGTATTCTGCCGCAGGAAGATTGAGTAACGCGGCAGCGCAGCGCACAAATTCTTGCACGTCGTCGTAGGGACGCACGGAAAAGCCCGTTTCGCCGTGCCGCACAATTTCAGCCATTGCGCCCAGTCCCGAAGCCACAACGGGCGTTCCACAGGCGTAACTTTCCACGATTGCCTTACCAAAGGTTTCGTATAATTGCGACGGAAAAATGAGGAATCGTGCGGCACGGAGGATGCTGAGTGCATCGTCGGGAGCTTTTTGTCCCACAAAGCGCACGGAATGGAGGTTGTTGGCGCGGCAGAAGTCTTTCGCGGTTTCCTCCAATGGACCGCTTCCAATCACAACCAGCCTACACGCGGGATGCGACCTCGCTAATTCCCGCCAAACCTCCAACGCCCGCATAATTCCTTTCTCTGGCGACAATCGTCCCAAGTACACGGCGTACTCGGAGCCAAATTCCGCGAGGTGTGTACGAATTTGCTTCAAAGCCTCGTCATTGCTTGCACTGGAAGTATTGTCAAAAAATGCTTCGCCCAAATGTGGTGCTTGAGAAATTTCCGCAAAATTCGGTTTTACCACGATTTGTCCAGCATTCATGCCGCTTGCAATGAATTTCGCTTTGGCAAATTCTGTGAGCGCAATGTAGCGTGTTACGCGGTGCGAGTATGTTCCCAAGGCGCGGTGCAGTGCTGTTGTTCCCGCCACAGCCAGTGAAGCGGTGCGGCTTCCACGATAGCATTTATGCTGCACGGCGGGAAAGGCGAAAAATTTCCCAGCGCAATCCTCGCACACCACACCACCACGAAAAAAAAGCGCGTTTGGGCAGAGAAGCCGGTAATTATGCAGGGTCTGGACGACGGGAATGTTCATTGCTTGAGCTGCAAAATATGCCGACGGCGACAACAACGGCAAGGTGTTGTGGCAATGCACAATATCTATGTTCTCCGCCGCAAACAAGCTCCGAAGCGCGGTGTAGCTTTTTCGATTGTACACCGTGGCGACAGCAAGTTGCGCTGCCGAGTAGCTCTGCACCTCGTCGTTATGCACAATGTACGGCACAACGTGATGACCACGTTCCTGCAAAGCACGCATTTCTGCCTCGAAAACGCTGTCTTCGCCGCCGCGCTGCTGATAGTAATTGTGAAGAAGGGCAATGTTCATAGGTTGGGTATCAAGAGGGAGTTTTTTAATCTGCTTGTAACGACAACACGCGCCGCGCACCCATGAATGCTCGCGTGAGATAGGTCGAAGAAAATGATTGTTTGACTACGCCATATGTGCTGGAAGCGTGGAAAATACTGTCTTGTCCGGCATATACGCCGACATGCGACACGCCAACGCCATTGGTATTAAAAAAGAGTAAATCGCCTGTGCGAAGCTCTTCGCGGTCAATAGGAGTGGTGTTGCCGAGTGTCCATTGGTCTTTGGTGCTGCGTGGAAGCGTGCCAATACCCGCTTCTTCAAAAAGCCGCATCGCAAAGCCAGAGCAGTCCGTCCCTGCGCGGCTTGCTGCACCGTAGCGGTAGGGTGTGCCGAGCCAGCGTTCAGCAGTGCTGAGGAGGCGTTCCTGTGCGGGACTGAGATGTTCGGGCGAGAGTGGTACGTTGGTAGAATTGGCACGGCTTTTGGAAGAATACTGTTTAGAAGGTATTTGCTCCACCTCCTTCACGGAGGAACGCGAACTAAAACGAATACTACTTTGACACGACGACATCCCCGCAATAAGGCTTAGAATCAGCATTCCACGCAGATATGTTTGTAGTGCGGACAACGAAACGTCATCCATGACGTGTTTTTCAAAAGTCTTCACAAAATGAGACACTTTCGAGATAACATTTGCAGAGTGTATCAACATAAAACACCGCCGAATCTGGTGAACGTGTGTAGTGAATGTGTGTATTCCAAGAACAGAGCTTCAAAAGCCATGCCATAGCTATGCCATCTGGAAAACGCTTTTCAGCCGCATCTATGACTTTTAGCCATACAAGATTATTACTTTCAGATACTACCACAGTTTGTGAAAAATCTGTATCTTTGTAGTAGATGTTCGTCAAAAAGTGAATTGTTTCGACGATAAAAATCTCCTAAAAAATATTTTGTAACCGTTATTCTCGAACATGATGCCGTATTGCTCCTTTGTTTTACCATAACTCCTTTTCTTGCAATACTTTATTCTTTACTCCCATGCGTACACTCTCTATGACCTCCCCAGCCCCAACAACACTCTACAAGCCTAGCTCCGCAGCTGGAGAATGGCTTCAGCACGAAATGAAAGATATTTTGGTGAAATTGCACAACCGTGAACGTCTCTCTCGTTCCGACCTTGCAACAGGCGCACTCGCCCTCAGCATGATTCGCCGCTACAACAATCTCCTTGCGCAAGAACGCATCCAAGCGATTCAGCGCATTTTGGAGGAAATCAATGCTATGCTGGCAGCACATCCAGAGCTTTTGCCGTTTGAGAACTAACGCTCCGTCGCTCTTCCCGTCCTGCCGCTTCTTCGCGGTAGAGCAAGTTTCCCGTTAATGTTATTTCACACAAAAGCCGCTTTCCAACGCAAACGTGCGTTGGGAAGCGGCTTTTGGCGTTTTTGTTCGTCTTTGGCGAGGCTCTCACTTCTTTGTGAGGGTCTCGCTTTCTTTATCCATGCTAAATTCTTCCAAAGAAGCAACGGGCATTATAGGAAAAGAAAGTTTTTTCAGAACATCGAAATGACCATCTTCGGTGATGAGAACATCAGCACCTGCGGCGATTGCACAATCAACAAACTTATTATCATCGGGGTCAATCGTTATTAAATTCCAGCGAAAATAAATGTTAATGAGGTGAACATTCGGTAAATCTACCAGACTTGCAATAAATGTTTGAGCAATGGAGCGATGATACTTTGCGGAAAGTACCTCCTCGTATTCCAACAAAATTTCTGTTGTGAGCGATAGGTGATATGCGCCATTCAGGACATCTTGCAATAACCAATGGTATGCAGAACGTTTTGAAAGGATGATAACAAGGACATTCGTATCAAGAACCAAATGTTTCATGGTGCTTGTTGTTATGATGCTTGATGCCGTACCATTTCAGCACGGGTCATTCCTGAGCGGGCTTCCGCAATAAGCTGTTCGTCGGAGTAGCCGCGTTCGTCCCAGACCGCGCTTGCTTCCTCAATAGCACGTTCCATGAGAAAACGAGCAATGACGGATTTTAGCTCTTGCAGGTGCCGCTCTGGGATGTTCTGCGCAAAGAGCGTGAGTAGCTCACGTTGAACATTACTGAGAGGCAAAGAGGCTGAAAGAGAAGGTTCGGTTGTAATCATGCTTCGTTTTGGGATAGCGGTGAGGGAGAGACTACATCTGCTACGTACTGTTCTGCTTCAAAATTACTAAATTTTTCGAGGAGTTTTACAGAAGATTCTCTACCACTCCTGATTTCTTTACGCTTTTGTGCTTCTTTGTAGCAAAAAGCAAAAGAGACTTCGATAACAAGAAAACACTTTACATAAGCCTAGAAATTCGGCATAAAATTTGCATTTACTCTTCGTGGGTCAAAAAATACTGCCAAATGCCTAGAAATGGGACAAATGCAGTCTTGCCCCAGACAAATGACGAAATGAAGATGTCCGAAAATAAAGCACTTGTGGAAAATTTTGTGAATATGCTTCTAAAATGCTTTCACATTTTCCGAAAAATGCTATTTTTGCTTCGTTGTCAAGTCATTCAAAATACTTGTTTGTATCGGGAACACTTAAAGAAAAATATGAAGATTGAAATCTGAGGGCTAAACAATCCTCAAAAAACTTCATATTTCAGATTTCATCCCTCAGTAAACTCCCTCTTTTTAATTCACACACTTATTTGTTTTTGGAGATAGGTTTATGAACTCTCTACACACTTCTCTTCCGCAGAAAACGCCCGTTCGCGGCGTAGTTCTGCACCCTCTGGAAGAGACACGCGGAGAACGAACCGTACTGCTAGCACCAATGGTGCAAGGAGCCACGACGACTGCCATAGCGCAGCGTCGCGCAACGCTCTTCGCCCGCAGTATGGACGCTCTTCGCAAAGCTACTCGTGGCGAAGGTATGATGCCGCACGTAGTGGCGTTTTTTATTGCTCTTTTTGCTGTGCTGAATATGGCACAGGCGGCGACGTATTATTATATTGGTAGCAGTCCTGGTGTATGGAACAATATGGCTAACTGGTCACTCACTGCAGGCGGACCAGGTGGTGCAGGTGTGCCTGGAACGAGTGATATTGCAATTATTAACGGTAATCGCGGTGATATTGACTTGCAGACAAATACAACGGTCGGTCGTCTTGTTGTGCAGGCGGGTAGTAGCATTAGATTCCAACGTCCGAATATGACTGGAAATGCAATTCTGAGCATAGCCGGTATTGCAGGTGATAATACTCCGCCACTACTCGTTCAGCCTACCGGCGTATTAGTAGTCGGTAGATTTAGTCAAGTCCGTGTACAGGCTAATCCTGGTGCTGCTCCTCAAGGGGCTAGTATCTTTGGAACAATCGCTGCTGGAGATAATGACGCAACAGTTGGACAAGAAGGTATTATTGATAATATCTCTGGTGCTGCTTTTCGTATTCAAGAAGGTGGCGTACTCTCTATTCGTTCATTGAATGCTGCCAGTACTGCCGCTTTAGCTGCATTGGAATATGCAATGACTGGTAATCGCGGTACGCTTGAATTTAATATGTCTGGTACAACGGCTTTTACGATTCCTGCTGCTGGTGTTCCACCAATTACTACTCAGCTGGGTAATCTCGTTCTTAATCGTCCTTTTGGTGCTACGAATACTTTAACTGCTGGCACATACGATATTGGCGGTACGCTTGAGATACGTGGTAATGGTGGTATTGCTGTACTTACCGTTCCGAATGGTACTACAATCAATATGACTGCAAGTCGAATGCTTAGTGGACGTATTGGCACACCACTTCCGCCGACTGTCGCTACGGCTATCCGTCTTGTTTACCAAGAATTAGGTACGCCGCCAACGCCGTTTACATCATTAGCTCCTACAACATCTGACATTGCTTTTACGACGGATGCTATTCCGGCTGCTACTGTAACAAATTGGGGCGTTATTACAGGTTTAAGAAATAATATCAATTCATTGAATCTTACCGTAAATAGCAATGTACAAATTGCTGCGGCTACCGCTCCTGATGGACTGATTATTGATAATGGCAAAATTACTATCCCGTCTGCACAAACGATGTGGTTGGGGCAAATTGTTTATCCAGTGACGGTGCCACCCACTTTTACTCTGGGTGGTGGCTCAATTGCAAATCAACCTAATACACAACTTGTTGTAAACGGTACTTTTGCGCTAGCAACCAATTCAACGTTAACGAATAGTAATGTTCGGACGGGTCTGGATGCTGGTATTCTTGTGTCAAATACTCCTACACCAGGTGAAATGCAATTCTGGGGTTCTACGCTTACGGGACAAATTTCTGGTGCGGGTAATACATTCTATGTTAATAACCAGACTATTGCGCGTTTTATAGACGTAAATCAAACCAATCTAGTTGGTACCGGTCCGCGTACGGTGAATCCTCAAGAAGTACCTCCAGTAATGGAAGGACAAATTATTGTCAATCGTCGAGTAGTTGATAACCAACCGTCACTTGATCGTGATAGAATCGTTTTTGGTAATTATGGAGCCTTTAATAGTACCGTTACACTGAATGGACCAATTAATTTAACTCTAGGTGGGTTAAATGTTGGGGGCAATCGTGTAATTGTAAATCAGCCAATTACGTCGTCTGCAGGTGGGCATATTGGAGGTTCTGATTTGCTAACAGGTACAGGTGTCTTCTTATACAATGCTACAACGCCTTGTACGGTAAGTGTTACAAGCAGTAATTTCAACGCCTTTAATGCCTTTGGTGTTACTAACTCAGGTAATTTGCGTTTGTCAGGTAGCACTGTGCGCATTGAAGGTGGGACAGCTGTTCCTGGATTTGGGGCGGTTGGAGATAATATTGCTGGTAGATTGCAACTTTCAGGTACAGGCAATCTTGAATTAGTTAGCACTACACTTCGCTTTTCAGGAACATTACTGGCTGACCCAGGGAACACTCTCGGTCAGGGGGGGCATATTCCTATCACAAATACAGGTGCAATTAGCTCTGATGCTGCCTCAAATCTAGAGTTTCGTTCAGATAGAATTCGTTCATTTCCACGTTTTGTGGCTGGTGGGCAAAATCTAAGCAATCTTCGTGTTGAGCCAGTTGCCGCTCCTCCTGCTGGCATCCAAGATTACTTGGTTTCTCTACGAAGTCCGGTAACAATAGCGAATCAACTATCCTTAACAAATGACGCTATTTTGCAGCTTGCGGCTGGCGCAAACCTTACGTTGTCATTTACCATTATTGGCGGTGCGCCTAATGTTAATGGTAACTTTATTGATGTTTCGCAAGGTGGCAACCTCATTATGAATAGTATTGCAGGAACATACACGTTCCCTATTGGTGCAAGTTTCTCAGGAACTGCGGCAGCAGGGATTAAATCTTTGTACATGCCTGCAACAATTACAAGCGGTGGTGGTCGTCAGTTTACACTCAGCGCTACCTCTGCTATTACCAGCGTTTCTGTGCCTTCTAACTTACTTAATCGTAGTGTGCAAGGTACTTGGTCTATAGCTGCAAATCCAAGTTATACAGGAAACTTGACACTAGGTTGGAATCAAAATACTGGTGCAGGTATTCCAGCAGAAAATGCTCCATTAGATTTTCATAATATATCTTCAACAGTAGTCGGGCGACCTCTCACTACAATGCGTCGTGCTTTCCCCTCTGGTACTACTCCTAGCACCTATGTAAGCGTACAATCGGGTGCGCATACAATTACGCCAATGGCTTTTGCTGCTGGTCAGCAGACCATAGAAGGTGCAATTACTAGTGCTATCGGTACAACAACTGAGCGTTTTATTGTTACGAATGCCTTATTTCCAATCTATTGGGTTGGTGCAGGCAATAACTGGGCAGATATAAATAACTGGTCTGCAACACCGAATACAGGTGCTGGGTCAGCCAATCCTCCGGGCATCAATGATTGGGCATATTTCAATCAAGGCACGGCAAATATCACGATGGGTATTCCCGCAGGTGGTATTCAGCGTATGACGATTGCTCGCTTGCCAGTATCTATGAGCGACCCCAATGTTACGCTTGCACAGCCAAACCAAACATTAAATTTGGTACAGCGTGTTGCTACAGCACCGACAGCCGCTAATCCAGGATGGTTTGAGGAATCTTTGCACATTGGTACGAACGCTTCTTTGACTTTGAATGGTACAAGTGTTTTTATGAATCCCTCACCAACAGTAGGTGGCGAAGAGCGTACTGTTGTTTTTGGTAGAATGCAGTTAAACTCAACGTCAATGTTTCGTAATCTTGCGGGAGCAGCAAACAACCTGATTGCTTTTGCTAGTGGTGCAACGCTTCAAATTGCTGGTGGTGGTTTAGATAGAGGGGCTAATTCGCGCTTGCAGTACGGTACAGATGACCCAGCTGGTACGGCAATTACTCCTTCTCTTCAACCTTTCTACAGACTTGCCCCAACAACGCCTGCCATAGTATTATCATATACTGATGCAACAGGAGCAAGTGTGGTTGTTACTCCAACAGTCTCGAATGAATTTAGTTCAATAGATCAAGTAAAAAACAACTCTGCTCTCCCAGATCCTGCAAAGTTGGATGCAAAAATAGTTGTTAACCGTACAGGTATAAACAGAGATTTCCGCATCAATAATACTGCTGTCCCAACAACAGGGTTTCGGTTTGTTGGTGGTGGCGACCTACTTTCAGGTAACTGGGAAATCCCTGTAGTTCAAAAACTCTATTTTGGTGCTGATCCTGCTGACAACCGTGATATTCCGTATAATGCTCCAATTACCGTTGCAGCAGGCTCTACATTCTGGGGTAATGATGATGGTGCAACAGAAATTTTTGTACAAGGTCGCGGTGCTTCAAACCTTCGATTCACCGATAATAATCCTTATCGCCGAATGCTCGGAGCTTTGTATGTAAATATCCCAAGTTCTGCGGGTACGGTGACGCTTAATTCTAGCCGTAATCTTACACTTACTAACCCTACTGGCTTAAATGTATTTCAAGGTAACGGAGTGCAAGCACTGACGATTAGTCCAGCAGATACCTTGACGCTTGCGAGTACTGTTACCAACGCAAAGATAGGTGGTCCAGCACTACCAAGCCTTACAAATGTTGGTGTCTTGGTACAAGGACGTTTGCGACTTGGTTCCGCTCCTTCTGCTGCGCCGCACTTGGCAACGTTTAATGCCAATTCGTTGGAAGTGCGCTCTATTGATGGTATTACCGTTGCACCAACAGGAGTATTAGAAATCTTTGGAGGTGTTCTAACAGCACCGCCGACAATTTCACCTTTAGCATCAACTGTTACGCGTCCTGTTCGTTATCAGGCTTCTACATCTATTTTGCGTTACTCTACAACAGGTAACATTACTACAACAGATGTTGAGTTCCCTGGTGTTTTGAATGCACCATTAGGCGATAATACACTGAATTCCCTAAACGCAATACTTGAAATTGAGAAAGGCTTTCCACAGCGAGTTATCGCAGAAAACCTTGTTACACTTAATTCTGACAAGTCTGTTATTGGTACAGGTCAAGTTCGTTTATTGAGCGGTGCGGTTGATTTATCTAATACGAATGGTCGTACGATGACCATTAACGTTCCGCTTATTTCTCCATCTCCGCTTGGTATGTTCCGTTCAACAAATGCTACACCAGCAGCATTCAATGATTCACGTATTGAGTATAATAACTCCACACCAGTAACATTGCGCTTTGATGCAAGTGTTGCCAATACGCCTGCTGCTCCATTTAATGGTCCAGTAATGCTTGGTTCTTTAAGCATTACAAACGCTAGTGTAACAATGGCATCAGGTACAAACGCTAGTTTGCGCGGTTTGACAGCAGGTCCCCTTGCAGGACAATTAGCGTTAAATGGTTCTGCTCAATTGACGTTGAACAGTAATATGCTCCGCTTTGCTGGTGATGCTGTTGGTGTAAGCGGGTATATATCTGCTGCATCTAATCTTATTATTGGTGATGCAAATGCTTCACTTGAATTTGTTTCTATGCGAGGTTCGACGCTACGTATGGGTTCAGGTACTGGCGCACAGTTACGTAATTTGACGGTAAACTCAGTGGGTGCCATCAGCCCGACAAACGTTGCAACAGTGCTTGTCACAATGGCAACATCGGTCAGCGTTCAGAATGAGTTAATAATGAATGCCCAAAGCCAGTCACCATTGGCAGGTGGTGGCAATATTAGATTGAATAATGGGATAGAGCTTTTTGCTAATGCTACGAATGCAAATAATACACCAACGAATACAAACGCATTTATTGATGCTACGCTAGGCGGTCGTATGCGTATGCCAGTTGCGGCGAATGCACAACGCTTATTCCCTGTTGGTGTACAAAATGTAACAGGAAGTATTTTATACTCACCTCTTATTATTTTTAACTCACCAACCGCAGCTGATTATACGGTGAGTGCAGATTCCGTCATGGATTTCTTGCAGCCCGCGTATCCACAGCGTGTTATTCCCGAGTGGACGGTAACGGGTGGTAGCGGTAATCGCACTGTACGTTTCTACTGGGAACAAACCCACGAAAGTACGGGCTTTATTCGTGCAAATTCTTTTGTTGGCGCACCTGGTTCTGGTGTCTATCAAAGTTTTGGCGCGACTGCCGTGCAGCCTGCTTCATTCCAAATTAACGGAACAGGCAATTACTATTATGTAGATAACACCATTCCGTTGGTAAGCCTAAGCGGTACAAAACTTTTGGTACTCAATCAGCCAATTGCAATTATCCTTGCAGCCGATTCGCTGAATGTGAGTGGTAATGGTGGATTAAATCCAACTAATCCGTTTGGCTTTAGCACAGCAAATACAAACCTGGCAAGTGGTGTACCTTTCACCGTTCGTTTTAGCTCCTTTAACGGTCTCGTTCCCGCACAGCGTTCGCCTGTGATTGCAGCACTGAATGTACAGGTACAGTTGATACCAACCCCAGGTAGTGGTGATATTTTCACAACAACTGGAACAGGTTCAGCGGGTACGCCTGTAAACCTGTTGCCAATCATCAATCCTATAAGCGGTACGACCACAGATATAACGTTTAATTGGACAAATGCAGGATTAAAAGGCTCCACAACAGCAATTTTACGCTTCTACGACCCAAGTGGTACGGTAACATCTGCAACCTATCCAGTTATTATTTTTGGACCAGCTTCCACACTTGCGGCTAGTACGGCAGCTAATATCGGTACAGCTTTACCAGGTGATATTTCTGGTTTCAATGTCAGTGGTAACCCTGGTGGTACAGTTATCGAAAGTGAAAAGCCATTCCTCTTGTATGCAGGTTCATACAATGGTTTGGGGCAAGCCGCTCCCGTTATTGCTGCTGTAAATTTTGTTGCGCAAGTATTACCAATATCTGGTAGCCCAGCAGTATTCACAACAACAGGCACAGGTAGTCTAGGAATACCGTTTACGCTTGTTCCGGGTATAAATCCACTCAGTGTTACGTCAACAAACTTGACCGTAACTTGGGTAAATCCAGGTAATTTGCTTTCAACAGATGCAATTTTCCGTTTGTATGATGCTACAGGACAATTTGCCTCGCGTGATATAATGATTAAAGTGAACGCTCCGCCATTGCGAGGCTCAACCATTGCATATTCTCGCGTAGAGAACTCCAGTACTGGCACACAAGGCTTTAATGGTGGTGGTTTAGGGCAATTTAATATCACTGGTGGTGTACAGTTCCCTGTTGATTTTGGTTTCTACTCTGCAAGCAATTTCCTTGTAGCTACAACCGCAATCACCCAAGTAACAATGTCCGTTGTTACGCTCACGCCAGGCGCACAATTCTCCGTAACCAATGATATTCCATCAGGACGTATTAATCCTATCAACGTCGGTCCAACTGTAAATGGTGGAACGATACGACCCATCATCAACTGGACAAATGCTGGACCGAGTGGTGGTGTGGTACAAGCATTGGCTATCCTCACTGCCAACCCAGGTACGCCATACGCCTTCTCGACAAGCGTTGTGGTGAATGTTGGTACAGGTGCAACTGTCCCTGTTCGCTTGGGATATGCCGTCAATTCTGGTGATATTCTCGACCAAGTTCTCGGCTATTCTGGCGTGAACGGTGGAAACTATACTCCAGCTACGACTACGCCGATTATCACTGGTGTTCCTTTCCCATTAAACTTTGCTTCCTTTGCTGATAACGGCATGGTCGTGCGTCCTTCTACGCCAACGCAAGTACAACTGAGCGTTGCTTCAGCAGTAGGAACAACTGCAAACTTTGCTTTGCTCGATGGTGGTCCGACCTTTATTGCTTCCACCAATGGTATCGGTTCGCTTCGTCCTTCCGTAATTTGGACAAATCCAGGTTCGGTACCAAGCTATGGCGATGCTGTTCTGACCTTAACTGCCATCAGTGGTCAAACAACGCTCTTTACAACGACGGTCAGCATTAGCGTCTTCACAACAGGAAGCGTCGCGACAGCTTTTGCAATGAGCCAAAGTTCCAGCACAGGCACGCAAGGTGTAAGTATCAACAACAACCCTGAGCGTCAAGGTGGTACTGCCGACCCAATTCGTGCGTCGAGCGGTACACCCTTTAATGTGAATTACGGTTTTTACAACGGCTGGGGTATCCCAACAGCAAATTACCCAGCAAATGCGAGCTTCGTTATCACCGTAACGCCGCCCTTTGGAGAGAATGTAACCTTAGATGGTAATACCGTTACCTTCATTCCATTTGCGGTACAACGTGGTACACTCTCAAATATCACCTTAAATTGGCGTAATCCTATGGGGGCAAACCCACCACCAATTGATGTGAATTTGAGAATTGATGCACCATTTGCGAACTTATCTACGAACGTTACCATTCGCCTGTCGTCATCGGCAAATGCTCCTGCGTTCTTAGGCTTGAGCCAAGTATCATCTACAAGCTCTGTTGGTGTCAATAATGGTAACTTGAATCTCGTAAGCGGTGTTCCGTTCAACGTGGATGCAGGTTTGTTCGATGACCAAGGATCACTTACTCGCTCTTTAACAAACATTAGCACTATTCTCAGTGTTGAAGACCTTGCT
This sequence comes from Ignavibacteria bacterium, assembly GCA_013298775.1. Lineage (GTDB taxonomy): Bacteria > Bacteroidota > Ignavibacteria > Kapaibacteriales > UBA4661 > PH2015. The sequence continues at coordinate 22,572 of JAAFIV010000020.1, read as the reverse complement.
GGTAACCCAAGTGGTTCTGTGACCATCGTAGGGAATACGGGTGGTGTGTTTGTAAATCAGTCGGGTATTCGTTTCAATAACATCGCTCTCAATTGGAATAATCCAACCAGTGTACCGCCGACTATACAAGTACGTTTACGTATCCGCGCAACGGCTGGTGGTACAGTGCTTTCTACCTTTGCCATCGTTACCATCAGCGCAGGAAACGTCTTCCCACGTATCTCCAACCTCACGCCGTCGGTGGGTGGTCAAGGAACACAAGTACAGATTACTGGCGTGAATTTTACGGGAGTAAACTCTGTAACCTTCAATGGTATTCCAGCGCAGAGCTTCCAAGTCCTGGGCGATGGTGTGATTCTCGCTGTGGCTCCGGGTGGCGTAAGTACAGGTGAAGTTCGGGTATCGCGTCCAGCACAGGGTTCTATCCCTGCTGGTAACAATACAGGACAAGTTCCACCTGCTATTTTCACTACTGGCTTGGCTCCAACGATTACCGAGCTTGTGCCTCCGTCAGGTGGTATTGGTTCGCGGGTGCTTATTCGCGGTACAAATCTCTTCAATGTCTCGGATATTCGCATTGCCGACATTCTTGCCATTGTGGATCCCGACCCGAATTTGAATAATACCACCACGGGTAATTTCGTTTGGGTACAGCTTACCGGTCCGCTTCTTGTTACGAATGGCTCCTTGAATGTTAGTCGCACAGGCGCGGTGACCATGGCAACCTTGGGTGGTGTGATTACCTCAACCCAACTCTTTACCTACAATCCGCCGCCAATCATTACCTCAATTACTCCGAATACTGCCGTTGCCAACGGTCAGTCCGTTTCGGTGATTATTCGTGGTACAGGATTCAACTTCCCGTTAGACCCATCGCAGTCCTCAAATGTGCTTGTACAGCAATCGGGCGTGTATTTCAACATCACGAACAACCCTATGGCAATCAGCCCCGCACAGCGCGTCTCGGTGCAAAGCGTAACGCCAACCGAAATTCGTGCAACGATTTCTGGTTCGTTTACCAATGCGCAAGGACAACGCTATGTGTACGTCCAAAACCAAGACGGACAATACACCTTCATTCCGTTCCAGCTTACACCAAATCAGCCACCAGTGATTACGGGCATTACGCCAAACATCACCACGGCAACAGGTGTAGCGTTTGAAACGATTGTCAGTGGCTCGAACTTCTTCGGGCAGTCTGGCTTGACCGTTACTGCACGCACAGCCACAGGACAACAGTTTAATCTGCCATTCCGCGCACTGAGTTCGTCGCAAGTGGCGGTTACGATTCCGATTGAATTGAACTCGGCAGCACAAAACTTAACGATTACACTCCAAAACTCGGATGGTCAATCAGCGAACGTGGGCTTTATTGTCCGCGATCCAGGTCGTCCGCAGATTGTCACTGTATCGCCTTCGCGTGCCGTTGTTGGCTCTTCAACGATGACCGTAACGATTTCTGGCTTTAACTTCTTCCTGAATGCAATTCCGAGCTTGGGTATTACCAATCTTCAAGTCTTGTCGCAATCAACGAACAGTATCGTAGCCGTGATTCCAGCAAACCTTCTCACAACGTTTGGTTCACCGACCATTAGCGTACGCAATCCGGGCAGTTTCTCGACCTCAGTATTCTTCCCGATTGGCTATCCAGCACCAACAGTAACAAGCGTGGTGACAGCAAGTGGTCCGAATCAGGGACAACCTGTAACGGCTGCTTCTATCTTCCCGTTCCAACTTGCGGTGAATGGTACAGGCTTCCGCATCGGTGTAACCGCAACCTTCAATGGTCAGACCGTTACGGTGGTGAGTACATCACCAACGCAAGTCGTGGTGGCGGTTCCGAGTGGTTTGAATACGCCAGGCGTGTTCCCCGTAGCAGTGAGCAATACCGATGGTCAAAGTGCGTCGGGCTTGTTTACGATTGGCACACCGAATGGTCCCGTTATCACCGCTATCTCGCCTCGCGAGGAAGTGGCTATCGGTCAGCCATTTGTGATTACGCTTGATGGACGGAACTTTAGCGTAAACGCGCAGGGACAAATTCTTGCCGGAACGCAGGTTCTCTTCAATGGTGTACCGCTTGCTATCTTATCGGCATCTTCGACACGTCTTCAGGTACAGGTTCCGGCGGGCTTGAACACTCGCGAAGGAAATGCACTTATTGAAGTGGTGAATTCCGACTTGCAACGCACAAGCATTCCGCTCACGGTTGGCTGTTCAATCTGTCCGATTGTCCGCAGTTTCACACCGACAACGGTTCGTCCGACCAACAACTACGGTTACGACGTAACCTTCACCTTCCGTGGCTCGAATCTCAGCCCGAACTCAACGATAACTATTGGCGGCTCGCCGCTTCGTATCGTGAGTGGCTCTGATTCCGTGATTACCGCAATCGCGCCTCCGGGCTTCTTCTTCGGTGATGGTCGCATTGTTGTTACCAACCCCGATGGTCGCCGCTTCACCGTAACAGCACCGTCACTGGCGGTTGGTGTCAGCAACGTCGTAACAACGCCGCTTGCAGGACGTGCGTATCCGAATCCGGTAGATGATATGCTCAGTTTCGAGACCGATATTACCAGCACCACGCTCTTGCGTGTTCGCCTCAGCGATATGCTTGGTAGAACGGTTACATCGTTTGAGCAGCAGGTACAGCGCGGACGCTTCCTTCATCAGCTTGATGTCAGTGGCTTGTCGGCAGGTGTCTATATCTTTGAAATGAGCGACGGTCAGCGTCGTTTCACCGAGAAGATTATCAAACGCTAATCATCAAACGATAACCAAATCAGAAAAACATATCCCGCATCTCGTGGACGATTCGTTTGCGAATGCGATAGATAGGTAGGGCAAAAAGCCCCAACATGAGTAAACATCGTGTTGGGGCTTTGTTTTTTTATCATGGAATGCACCAGCAAAGGAAAATCGTGGTGCTGAAGCAAATAAATCAGTATTTTTGCGGGCGTGAAGAGATGTCGCACTCAACCCGTCGGTGGCAATGAGAGCCTCACGAGGAAGTGAGACCCAATGTCATCAACTGTCATCAACTGAAGGATTTTCCCCTCATCCCAACCCTTCTCCCAGAAGGAGAAGGGCAAGATACAAAGCCATTTTCTCACCCTCTACCTCTGGGAGAGGGTCGCTCGCAGAGCGGGGTGAGGGCTTATGTTGATGGCATTGAAGTGAGACCCTCATCCAAATCACACGTAACACTGAAAATTCAACACTGAAAATTCAACACTGAAAATTCAACACTGAAAATTCAACACGTAAAATTCAACACGTAAAATTCAACACTCAAAACTCAACACTTCTTTCTCATGCAACCTATCCCACCATATTCCCCGCAAAACAACATCCGCATCGTTACTGCCGCTTCGCTCTTCGATGGGCATGATGCGGCTATCAATATCATGCGCCGCATTATCCAATCTACGGGCGCGGAGGTGATTCACTTGGGGCATAATCGCTCTGTTGCTGAGGTGGTGGATGCGGCAGTGCAGGAGGACGCGCAAGCAGTGGCGATGACGAGTTATCAAGGCGGACATATCGAATACTTCAAGTACATGCGCGACCTTCTGAATGAGCGCGGTGCGCCAGAGTGCAAGATTTTTGGCGGCGGCGGCGGAACGATTCTCCCCGAAGAAATTACCGAGCTGCATGCCTACGGCATTGACCGCATCTATTCGCCCGAAGATGGACGCGTGATGGGCTTGCAAGGCATGATTAACAATCTCGTGCAAACGGCAGATTTTTCCCCCGTTGCGGCAAGTACAGGTCAAGAGCGGGCGTTGTTTGCCTCAATCAAGCAGAATGGAAATACTCAGAATACAAGTTTGTATGTTGCAAATCGAGCATTGGCGCGGCTTCTGAGCATGGTGGAATTGAATGCGTGCGAGGCGGCGTTTATGGAGGAAATTCGTACTGCCGCAACAGCAGTATCTACGCCCGTTCTCGGCATTACAGGAACGGGTGGCGCGGGTAAATCTTCGCTCACCGACGAGTTAGTACGCCGCTTCCTCATGGATTTCCCTGACAAGCGTATGGCGATTATTTCGATTGACCCCTCGAAACGCAAGACCGGAGGCGCACTTCTGGGCGACCGTATTCGTATGAATGCCATTCACAACCCGCGAGTATTTATGCGCTCTGTGGCGACGCGTCAAGCAAATGCTGCTGTCAGCCAAAGCGTCCGCGATATGCTCGCACTTGTAAAATGCGCTGCCTACGACCTTATCATCGTCGAGACGGCAGGAATTGGACAAAGTGGCTCGGAAATTACCGATATTGCCGACGTGTCCTTGTACGTGATGACCCCTGAATTTGGCGCAGCAACACAGCTTGAGAAGATTGACATGATTGATTACGCCGATGTGATTGCGCTGAATAAATTCGATAAAGCTGGCGCACTCGACGCGCTCCGCGACGTAAAAAAGCAGTTCCAACGCGCTCGCAACCTCTGGGACAAAAAGCCAGAAGATATGCCCGTTTTCGGCACAATGGCTTCGCAATTCAACGACCCAGGAATGAATACGCTCTATCGTTCCTTGATGAATGTTATCGTCGAAAAGACAGGTGCGACGCTGGTTTCCAGCTTTTCGCTGACGGACGAAATGAGCAAAAAAATCTACATCATTCCACCTGCCAGAACACGCTATTTGGCAGAAATTGCCGATGAACACGACCGTTACAAAAAATTTACGCAGGAACAAATAGCGATTGCACGCAAGGTGTATCAGCTAGAAGGCGCATTGGAGCTTGTTCAATGAAAGTAGCAGTCTGTAAAATGTATTTGAAGAGGCACAGACAAGAGTGTCTGTGCTACCGAAGCCAGTATTTATCTGGGGTAGCGCAGACACTCTTGTCTGCGCCACAAGACGCTAAACATTTGTTTGACGGACGAGTAGGTCTTGTAAAATGAAAGCACAACCAACGCTCATAACAGAAAAGAAGCCACTTCTGGGCTTATTGCCGGAAGAACTGACGGAATATTGCCGTGAAATCGGCGAACCACGCTACCGCGCACAGCAGATATTTCGCCGTTTGTACGCTGCCGATGCGGAGGTGCGTGTGGCAGAATTTGCAGCAATGAGCGAGCTTCCACGCGCCTTGCGGGAGAAATTGACCGAAACCGCACAGCTACGCGCATTGGAGCTTGTTCGCTTGCAAGAATCCACCGACGGAACAAAGAAATTTCTCTTTCGTTTGGTGGATGGGCGCGAGATAGAAACGGTGCTGATTCCAAGCGAAATTGTTGAGGAAAACGGCGAACCAAAACGCCTCACGATTTGCGTTTCCACACAGGTTGGCTGCCCGCTTAACTGCCAATTTTGCGCAACGGCATCGCTGAAGCTGAAGCGAAATCTGACCACAGGGGAAATTCTCGACCAATTCCTCACAGCGCAACAATACTCCACAAAACCCATCACAAACCTCGTGTTTATGGGCATGGGCGAGCCAATGCTGAATTACGACAATGTGATGAAAGCGGTGCAAATCTTCACCCACGAAAGCGCACAGTTGCTTGGTCCGCGCAGAATTACGCTTTCTACATCGGGTTTGGTGGAAGGCATCAAGCGCATGGCAGACGAAAATAGCCCAATAAAACTCGCACTCTCGCTGCACGCCACCACCGACGGACTTCGCACGGAGCTTATGCCGATTAACAAAAAATACAATCTGCAAATGCTCGGAAATGCGCTTGAATACTACTACCGCAAGACGGGCAGCCCGATTACCTTTGAGTACATTTTATTTGAAGGCGTAAACGATTCGGACGAGGACGCACGCCGCTTGCAGCGCATTACGCGGCGTTTTCCCTCAAAAGTAAATGTGATTCCCTTTCACCCGATTGATTTTACCAATCCCGAGGGAATTGCAAAAAGCCTGAAACCCACATCCGATGCGCAGTTTCAGTCGTTTATCCACCGCTTGCGTGAGCTGGATGTTACGGTGATGATTCGCTCTTCGAGCGGCAAGGATATTCACGCGGCATGTGGGCAGCTCGCGCTGGCGAAAGAATAAGATTCGCTCGTTGTACGTTGAAATCAAGCTCTTCAAAACCCACCAAACGTGTAACCAAGACCGATTCCAACCGATGGTAATGGCAAAAAGAAGGGACTAAGGAGTGCAATTGGCGTAAGCCCAATCCGAAAATTAAAGCCGCCAGAGAGTGGTTGCAATCGGTAGCCAATAACGCCTGTACCCAGCACCGTTGCGAAAGCAGCAGGAACATTGCCCACAATCGGTGCGGTCAGTGTGGCAACGGTAAAGATGGGCGTGATACCGACCCCAAACTCCAGATTACTCGCGCTACCACCAAGATTCAGCAGATAACTGGTCGTAAGCGGCACGCTCACAAACGAGCCACGCAGCGCAACAAGGTCGGTAAAGGGAACACGAATATCAAGAGCAAATGTCCCGAAACCCGCACGAACAGACCAGTTTGGCGTGAGCAAGCGTTCCACATTCACCGAATACGTGATACCATTGCCTAAGCCTTCAATGAAGATTGTATTGCGAGCAATTTCTGGCAATGCAACCGTGGAATCACGATTTGGTGAGCCTTCTGTGGTATTGGGCGTGTTTGCATTCGGGCGTTGAATCGGGTAGGTGCCTTGTGCGTAGCTTGTCAAGGTATTGAGGACAAGCACATGGAGGCACATGAGAATGAGCCAGATGCAAGGTTTTATCGGATGTTGAAGCGATAAGCGCATAGCAAAAAAATAAAAGAAGAGAGAACGTGAACCGTATGAAAAGCAACATAGCAAGATTTGTCGCGCTTTCCAAGCCTTCTTCTTTGTTCAATGTATCCTCACTATTGAGGTTTATATTGAAATTGCCCGTTGTTACCCTCATCCCCCGCCTTCTCCCAGAGGGAGAAGGAGCGAAGACAAAAAAATCAAATGCTTCTGAAGCCCTCTCCCTCTGGGAGAGGGTTGGGTGAGGGCAAGCGAAGAAACAAGGTTTTGTAAGGTTCGCAAAGTTTTATCTCAACTTCAACTCACTATTCACCAGAGAGAAAACAATTCATGGGACGATTTAAATGCACTATCGAGTACGAGGGAACGCGGTATAGCGGCTGGCAAGCACAGAAAAACGCCCGCACCGTGCAAGGCGACCTCATGTCGGCAGTTGAAACAGTATGCAAGACAAAGGATTTTGAATTATACGGCTCAGGGCGCACTGATAGTGGTGTTCACGCACTGGGGCAGGTGGCGCATTTGGACGTGCAAACGATGCTTGCGCCGCAAATCTTACGCCTAAAATTGAATGATGAATTACCATCCGATATTCACATTTGTCACATTGATAAAGCACCGAAAAACTTCCACGCCCGATTTGATGCGGTCTCGCGGCAATACTTGTACCAAATCTCGCGCAGGCGGAGTGCCTTTGCAAAGAAGCATGTGTGGTGGCTGAAAGATTATCTCGACCTCGAAGCAATGCGCTCTACAAGCCGCATATTTACTGGGTTGCGCGACTTCCGCTCTTTTACCCGCGACGACCCAGAGGAGAAATCTACCGTTTCAAAAATTGAAGAAATACGTCTTGAGGAAGCTGGAAGCCTGATTCTTATTCGTGTTCGCGGTTCGCATTTCCTCTGGAAAATGGTGCGCCAGCTTGTGGGCGTGATGGTCGAAGTTGGGCGTGGAAATATGCCCATTGCGCAGGTTCATGAGTTTTTTGAGACCAGTTCTGGTATTCCCGCCACTTTCACCGCGCCGCCTTCGGGCTTGTTTCTGGAAAAAGTGTATTACGATGGCGATGAATTACAAACGGAATTGCAAGCAACAATGCGGGTTGAATAAGGTATTGGCGATGAACTGTGTGAGCAATTCTTAGGCGATGGTTGCAGAGAATATTTGTAGCGGATATTTGCATAGAAAGTGCGCAAGGCGTATCTTCGTGTTCTTCAGTTTTTTACCGTTTGTTTTTATCGTGTGTTTGTGTTGCAAGCGCATCTTTTCGCCGTTTCACAATCTCGAACCATCATTATCGTATTTGCAATGGCTTCAAAAAAAAATGTTGTCCTTCCTAGTGAGCTTCCCCAACGCATCCCTGCACGTGCGGAAGTGCTTGCTACCGAGCATGGCAGCGAGGATGATATTGAGCTTGCCTTGCGCCCATCGGGGTTTGATGAGTTTGTTGGACAAGAGAAAATTATTAGTAATTTGAAAATCTTTATTGCCGCCGCTCGGAAGCGTGCAGAAGCTCTCGACCACGTGCTTTTGACGGGTCCGCCGGGCTTAGGAAAAACGACACTGAGCCATATTATTGCGCGGGAAATGGCATCGGATATTAAGGTAACATCTGGTCCAGTGCTGGAGAAGCCGGGCGATTTGGCGGGTTTGCTGACCAATCTTGATGAAGGCGATATTTTATTTATTGATGAAATCCACCGTTTGTCGCCGGTTGTGGAAGAGTATTTATATTCGGCAATGGAAGATTATTCGCTGGATATTATGATTGATTCTGGTCCGTCGGCTCGCTCAGTGAAGCTGTCGTTGCCGCGCTTTACGCTCGTCGGAGCAACTACTCGTGCGGGTTTGCTGACGGCTCCCTTGCGCTCGCGGTTTGGTGTTATCAGCCGTTTGGATTATTATTCAGCCCAAGAACTTTTCCAAGTTGTGCGCCGCTCGGCGGGAATTCTCGCTTCGCCGATTGAAGATGGTGGCGCGATGGAAATTGCGCGTCGCTCGCGGGGAACGCCACGTATTGCGAATCGTTTGCTCCGCAGAACCCGCGATTTTGCTGATATCAAGGGCGATGGTACGATTACCCAAGAAATTGCGAATATTGCTCTTGCCGCGCTCGAAGTAGATGAATACGGCTTGGACGAAATGGACAAGCGCATCATGCAAACAATTATGATGAAATTTAATGGCGGTCCCGTCGGCTTGAATACTGTGGCGGTGGCGGTTGGCGAGGAATCTGGTACGATTGAGGAAGTGTATGAGCCGTTTCTCATTCAACAAGGTTTTTTGAATCGTACACCACGCGGGCGCGAAGCTACGGAGCTTGCGTACAAGCATTTTCATATTAGCCAGAGCGGTAAGGCGGAAACGCTTTTTGGAATGGTTTAGGAAGTTTACTTACTCACCTTACACATAACCTCATATTTGCCCTCACCCCTCGCTGCGCGAGACCCTCTCCCAGAGGGTGAGGGTTGATGAGAACTAGGTCTGAAGCCCTCTCCCTCTGGGAGAGGGTTGGGTGAAGGTGGTATGCGTAAGGTGAATTACTTACGAAAATTTTGAGCGTTTTGTAGCGCAGACAAGAGTGTCTGCGCTACCTCATAAATACTGGCTTTGGTAGCACAGACCTTTGTACACGACAAAACCTCTGAAAAGCTCGTAGAATCAGGCTTCAGTGGCTTGAGACTTTCTATCTGTGTTTCTCGCCTGAATCCCGCACCAGCACTCACAGACAAGAATGTCTGTGCCACTGCTGAAGAAGTTTTGTCGTGTACAAAGATCACAGACACTCTTGTCTGTGAAAAATCTGCAAACAGCATTTTCACATTATTTTGATTTGATAAGGAACACCGTATGAGTATGCAATCTTTCGGCGTGATTGGTCTTGGTAAGCTGGGACTATCAATTGCGGTGAGCCTCTCCGCGCAAGGACGCTTGGCGTGGACGATGAACAGAGGCGCGGAACACCGCAACGCCGCGAAATTCCTGCTTTCTCCATCCTTGCCGATGTACTCTTCCCTTCAAGCCATCCCTGCACTCCCTCAAACGCTTATTCTTGCCGTCTCCGATACAGCTTTAGAAGAAGTCGCTACGCAGCTTGTCGAGAAATTTGGGAAAACTCTTTCGGATAAAATGATTGTGCATTGTTCTGGCGTGAAAACGCGGTCGGTGCTGGCGGCGTGCGAGGCACAGGGCGCATTTACAATTGGTGCGCACCCGTACCAGACCTTTGGTGTGGCAACGGCAAAAAATTTCAAGGATATTGCATGGGGCGTGGAATTGCCACCCGATGAGCCATTCCGCACTATTTCCGAGCAGGTTGCACAGGAAATGGTGCAAACGCTTGGCGGGCGCATGAACACTCTCTCTCCGGAGACGATTGACAATAAGCCCTTGTACCACGCTTCGGCGGTTTTTGCCTCGAATTACATGAGCGTCCTTGTCGGCTACGCAGCCCAAGCAGCGCGGGAAGCGGGCATTTCTCCTGAACTATTTTTGCCGCAAATTCTTCATAAATCCCTTGAAAATTCGCTTGCGGGCTTGAAGCAAACAGGCACAAAATATCCACTCACTGGACCCGTCTCGCGAGGCGATGTTGCAACAGTACAGCACCATATAGACAGCCTCCGCACAAGCGCGACAGGCAATTCTATGATTCGCCCTTATTGCTTGTATGCTCTCGCAACGGCAGATTTTGCGTGTTCGCAAGGGTTTATTACCAAAGAGCAGCACCACGCTCTGGAAACAGTCTTGCAAAAAGCTATTGATGATGTGCGATAAACCAGATTGTATGCGCCGTAGAAGATGTTTTTGTTGTTCTTTTTTCATCACCGTTCTCCCTCACTTTTTGCTTTCAGGAGTTTTCTATGTTCAATCAACTCGTGGCAAAAGCCTTGCCGATTGTGCCGAAACCCATTGTTCGTGCGGTTTCTAGCCGATATATTGCTGGAGAAACTATTCAAGATGCCGTAAACACCACGCGCAAACTGAATGCGCACAACGCCAAAGCCACGATTGACGTGCTAGGCGAGTTTGTTTCCTCACGCAGTCAAGCCGAGCAGGAAGCGCAAATGTCCTCGAATGTTCTCACCGCGATTGGTGAAACGAACATACAGAGCGGTTTGTCGGTGAAACTCACATCGCTTGGCTTGGATATTGAGGATGAATTTTGCTATAAAAATGTAGCGGCACTTGTCAAGAAAGCGCATGAAATCAAGCGTTTTGTGCGATTGGATATGGAAAATTCGCCGTACACCACGAAAACAATTGACCTCTACAAACGCCTTCGCAGCGAGGGTTTGTCGAATACGGGCGTGGTAATTCAAGCATACATGCGCCGTAGCGAGGACGACATCAACGACCTTTCCAAACTCGGTGCGTCGGTGCGGCTTTGCAAGGGTATTTACATTGAGCCAAGCAATATCGCGTTTCAAGGACGTGATGAGGTGCAAGAAAATTACAAAAAACTCCTGCGCTTGATGTTTGATAAAGATATGTATGTTGGCATTGCCACACACGACGACGTTTTGTTGGATTTTGCCCAAGAAGAAATCGCCAAACGCGGCGTAAAACCTGACCGCTACGAGTTTCAAATGCTCCTAGGCGTGCGCGAGCAAAAGCGCGACGCGCTCATCAAAGCTGGACACCACATGCGTATTTACGTGCCGTTTGGGCATGATTGGTACGGCTATTCGGTGCGGCGTTTGAAGGAAAATCCCGAAGTGGCGGGGCATATTGTGAGGGCGATGTTTACAGGAGGAAGATAAGGTTCTTGAGGACTTTCGCACATGGCGCAGACAGGAGTATTACGCGCTACTGGTAAATACTGGCTTCGGTAGCACAGACACTCTTGTCTGTGCCTATGAAAACGGACTACTCGTATTTATGCGAAAGTCTGGGTTCCCCAAAAAACGACTCACTATTTCACTTCATTATTACCGTTCAGGAAGGATTTATACATGTTTACTCCCGATACACTTACAGGAAAATCAATACTCGTCACTGGCGGCGGAAGCGGCTTAGGGCTTTCGATGGCAAAAGGTTTTGCCTCCGTTGGCGCGAATGTGGCTATTTGCGGGCGCACCGAAGATAAATTGAAGTCGGCAGCTGCAGAAATACAGGCAGTTGCGCAGCCGGGCGTGAAAGTCCTCACCCACGCTGTGGATGTGCGCGATTTCGATGCCGTTGGCGTAATGATGAAGCGGCTTGTGGAGGAATTTGGCAGCTTGGAAGGCTTGCTGAATAATGCGGCGGGAAATTTCCTCGCGCCATCGGAAAGTATCAGCCCGAATGGCTTCAAATCTGTGGTGGACATTGTTTTGCATGGCACGTTTAATTGTACTCAGCACTTTGGCAATTACCTGATTGATAGTGGTCGGCAGGGTTCGATTTTGAACATTGTAACCACCTACACCGAAACGGGTTCAGCATTCGTGCTGCCTTCAGCCTGCGCAAAAGCGGGCGTGTACGCAATGACCACCACCCTCGCTTACGAATGGGGAACCTACGGCATCCGCGTAAACTCTATCGCTCCAGGACCATTCCCAACCGAAGGCGCGTGGTCGCGTCTTTTGCCGACGAAGGAAATTCAAGAAGCATACCTCAAGAAAGTAGCATTGGGGCGGGTTGGCAAGCATGAAGAATTGGCAAATCTCGCTACCTTCCTCATGTCGGATATGTCGGCGTACATGACGGGCGAATGCGTCACCATCGACGGTGGCGAACGCTTGTCGGGTGGCGAGTTCAACCTTTTTGTTACCAATTTTGAGCGCAAAACCTTGAAAGATATGTTTAATGCAATGCGCCCGAAAAAGTAAGCATATACGCCCTTTCTCGAAAAGATTTTTTGTGAGGCTCTCAATGTTTGAGGGTCTCACTTTTGTTTTTATTACTCACCTTACGCAAACTCTAGCTCTGCCCTCACCCCTCGCTACGCGAGACCCTCTCCCAAAGGGCGAGGGTTACTGGAGACTAGCTCTGAAGCCCTCTCCCTCTGGGAGAGGGTTGGGTGAGGGTTGGGTGAGGGGCTTCTGCGTAAGGTGGATTTATTAGCTTCCTTTTTCTTTGTACTGCTTTCTTTGTACCGCAATGGCGCAATCTCCCGCAAACCCTCATCAATCCTCATCTTCGTCTGCTGCTCTTTCTGAAACCGACCTCCGTAAACGATTTCAAGCTATTTTCCATAACACCTTCCAATTCATGTTCTTAGTGGATATGGACGGTATCATGCTGGAAATGAACCAAGCCGCTACGAATATCACAGGCATTCACGCCCGCGAAGCTATTGGAAATGCGCTCTGGGAGCTTGATTGCTGGGCAGATGAAGCAGCGCGGAATAAGCTCAAGACAAGTATTTATCGGGCTTCTGGCGGGGAGTTTGTTCGCTACACGAGCGAAATGCGGAATCTCGAAGGCGCGAGTTCGGTAATTGACCTTTCCATCAAACCCGTTTTTGGCGAGCATGGTGATATTGATTTTTTCGTGGTCGAAGGACGCGATATTACAAACCTCAAACGCCTTGAATTTGAACGCGACCGCGAGCGACAATACGCCGACACGTGGCAAAAGCTCAACGAAATGAAAAATGAATTTGTCTCGCAGGTATCGCACGAACTTCGCACACCGCTTGCGTCCATCATTGGTTTTGCGCAAACGCTCTTGCGCTCGCCGCAGATTGCTCCAGAAAAAACGCAGCAATTTCTCACCATTATTTTAGACGACGGACGGCGTTTGGAGCGGCTTGTGGAGGATTTGCTGGATATTTCGCGCATTGAAAGCGGCAAAACAACGCTCATCACGCAAAACCTAGATGTGAACGGGCTTTTGGACTACGCGCTCCATATCATTGCACCAGAAGCATCCTCGAAAAATATCACGCTTGAGCGGAAATACGAAGCTCCCACGCGCTTTCTCGCGCTCGACCACGACCGCATGACGCAAGTATTCGTCAATCTTTTGTCGAATGCCGTCAAGTTTACACCGAAAGATGGGCGTGTAGATGTGGAAACAGCGTTCAACGAGCAAAGCGGGGAATTACGCGTCATGGTGCGCGATACAGGCGTTGGTATTCCTGAACATGATATATCTCGTCTTTTTGAAAAATTCTTTCGTGCAAAGCAACGCGACCACGAAGGCAAGGAAATACGCGGTACGGGACTTGGTCTGGCGATTGCAAAGCAGATTGTGGAACTGCACGGCGGCGCAATCAGCGTAGAAAGCGCGGTGGGACAGGGTTCCACATTCACGATTCGATTGCCAATGCGAGGGTAATGATTCGCTCAAAACCGCTCAGGGACAGGTGTTTTAGCTTTTACAGAATGCTCTCGAATAAACTGCCACACCGTTTTGCGGATGCGTGGTGAAAAGGTCATAAAGGGGTGGAATTGCAGCCAGAATCGCTTGTTCAGCGCGTGATGCCATATTGCGCTGGTGTATGGCAAAATAGACGTGTCGAATGGCGTATGAACTGCCAAGCACGGTAACTCGCCTAGTACATGCTCATTGTCCTGCAAAGCGCGTAAACACTCGCTTTGAAAACGCATATCGCGTGCGCCACGCATTGGATGTAAATATGCCCAGAGGCTGCCTTTATGCGGGCTGCCGATGGTGGTCAAACTCCGCATACGCCTTGCTCCGCCCAGCATTTGTGCGTATTCGCGTGCAACTACGCCGCCCATACTAAACCCAATAACGTGTAATTCTGCATCTTGCGGTATATTTTTCTCAACAATCTCGCGGATTTCTTCGGCTAACTCCCGCATCGTTGCTCGTCCGTCAGCGCGGTGCAAGGAAGGAGCGTGCGCGACGAAGCCGTGTTTTTTTGCGTCGCGGAGCATGAGTGCGAAAATTCGTCCTGTATTGAAAATGCCGTGAACAAAGAGAATATGCGGCTGAGAAGGTGATTGCGAGATGTTCATGGGAAGAGGATTTTGTATAAACAACCTTTGTACACGACAAAACTTCTTCAGCAGTGGTACAGACATTCCTGTTACCTGCACTGGAGTAGACGGCAGTATGGTCTTTGACAACGAAAGTTTTGGTAGTTCGGTCTTTTGCCGACAATGCCGTGAAAGCCGCATCAATCCTTCGCCCCCTTGATAAAGGGGGAACGGGGGATTTGGTCGCCTTCGCGTGAGCTTGGGGTGGTGGAGACCGCGCAAAACAGCAATCCCCCGTTCCCCCTTTATCAAGGGGGCGAATGCGACAAGCTGCAAAGCCATTTTCCATGGACTATCAAAACTCTGATTGTCAAAGAACTCTATGACTTCTACTCCACTACAGATAACACTCCTGTCTGCGCCATTTGAGGAAGTCCTAAACATCAAGAAAACGGCAAAAATACCAACGGAGTGATTTACAAAGCAACGCGCTGATAATCAATCCGTGCGGTGGGAATACTGATAGAATCAAGCACTTCGCCACTTTGCGTCAGATGCAATGCCGAAAGTTGCCGTCCGAAAACTGCGCCCGTATCAATGTTCCAGCAGTTTTCCTCCGCACGAAATTTAGGAAAACCGCTCGCAAGCGGCGTGTGTCCTATTACTTGGAGTTTGCCGATATTTTTCAGTACCGAGCGTGTCCAAAGAATACTTTCGGAGTGATCTGCTTGCAATGCCTCGTCAATACTATCCCAGTAAGCAGAAATACCTGCATGGCTCACAAAAACGTTGTCGTTTTCCCAATAATATGGGCGAGCCTCTAACCACTCCATATCACTTGCAAGGCGCAACACTGCGCGTTCTTTGGTGAAATATTGTTGGAAAGTAGAATTTTCTGTGATGTAATATTTGATGATGTCTATCCCTGCATCTCGCATCATTGCTTGATTTGAAGGAGTGTGTTCATTGGAAGTTTCTCCTTTTTGTGCGTCTTCAATCGCTCGCCAACGTGCAAGGACATCTACTTCATGATTCCCCTTCAAAAAGACAGTTTTTTCAGGATAGCTCTCCGCTAAATCCCGCACAAATGCTATGGTTTCGGGGATAAAATGTCCTCTGTCGGTAAGGTCGCCAAGCTGGATAAGCCGCATGGAATCAGGCTTCCAGTGCTGTTTCACAAGCGAGCGGAGTGTGTGGTAGCAGCCGTGAACGTCGCCGATGATAAAGAGTGTTTCAGGCATAATACAATCTTGTTCAGTTCCTCATTTCATCTCCCAGCCCTCGTATTTCCTTGCTTTCCTTATGAGTATTGTTCGCGCTCAATAATTTCCAGCAATTCCTGAAGGCGTTCGAGTTCATCCACAGAATAATAATCAATTTCAATACTGCCACTGCCGTTTGCGCGAGATTTGATGCGGACTTGCGTGGCTAAAATATGGCGGAATTTCGTTTCCAGTGCAATGATATTTGGGTCGCGCTCGGCGGCTGTGGCTGCTTCAGAACGCGCTTGATTGCTCTCTTCTTCGGATGAATCCTCGCTCGCGGGATGAAATTCATCGCGCATATCTTCGGGAATTTTAAAGCCTTCGGTGCTGATAGCGGGCGCGGGTGGCGTGTGGCGCGGCGTAGGCGGCACACTTACAGGTACATCCATATCTGCGGGCGAATACGCGCCATTGCCAGAAGACGGCTTATTTGCTGGTGTTTCGACGGCAATTGCTTCTTCAATCGAAAAACCAGATTCAATTTTCTTGACTAATTCTTCTGTCTTGCGCACCGAAACATCGCCCGACTTCACGTACTCAAACACCTCGTGCTGCTTGGTTTCATCGGTAATTGCGAGAATAGCGCGGGCGTGTCCCATTGACAAGGTGCGCTTGCGGAGGGACTGCTGAATATCTTTCGGCAAACGCAGCAAACGCATGAAATTGGTAATCGTGGTGCGGTCTTTGCCTACTTTTTTCGCGACTTCTTCTTGCGTCAGACTGCATTCCTCCATCAAACGGCGATAGCCAAGCGCGACTTCAATCGGGTTCAAATTCTCGCGCTGCACGTTCTCAATGAGCGCGAGTTCGAGCATTTCCGCATCGGTTTCAATGTCGAGAATGTAGGCGGGAATAATCTCCAAACCTAGCTCTGTCGAGGCTCGCACGCGCCGCTCTCCAGCAATAATCTCATAGCCATCGTCCATTCTCCGCACGGTAATTGGCTGGATAACGCCCTTTTCTTTGATAGACTTTTTCAAGTCATCCAACGCCTCACGGTCGAAGTCTTGGCGCGGCTGCATAGGATTCGGGCGCACACGCGGTACTTCCACCATTGCAATCACGCCAACAGATTTGCCATCGTCGGCTCTGGGTGGGTCTTGCGGCGGGTCTATCGAAAAACTGGTCGGCAGAAGAGCATCTAAGCCTTTGCCAAGAGAAATGGGGCGTTTTGCCATGAGGATTTCCGTGAAAATGCGATAACTATTTCGGTCGTTGTTGAACGCGAATTGCGAGGATGGGAAAGGATTTCAAAAATCTTCTGGGTAGCGCAGACACTCTTGTCTGCGAATCCCCACTGGGTAGTGCAGACACTCTTGTCTGCGAATCTCCATGCGATGTTGAAGAGGCGCAGACAAGAGTGTCTGCGCTACCGAAGCCATTTGCCTTTACTTCTTCTCTTCCTGCGTCATTGCGCTTGCAACCGCAGAAGCAACTTGCGATGCGGCTTCGATGGAGCTTTCCACCGACGCGCTCGCGCCATTTTGCCGTACTTTTTCGCGTTCTAAAATTTCATTCGCAAGGTCGAGATAATGCTTTGCGCCGATGGAAAGTGCGTCGTAGAGAATAACGGGCTTCCCGTGCGACGGAGCTTCGGCAAGGCGAACATTGCGCCCAATAATCGTTTTGCAGACTTTCTCTCCCAAATGCCGCGTCACTTCTTGCACCACCTGATTCGACAAGCGCAAGCGATTATCATACATCGTGAGCAATACGCCTTCAATTTCCAAGCGCGGATTGAGGTGCTTGCGGACAATCGAAATCGTATTCAAAAGCTGTCCCAAGCCCTCCAGCGCGTAGTATTCGCACTGCACGGGAACAAGGATGGAATCGGCTGCGGTGAGCGCGTTCAGCGTGAGAAGCCCAAGCGAGGGCGGGCAATCAATCACCACGAACTTGTATTTGTGGCGAATAGAATTGATGCGCTCTGCAAGCAATCGCTCCCTGTTTTTCACATCAACAATTTCAATTTCCGCACCCACAAGATTGATGTGCGACGGAAGCACATCCAAATACGGCATTTCCGAATGCACGACCGCCTCTGCGACGGGCAATGTACCGACGAGAGCTTCATAGATAGTCTTGTCCAGCTCGCGAGTGCGAATGCCAAGACCATTCGAGGCATTTGCCTGCGGGTCAATATCTATGAGGAGTGTAGGCTGTTCGGCGGCGGCAAACGATGCGGAAAGATTCACCGCTGTCGTCGTTTTACCGACCCCGCCTTTTTGATTTGCAACGGCAATTACTCGTGCCATAGGGTAGAAATGAAATGAAAGAGAAGTGGAAGCGTAATCGAAGAATTTTTTGGTTTTTGCTCTTCAGATAGTGGCACAGACATTCTTGTCTGTGAGTATTGGTGAGAGATTTAGACGACAAACACAAACAAGAATGTCTGTGCCACTCCTTGATTTTGCAATATGTATTTTTTCATCCAATCCTTAGTTCTTAACGTACTGTTCTCGCAAAAAGTAAAAGAAAAATGCGGTCAAAACAAGTGAATGCTGGATTTCTCCCGCGAGAATGCGTGCGGGAATTTCGTCCATTGGAAGCAGGACAACTTCAATATCTTCAAATTCATCCAGTGTTTGTCCGTGTTGCAATGAGCAATTTCGCCACAAAAACGAATGACAACGATTGTTCATAAATGCTGGATTGGGTTCATTCACACCCAGCAAGGTTGCGTCTTCCAATGCTGCATAACCAGTTTCCTCGCGGCATTCGCGCATTCCTGCATGAAGAGGGTTTTCGCCGCGCTCGACCAAACCGCCCGGCAATTCTAGCGTGATTGCATCCGTGCCATGCCTGTATTGGCGCACCATCACGACCTTGTTGTCTGCCGTAAGCGGGAGAATATTCACCCATTCGGCGGAATCCAAGAGCGTAAAATCTCCAACGGCACCTGTTTTCGGGTGTTTTCGCTGCACCTTGTAGGCGGAGAAAATCCGCAAATCGGCTGCAAGCGAGCGTTCGAGGGTTTCCCAGGGGGACATCATCATGCAAAAAATGCGATGGTGAGAAAATAAAGATGCGGCTTCGCAACAATTGCTTCACGAAACGGTGAATTGCGGATATACATTGTGCAATCATTGTGCAATGCGACACAGAATTTACAACTGAAAAGAGTTCTTTACAAACGCAAAATATCCCCAAAGCAACGGGTTTTCCACAATGCACAATGCTTCCTCTCGCTCTTACAATAGAAGGAGCAAAAGGAAGCATTGATGGGCTCTGTAGCGTTTTGTTCTTTTTCGCCGATTATTTTACCAATTCACCTTACGCACATCGCCCTCACCCAACCCTCTCCCAGAGGGAGAGGGCTTCAGAGCTAGTCTTCATCAACCCTCGCCCTCTGGGAGAGGGTCTCGCGTAGCGAGGGGTGAGGGCGGCACGAGGATATGCGTAAGGTGAGTTACCAACTACTTTTTCTCGGCTTCTTTTTCCGCTTTGCGCTTTTCTGCGCGTTCTTTCATGCGGTCTTCCATTTTATCGCGCATTTTATCGCGTTGTGCGGCGAATTTCGTTTGCTGTTCAGGCGTGAGAATGGCGGAAATTTCTTTCTCGGTTGCATCCATGCGCTCTTTCGCAGAGGTCAGAAGTGCTTTTCGGTCGCCTTTCTTTTCCTCGCGGATTTTCGCCATTTCTTTCATGCTATTTTCCAAAATCGGCTTCAGCTTTGTTTTTTGGTCATCGCTGAGTTTGAGCGATTTCGACAAATGCTCTAAACGTCGCTCTACCATTTGCTCCGGCGTACCTTGCGGCATTTGAGCAAATAAGCCCGTTGCGAGAAATGCCAACCCAACCAAAACTAAAACATTTGAGACAAAGTGTTGGCGAAATGTCGCCCAAACACCAGAACGATGCTGATATTCAGCAAGAATATGTGTGGATTCCATGATGAATCTCCCGTAAAAAATGAAGAAAAAAATAGAACAAATGCAGAGACCTTGACAAGTACCGCGTTCTATCTGCGCTATTGGTGCGCATTCTACAAGTGAGACACCGTGTGGTATTCGCAGGGTTTAATCCATTCTTTGCTTTAACAATTCTTTAACAAAACGCAGTAACTGGTCAGGTTTTCCCGTCCTACGCTTTCCCAAGCGTAGAACGGGTTTCGTGGTAATGAGTTTCGTGGTAATGGTTTTCGCGGTAATGGTTTTCCCCGAAAATATTACCGTGAAACCCGTTCTACCGTTAAGAAACGGTAGGACGGGAAGACCAAGACCTGACTAGGTAGAAAACGCATTTACTCACGCACTTCGTACCGTTCAATAAATTCCTGCACAACCTCATCATTACTCGCTCGCAGCTCTTCTGCCGTGCCGAAAAAATGTACCTTTCCCGCTTCCAGCATTGCCACACTTTTCGCGACTTTATAGACGGAAAACATATCGTGCGTAATCACGATTGAGGTTACACTGAGCTTTTGCGAGAGTTCGAGAATAAGATTATCAATCTGCTCGGAGGTGATTGGGTCTAAGCCTGTCGTTGGTTCGTCGTAGAGAATGTAGCTCGGACTGCCCACCAATGCTCGTGCCACGCCAACACGCTTTCGCATTCCCCCCGATAAATCCGATGGTTTTTTATTCCGCAAAATCGCATATTCTTTCTCGAAAATGGGCGTATTTGCGGTGCTGATGTCGGGCAATAATCCCACCGAAGCCAGTACGCGCCGTGCTTCGCCGTCTAGCACGTCCAAGCGGCGTTCACCGTGTTCGTACAATCCCAGCACAACGTTTTCATACACGGTCATGGAATCGAACAATGCTGCGCCTTGAAAGACGTACCCAACGCGCCGCCGAAGACGAAAAAGCTCTTCTCCTTTCAGTGTGCGAACATCTTGTCCATCAACATGGACGCTGCCTTCGTCGGCTGCCAGCAAGCCGACAATGTGCTTCAGAAGCACACTTTTTCCGCAACCAGAACGCCCGATAACGCACATCGTCTCACCTGCGGGGATGCTCAGATTCACGCCGTTCAGAACACGTTTCGCGCCAAACGATTTATGGAGATTTTGTATTTGAATCATTGCTGCTTGTTTTTTTTTGTCCTTGCGCCATAGACACAATCTCAATCAGTGGTACAGACATTCTTGTCTGTGAGTGTTGGCGCGGGATTCAGGAAAAAACACAGATAAGAATGTCTGTGCTACCAAAGCCTGATTCTGCAAGGCTTACACGAGGTTTGTGCGATACGAATCACGTTGCTTCATATTCCTTTTGCCTTCGGCTTAGGTACTCATTGCTTGAAGGAATTCTGCATTGCTGCGCGTAGATTTTATGCGGTCCACGAGGAGTTCCATTGCTTCGGTGGTGTTGTAGTCGGCGAGGAGTTTGCGGAGAATCCAAATGCGATTCAGTTCCGCATCGCTGAGAAGCAGTTCCTCGCGGCGTGTGCCAGAGCGAGTGCTGTCAATCGCAGGAAAGATGCGGCGTTCAGCCAATTTGCGGTCGAGAACAAGCTCCATGTTGCCTGTGCCTTTGAATTCCTCAAAAATTACCTCATCCATACGACTACCCGTTTCTACAAGCGCGGTCGCAATAATTGTCAGCGAGCCGCCTTCATCCACGTTGCGAGCCGCGCCAAAGAAGCGTTTCGGCTTATGCAGCGCGTTGGCATCCACGCCGCCCGAAAGAATTTTCCCAGAGTGCGGAATCACGGTGTTGTGCGCCCGCGCCAGACGGGTGATGGAATCTAGCAAAATCACCACATCTTTCCGCGCCTCCACAAGACGTTTCGCTTTTTCCATGACCATTTCCGCGACCTGTACGTGGCGTTCTGGCGGCTCGTCGAAGGTAGAAGCAATCACTTCTGCTTTGACGGATTGCTTCATGTCGGTTACTTCCTCTGGGCGTTCATCAATCAGCAAGACAATCAATTTTACTTCGGGGTGATTTCGCGCAATGCTATTGGCAAATTTCTGCAAAAGCACGGTTTTACCAGACTTTGGCGGCGATACAATCAAGCCACGCTGCCCTTTACCGATAGGACTGAGCAAATCCACAATGCGCATATCCAAGTCGCCGGGCGTGGTTTCGAGACGCAAGCGTTTCTGCGCGTAGAGCGGCGTAAGGTTATCGAAAATAGTACGGTCGCGCATGATTTCAGGGTCCACATAATTGACCCTATCCACCTTCAAGAGTGCGAAAAACCGCTCCGCTTCTTTCGGCGGACGTACTTGCCCATTGATAGTGTCGCCGGTGCGCAAGCCAAAACGCTTGATTTGCGAAGGCGAAACGTAAATGTCGTCGAGCGACGGAAGGTAGTTGTAATGCGGCGAGCGGAGGAATCCGTAGCCATCGGGGAGAAGCTCCAGTACGCCTTCGTTGAAGGACATCGCATTGGACGGCTCGTGGCGTTGGATTTGGAATGCGGCGGCAGCTTCCGTGATTTTGAAAATTAAATCTTGCTTCCGCAAATCCGTGAAATC
Source organism: Ignavibacteria bacterium (assembly GCA_013298775.1). Lineage (GTDB taxonomy): Bacteria > Bacteroidota > Ignavibacteria > Kapaibacteriales > UBA4661 > PH2015. The sequence continues at coordinate 311 of JAAFIV010000020.1, read as the reverse complement.
AGGAATGCCAAATTGCTTGGCGATGCGCGTTAATTCAGCAATTTTCTTGGTTTGTAAATCACCAAGGTCGAGATGCGCCGGATTGATGGAATCAAACATCGGAGGCGGTTGTTGAGGCATGAGAGATGTGATGAAAAATGAAAAGAAAGGATTGGCAATGGGAAAATGAGGCAATGAATATTCTTTCTGAAAACTACGGAAATGCTTACATTTGCTTTATTTTGGAGAAAATCAGATGACAATTCTTGATTATATGCAGAGTGTTGGCACCTGGCTTGGCTGCCCTCATGCAAAAAAAAACTCTTTCAGAT
>JAAFIV010000002.1 GCA_013298775.1 Ignavibacteria bacterium | reverse complement strand
GACTTAATCGGCTTGCCTTTGGTCTTGTCGATTGGACAATAATCTAGGAATTATTCAGAATCTATCACTTTTTTCTGTCTTTTGGGACAATACAAACCTAATAGACGGGAAGACCTGACCAGTTACTATTTTTTTTACTCAAACCATGATTGCTATTGATTGTACAGGAAAAACCGCGCTTGTCTGCGGCTCTACACAAGGAATTGGGCGGGCTATCGCGGAGGCACTTGCGGAAGCAGGCGCGTCGGTGATTCTAGCGGCACGAAATGAACATGCCTTACAAGAAGCCTTGAACGTGCTTTCCAAAAACAATTCCACACAACAGCACAACTATCTCGTTGCCGATTTTTCTCGGCTCGAACATGTGCAAGAAAGTGTGCAACATTTTCTCAACAAAAATACTGAGCCGATTCACATTTTGGTCAATAATACGGGCGGTCCCGCGCCCGGAGCAATCCACCAAGCAAGTAGCGATGCCTTCATTCAGGCATTTTCGCAACATCTTTTGTGCAATCAATTTTTGGTGCAATCTCTTTTGTCTGGCATGAAAGAAGCGGGATATGGACGCATTTTGAATATTATTTCCACATCCGTAAAGCAGCCAATTCCGAATCTTGGCGTGTCCAATACCATTCGCGGAGCAGTGTCATCGTGGGCAAAAACATTGTCTTTTGAACTGGCTCAATTTGGAATTACCGTAAATAATCTCTTGCCTGGTTACATTAATACATCGCGTTTAGATTCGCTTGTACAATCAACATCGAAAAGCAAAGAAATCGCTGAAGATGCCGTTGTTGCTCAAATGTTGCAGACCATTCCAGCAGGACGCTTCGGTGAAGCACGAGAATTAGCAATGCTTGCCGCGTTCCTTGCTTCTCCACTGGCGGGATATATCAATGGTACAAGCATTGCTGTTGATGGTGGGCGCACAAGCGCACTGTAAGGTTTACTTGCGTCGGAAAATCAAGGTTGCGCGGTATTCTGATTGCTGAATTTGCACACCCGATTTTGTCTCTGGCGTTAGTTCTTTGAATTCCACCGAATATCGCCCACGTGTCGCAATATTCCCTGTCCCGACGTTTGTGCGGAGATTGAGTTTTACTGGGAAATATTGCGGTGTTCCATTGCTTATTGTATCTAAGCGAAGATGCAACACAGCATTTCCTTCCCAAACACAGTTAAAACCCGCAGGACAACGCGAATCGTCCGACACGGAATCAACAACGCACCGCATAAGCTGCGCGTCAGCAAAGAGAACGCTTTCGCGCATTTTGAGAATGTGCGGTGTATCTAAAGAAAGTACACGCTGAATAGAATCTTGTTGTTGGTTGCGGACTTCTGAATTGTTTGGCGGCTGCATACAACCCCCACAAATACTTGCTCCAATGACAATGCTTGAAAGTAATGTTGCGAAAAATTTCAAATATTTTTTCATCTGTAAACTCCAGAAAGAGTGAAAAAGAGTATGTGTAGGTATTGCGCAAAACAAAGGTTGCATCGCGCATCTCAAGAGGGAAGAGGCAGAATGAAATAAAAAGTCACATTCCCGTTTCATTTTTGTTCGTTTCGCTTAGAGCGAAATATTTCACGCACCACGCATGAACTCTGAACTTTTTTCCGTACATTTGTGTTTAGTTTTTAAGGACATAATTTTTTGAACCTATTTTTTCAAAGCCATGTACGGAAACGCATATATCGGCGACGCGCCTAAAAACGACGCGCCATTTCAAGAAGACCCGCACAAACTCGCGGAATTTGAGGCAAAAATAGAACGTGGTGAAAAAATTGAACCGCACGACTGGATGCCGCGCGAGTATCGTCGCCAGCTTGTGCGCATGATTGAGCAGCACGCGCATTCGGAAATTATTGGTGCTTTGCCCGAAGGAACGTGGATTACACGCGCACCTGGATTCCGCCGCAAACTCGCGCTTTTGGCGAAGGTACAAGACGAAGTAGGACACGCACAGCTTCTCTACAATGCCGCAGAAACGCTGGGCAAACCGCGTGAAGAAATGCTCAACGACCTCATTAGCGGAAAATCAAAATACTCGAACATTTTCAATTACCCCGCACTCACGTGGGCTGATTCTGCCGTCATTGCGTGGCTCGTGGATGCGGGTGCGATTATCAACCAAGTTGCAAACTCCAAAGGCAGCTATGGTCCGTATTGCCGCGCGTTAGAGCGCATTTGCCAAGAAGAATCGTTTCATTTGAAATATGGCTACGAAAACGCCGTAACGCTTGCCACAGGCACTGCCAAACAGCGAGAAATGCTCCAAGAAGCTCTTAATCGCTGGTGGATTCCGATGATGCACTTTTTCGGACCGCCAGATAAAATGTCGGTACATACCGAAAAACTTATGAAATGGAAAGTCAAAATGGCGAGCAATGACGATATGCGTCAACAATTTTTGACCATGTACATTCCAAAAATCTGGGAGCTTGGCTTGACCGTTCCCGATGAAAAACTCCGCAAAAATGAAGCAGGGAAGTGGGACTACACCGAGCCAGATTGGGCAGAATTTGTGCGCGTTATCAATGGCGATGGACCGTGCAACAAAGAACGCATCGCAGTCCGCAATATGGCGCACGAGCGCGGTGCATGGGTGCGCAGAGCCTTGATGAAACCTAGCGCGAAGGTTGTTGCGCCGCTTAGTTAAGGTGTGAAATGTATCGAAAGGATTCTTTTTTTGCCATGTAATGCTGATTATACCTAGCCTTGAAGGTATTTTTTCTCAAACCGCGCTATAAATATGAAAGCCCTGAATGCAAGATATATTCTTGACTTCAGGGCTTTTTTGTGCAAAGGTGCGTATAGGAGCCTACAATTATACCGTTTCGATTGTAAAATGAATAAGTTTCAATTCTCCGAAACAAGGCAGCATGCTGCCTTGCTAAAATCAAAGTATTCAAAATACAGTAAAAACGGTATTACTCTTTTTTGTTCTTTTGCTTCAACTGAAACACTGTTTGTTGCTCCGCGATAAGATGCTTGAGTTCTTCTTCCGACGGTAGATAGAGGCGATATTTTCCTGCGAAAAGACGCTCATTTTCTGCTAACACCGAGTATTTGACAATGGTTTCATCGCTGTCAGTGCAAAGGATGATGCCGATAGTGGGGTTGTCGTCATCAGCTTTTTTGATGTCGTTGTACAAGCGCACGTACATATCCATTTGCCCAATGTCTTGATGGCTAAGTTTATCTGTTTTGAGGTCAATGAGAACAAAGCATTTCAGGATATAATTGTAAAAAACGAGGTCAATAAAAAAGTCGGAGGTCTCCGTACTGATGCGCTGTTGCCGTGCAACGAAAGCATAGCCCTTGCCAAGTTCCATGAGAAATGTTTGTAAGTTCTGTATCAATGCCGCTTCGAGGTTGTTCTCGCTAAAGTCGTGATGCGGTAAACCCAGAAATTCAAAAATATACGGGTCTTTGATAAACTCCTTCGGATTGGGCGTTTCGGACGCGCTTTCGGGTACCTTGAGCAAACGCCCAAGATAGTTGCTGTCAATATTGCGCTGGAGAATGCGCGTATTCCAGCCGCTTTGCGCACACTCCCGCATATATGCTTGCCGTGTCGCTTCTTTCTCGACGCGAGAAAGGATGCGGTAGTGTGTCCAACTCAATTCTTGACGCACTGCGTCAAATTTTGGAAAAGCGCGATAAAAATTACGCATATTCGTTAGGTTGGTATATTCAAAACCTTTTCCAAACTCTCGCGTCAATTCCTCCGCCAGATGTTTGAGGACCGCTTTGCCGTATTCTGCCCGTTTTGCGCCACCTTGCTCGTCTTCGATAATCAAGCGACCAATATCCCAATACATCTGCAGCAGAATCGTATTGGTTTGCTTGTACACTCTTGTGCGAGCTTCGTGAACGATAGATTTGATGCTGACAAGAAGCTGTTCTTGGAATTCCATAGTATTTTTGTCTTGATAAAAAGGAAGTTTGGATGAGAGCGCAATCTAAAGAAAAGTGGTTTTCTTGCAAAAAAAGGTTCTATCTCGTCTGAAAAGTATTTTTGCAAACTGTCCTTAAAAAGCGAAAGCCCTGAATGCAAGATATATCCTTGCCTTCAGGGCTTTTTTGTGCAACGGGTCGGAGATTATCTCGCGCTGTGCTGCCGAACGGTTAAAAGTTCAATGCCAATCACGCCAAAAACAATCACAATTTCTCCCAGAAAATACGCCACGCCGAGCTTTGTAAGCACGGTGAAATCAAGCACAACGAGCGCGAATGTGAGACAGCAATAGAGAAAATTCGCCAGCGCAATCGCTCGCATAAATGGCTTCCAGTTTTGTGGATTAAAAGCAAAACAGCCCAGCGAATACGCTGCAAAGCCAAATGCGGGGTAGGAAAGTTTATACGCAATGTCGGGCGGCATCCCAAACACGGCTTCAAATGGTGCTATCAGCACTACGAGCAAGAGTGCCGAAAGCATTGCGCCCAAGCCATCCAGCAAAAAAACGTTTCGCGGCTGGGATGTGAGTATTTGTGCGAGGTTTGAGGGAGATTTTTCCATAAGCGTTTATGAATGATTGATAACAACATTTCCTTTCTTATGTCCCAAATCCACGTATCTATGAGCCTCTACGAGCTTCTCAAACGGATACACCTTGTCAATGACGGGTTTCAGGTTTCCTTCGACAATCATGCTGTGCAGCGTTTCAAGGTATTCGCGTTTTTCCGATGTTGGCGATGTCGTAGAACGGAACTGTCCATTTTGACGTAAAAGCCGCTTTCTTGTTGCAGTGTCGAGCTTTCCAACGGCATCAAAAATACTATCAAATTTCTCGGTGCATTGTGCGAGGTCTTGAGTTGTGTAATCCAAAACGGTGTCTGCGCCGAGAGAGCGCACCAAATCTACATTCCCTGTGCTGCACACACCCGTAACGCTCGCGCCCAACGCCCGCGCAATCTGCACCGCAAACGTCCCAACACTGCCCGAAGCCCCGTAAATAAGCACCTTCTGACCCTGTGTAATATTCATTTTTTGGAGCAACTGCAACGCCGTCATTGCACCAACAGGTAAGGCGGCGGCGGCTTCAAAGCTGATACTGTGCGGCTTTGGGGCGATAACATGTAATTTCGACGTTTCGGGAATGCAGACATATTCCGCGTAAGCACCTTGCTTCAAGCCTGTTGTTGTGCCATAGACAGCATCGCCTTTTTTCCATGCTTTGACATTTGCACCAACTTCTTCCACAATTCCCGAAAACTCATAGCCCAAAACAGGATTGCGCGGCTTGGTGATGCCAAACAATAAGCGAATGAGGAATGTAAAGATTGCGGCTCCAGGTACTTTTCCTCTCCGAATCCAAATAGAACCCCCAGAAACACTGGATGCGTGGACTTTTACAAGGAGTTCGTTTGCTTGGGGAATTGGCTTAGAAACGTCGGCGAGGCGCAGCACATCTGGTGCGCCGTATTCGGTGTAGATAAAGGCTTTCATGGTGTTTGATATGATGTTCATTATGCTTGTCCTTTCCAATTCCATGCGGTCCAAACAGTCAATAGATTAAACACCAATCCCACGCCAAGCAAGTATTTATCATACATTGAGGGATAGGTGTGAATACTTGAAATAGTCATTACGAAAAACAATCCCGCAATGATAATGTTCGTCCAACGGCACACGGGCTGGTTCAGCACAAGAGAAAGGTACACCATAAAAATTTGAATGGACATAAGGATAGCAACAAAAAGCCAGCTCATTTGCGTAAAGTTCTGCGTTTCACCCATGCGGGCAACGTCGCCGCTCATCAGGCGTAGCACGTCGCCGAAAAGATTCGTGAGCATCAGCGCAATCCATAGCGCGGAAAGGTGAATTCTGACAATATCCATTTGGATAGTATTCATGCGGGTTCTCCGATGTTTTATTGCGAAAAATATCGTTAATTTTTCTGCAAAGTTACGGCGAACAACTCCACAAAAACGTTACCTTTTGTTAAGAAATGCAGGACAAAATTTACGCTTTCACGGCAGATTTTTCTTCATCCATAATTCGTTTGCGAATGCGGCTGAGAGATTGCGGCGTAATGCCAAGATAGCTTGCAAGCTGGTGTTGCGGGACGCGCTGCACTAAATCAGGACGGGAGCGCAGGAGATTGAGATAGCGTGCTTCAGGGCTGGAAATCTTGAAATCATCCAATGTGGCTTGGTTTTTCACAAGAAGGTCTTCAGAAAGCAAGCGGCAGAGCGTTTGGAAGCGGGGGAATTTCTCGAAACTTTCTTGCTCCATCGAAGCGGTTGTAACAGTAAGGATAGAGTCTTCAACGCAGGAAACAACGTACTTTGAGGGTTCTTTTGTAATGACACATTGTGGCGAGTGTGATTCTGATTCGGTATAAAACGCGGTGGTTTTTTCTTCGCCGTCAATCATGTAATAGCACCGAATACAACCTTTCATGACGAAATAGCTTGCTTCCGAGCATTCGCCTTCGTGCAAAAGAATCGTTCCTTTTTTGAACGAGTGAAAAATGTCGAGGTCAATAATGACGCGCTTTTCCTCGTCGGTGAGCGTCATGTATCGGGCGAGAAAGGTAAAAAGTTCGGTTGCCATTGTTTGCAAGGGAAAACAGATTGGAGGAGAGGTAATTGAGAAAAATACTTGAGAGAAATACTTGAGAGAACAATTACCGCAAAACAGCGATAGTTTCCAAAGAAAATGAGCAATTGTTCGCAAAGAAATCTTCTTACAAAAACTTCTGATGCCGCACCACTTCTGCTTCCTGAACGAAAACAATAATTGCTTTATTCCCAAAATGCTCTGCTTGAAAACGCTCTAAAATGTCATCCATTAAATGCGCTGAAACGATAGATTCTATGCGGATATTCTTGCTGTACAGCGTTTCGGGCGAGGTGTGTTCGCCTTTGCCCAGAACTTCAAACATCGTGAAATGATGAACATCAAGGTCTTCCAACGTCGCAAGAATACTCGCTTGCAGAGATAGTTCTGCAATGATGACGATATTTTTCATTGGGTGAAGGCGCATAAAAACAAGGATGTGAAATGGATAAGGATATTGGGGAACTCAATCAGCCTGAACGCCCGATACTTGCTTGCGGAGAAGCTGCTGCCGCTTGCGGACGCTGCGAGCTTCGATGAGGTAATACATCACAGGCATCACAAGCAAGGTCAGAATGAGTGCGGAAATCAAGCCGCCTACAATCACGGTTGCGAGGGGACGCTGCACGTCCGAGCCAATGCCCGTTGCGAGTGCGGCGGGAATCAGCCCAATGAGCGCGACGGACATCATCATCATAATTGGGCGAAACTGCGTCACTGCGCCTTCTATCACGGCTCGGCGCAAGCACATCATTTTTTCAAAACGAAGCGAATTGATGTAGCTAATCAGCAACACGCCCGACATCACCGCCACGCCAAAAAGCGACACAAAGCCCACGCCCGACGAAACGCTGATATTGATGTGCCGAAGCCACAGCGCAGTAATGCCGCCAACAAGCGCAAACGGGACGTTCATCATCACAATTCCCGCGTATTTTGGGCTGTTGTCGAAAAGCAGATACAGCACGAAAAAGATGATAATGAGCGTAATTGGAATCACCACCACAAGGCGGTTTTTTGCGCGGGTGAGATTTTCAAATTGTCCGCCCCAATCAATCGTGTATTTTTCGGGCAGCACCAAACGCTTGTCCGCTTGCGCCAGTGCGAGGTTTTTCTGTGCTTCTGCAACATACGAGCCTTGGTCGCGCTCGCGGATGTTGGTACGAACAATCATTTGCCGCCGCCCATCTTGCCGCGCAATAATTGTTTGCCCGTCCAAAAGCTGCACGTTTGCTACTTGGTTCATCGGAATTTTCAAGCCCGACTCGGTCAGAATCAGCATATTTGCTATGCTTTCGGGCGTGGAGCGTTCTTGCTGCGTGTAGCGCAGAGCCACACCAAAACGGCGTTCTCCCTCATACAACTGCGTTATTTGCTTGCCCGCAATGGCGAGTTCAATCGTTGCATCAACATCACGAACATTGATGCCGTACCGTGCGGCGGCTTCGCGGTCAATCTGCACCACAAGCTGCGTTTGCGGTCCTTCCTGCTCAATCCCGCTTTCCGACGCGCCTTGTACGCCGCGAATAATCGTCAAAATGCTATCCGCCACGCCGCGCATTTTGGGAATATCATCGCCGCCGACAATCACCGCCAAGTCAGCAGCAGAGCCAGTGACGGCTTCGGTTACGTTGTCCAAAATGGGCTGCGAAAAACTGAACATCGCGCCCGGCAAGCGAGCTTCTAAGCGGCTTTTGATTTCCTTCAGCAATTCGCGCTTGGTTTTCCCCGATTTCCACGACGAGTACGGTGTAAGCTGCACAAGCGTTTCTATGCGGTTCGGACCAAAAGGGTCGGTGCCGTCGTCGTTGCGTCCGTGCTGGGAGAGAAGCAGTTTTACTTCTTCAAATGAGGCAATTTCTTCGCGGATAATTTTCGGATATTCTCGCGCTACGCTGAGTGCCACGCCGGAGGGCAGTACGCAACGAATGTTGAAACCGCCTTCGTCCAATTCTGGCAAAAACTCCGTTCCCACGCGCCCTGCAAGCAATATTGCTCCAACGATTAGCGCGAGTGCGCCACCAACAAAGGGAAGCGGACGGCGCACCGACAGCATCACCGAGCGGCGATAGAGCTTTTGCAAGCCCGCAACGATGGGATTGTGCCATTCGCTAAAATTTTTCGCCAGCAAAAACGAACACAGTACAGGAACAATCGTTAGCGCGAGCAAGAGCGAGCCGCCAATCGCGTAGGAAAGCGTGTACGCCATCGGCGAGAAGAGTTTTCCCTCGACGCGCTGCAAGGTAAAAAGCGGCAAATACGCGCAAATGATGATGATAACGGCGAACACAATCTGGCGTTGCACCTCGCTTGCAGCATTGAAAATAAACTTTTTCACGCCTTTGCGCCGCTCCTCTTCGCTTGTATGCCCCAGATGCCGCATGATTGCTTCCACCATCACCACCGCAGAATCTACGATGATGCCGAAATCTATTGCGCCGAGCGACAAAAGATTTGCGGGAATGCCCGTAAAATTCATCACGATAAAGGCAAAAAGCAGCGAAAGCGGGATGGTCATTGCAACGGAAATAGCGGCGCGGACGTTGCCGAGAAAGAAAATCAGCACAATCATCACAATCGAAACACCTTCAAACAACGTGTGCGCAACGGTCTCCAGCGTAGAATCTACGAGGTCTTTGCGGTCGTACATGATGATAATTTTTACGCCTTTTGGAAGTTTGCCGTTATTCAATTCCTCAATTTTTTCTTTCACCGACACCAGCACATCGCTTGGAATCTCGCCGCGTCGCATCAGCACTATGCCTTCCACGCCGTTATCCACGTCAATAACGTCGTCTTCGCTTGTGCGACGGCGTTTGTCCGTGTAGCCCAGAACGCCGCTCGGCGCGAGCGAACCAAGCTCGACGCTGGCAACATCGCGCACGAAAATTGGAACGCCATTTTGCGTGGAAACCACGATTTTCTCAATGTCCTCGCGCCGCGTGATGCGCCCAACGCTACGAATGGCAAGCTGCGACGCGCCAAATTGGATGATATTCCCGCCCGTACTTTCGTTATTTGCTTGAATGGCATCGGAAAGCTGCTGAATCGTGAGGCGGTATCGCTCAAGTTGCGTGGGATTGATGATGACGTTGAATTGCTTCACGATGCCGCCAAAATTCACAATGTCCGCAACACCGCTTGCTTGCAGGAGTTTTGGCGTAATCACCCAGTCGTGCAGTTCGCGGAGTTCGCTTGCTGAGTGCGTTCCTGTTGTGGATTCCACCACGTAGCGTAAAATCTCGCCCACTGGCGTAGAAAGCGGTCCCAGACTTGTTTCCGAGCCTTCGGGGAGTTCCGCTTCTTTCAATTTTTCCAACACTTGCTGCCGCGCAAAATAATCATCCGTGCCTTCTTGGAAGGTCAATCGCACAACCGACAAGCCAAACATTGTCCGCGAGCGACGAGAAACCACGCGGGGTACAGCATTCAGAGCGCGTTCAACGGGAATCGTGATTTGCTGCTCAACTTCCTCCGCCGGACGACCATTGAATTTTGTAATAATCGCAACTTCCGTGTCGGCAACGTCGGGATAAGCGACAATCGGCAAAATCGTCCACGCCCACGCGCCAACAAGTGCCATGAGAAACGCCACTGCAAGCACAACGTAGCGTTGGCGAAGAGCAAAACGGAGAATGTTTTCCAGCATTGATGCGGTGTTTGGTGGAAGAAGAGTGGGGGAAATCAGGTATTGTAAGCCCTCATCCCCCGCCTTCTCCCAAAGGGAGAAGGAGCTAAGACCAAGAGCTAAAACAAGAAAAATCAAGTATTTCTGAAGCCCTCTCCCTCTGGGAGAGGGTTGGGGTGAGGGTCTTCAATGGCGTGAAATCAATACTTAAAACTCAACCCTTTTAGCAAAATCGCATTTTCAACCACAACCCGCTCCCCAACGCGCAAGCCAGATTTCACCGCATATTCCACGCCATTGTCCGCGCTCACCGCAATTTGCCGACGCTCAAACGTGCTATCGTTCAAGCGCACAAACACGAAACTTTTTGCATCGGCACTGACAAGGGCTTCGTGGGGGATGCTGATAGCTTTTATCGTGTTGCGTTCAATGCGGGCTTTTGCAAACATTCCAATTTTGATGCGATTTTTGGGATTGTGCAATTCAATACTGACCTTCACGGTGCGGGTTTGCGGGTCAATCGCGTTGGCAATATCGGTTACTTTTCCTTTGAAAATTTCGCCCGCAAACGAGGTAAATTCAAGCTCGACAAGCTCTCCCATGCTCACATCGCCCGTGCGAGATTCTGGCACATCGCACATCATCAGCACCGAACCAAGCCGCATGGCTTCGAGCTTCGCGGGATTAAATTCGTTTTGGTACATCTTGCTTTCTGCCTCGCGCAGTTCCGCCTCCGCTTGATTCCGCTCGGTGCGAGCTTCCAGCAACTCCCGTCCCGATGCGGCATTGCCCGCAAGAAGCTCCTGCACACGCTCGTACTGCTTGACTGCTTTTTCAAACGTGGCTTTGCTCTTGGTGTAGGAGGAATAAATCTGCGCAATTTCCGTCGCCTCAAAGACCACAAGCGGGGTGGAAAGCAATCTATCCGAAATCGTCTCTGCCACAGCCCGCGCCGTTACGTTGAGGTTTTCTGCAAAGGCTGTGTCGTGTAGGGCGAGTAAGGGAAATTTATCCGCGTCGCTGCGGTTCATTATTAGCAAATCACCTTTGGAGTGTGTTCTGGTGCTGGTTGTGGGCTGTTTGGCTTGTGGTTGCTCATTTTTCGTACATGATTGCGCAAAAAGTGTGAGCATGGGAAGCAGCATCAGAAGCAGCTTTTGTGCGGCTTGCGGAAGAATATTGCACCATGATTTTTGTTGTGTGAAAAGCATATTTTGGGGTCAAAATGAATGTGAGAATGGCGCAGACAGGAGTGTCTGCGCTACCAAAGAGCGGGTTATGCACAATGCTCGTAACTATTCGAGGTCTTATAGTAATTTCACTCATTCGCCCCCTTGATAAAGGGGGAACGGGGGATTTGCCGCGTACAACGATTGATATGAAGCGGTTTCTAGCCGTTTAATCCCCCGTTCCCCCTTTATCAAGGGGGCGAATTCGACAACATTCTGCGTACCTGAATAGTTGCCAATTCCCAACTGAAATTGGCGTTACTCAATCGAAACAACATCGCTCCCAAGAGCAAAGGTGAGCGTTGCCACACTTTTGTTGAAGAGCGTGAGGGCATCAATGTAGGATTTATAGACTTCGTTGTACACGCGCACTGCATCCAAAAGCTCTAAAAGCGATAAACTGCCTGCTTTGTAAGCAATTTCCGAGGCACTTTTGATATTCGCTGCTTTTGAGAGAATGCCATTTTGCCCGCTTACGTCGGAACGGTAGCGTTGGAGCGCGTTCTGGCGCATTTCGTATTCGGCGGCGGCTGTTTGGACTTCGTTGCGCAAAGCATACTCTACAAGCGAGATTTGACGCTGAGTTTGCTCAATGCGCACGAGTGCTTTTTGCCGCTCGCCTTCGTTTCTGTTGTTGAAGGGAAGCGGCACAACGCCTGTGAAACCGTACAATACCGCGTTTTGCTGCATACTAATTTCTGGCGCAATCGAAACATCAGGCAGCGCATTTGCCTCCTGCAAGCGTTGATTTGCCTCCGCGCTAGAACGGAGCATTTTCGCGGTTTGGACATCGTAACGGGCTTCTAAAGCGCGTTTAAGGAAGGTTTCCGTTGTTGCTCGTCCCCACGATGTATCGGTTTGAAGTGCTTGTAAACGCTCGCCAATGACAATGCGCTCGTTATTGTCAGCATTGCCAACCGCCAAAAGCAAGGCACGTTCAGCCTTTGCGAGCGTGAGTTCGGTTTCGCGGCGTTGGAGTTCGGCTTGGTCGAAGGCGAGTTCGGAGCGGGAAAGTTCAGTTTGCGAGATTTGCGCAGCTTTGAAGCGGGTTCCGTTCAATGCAACGAGCTTTTGATAGGTATCTCGGTTGGCAGTGGCAATCGCAACTTGTTCTTGCGCTCCCAGCACATCAAAAAATGCCAAACGCACGGCAAGCAAGGTTTGACGGGCAGCGTGGTACAACTGCGATTTTTGCACTAACGCAAGATTCTGCGCAGTTTCTAGGCGATATTCACGTTTATTCCCCAGTTCTATCGGCAGAGCAACACTCAGACCATATTGCTTATCATTCGGACTGAAGCGTTCCCCTGGAAGCGGCAGAATATCTGCATTCAGCGTGGCAACGGGATTAGGGCGCAGTCCAGCACTGACAATATCGGCTTCTGCTTGGCGAATATCTAATCTGCCAGAGAGAAGTCCCAGATTGCGCTTCAATGCTTGTTCTTCAAGATTTTTTAGCGAAAGAAATTGTGTTGAAAATTGCGCCGAAGCACGAGAAAACGTACCAAGACAACAGAGAAAGACGAGGAAATATCGTATGGTCATAATGTATCACACAAACAACGGTTCTTCAAAAATATTTCGCTAAAATAACGAAGAGATGTTTTGAAGGCAACTCTTGGTAAATTTTCACACATAATGCAAGCACAAAAAACCCGCAGAGCCGTCTTTTGCCGCGCTCTGCGGGGGTTTGCCTTGAACGATTTTAGAATGCTTTCAATACACTCAGTTTCCGCGCCGCAAGCGGATGATTCGACACCGCATGGTGCTTCTCCAAGCCAGTAACGGTGAAGGTTCCACCGCTTAATTCGTAATCGTGTTGGTATTGGTGAAGATTTTCCATCACGGTGTGGTCCACGAGCATTGCGTGGGAGAAATCAATCACAATCTCTTTGCCGCGCGGCAAGCTGTCAAGCGACTTTTTGAGCTTGATGTAATTGCTGAACACTGCCGAATGCTGCACGTCCACGATGTAGGTGTCGCCTTTGGTGTTCACGCTAAACATTGGCTTAAATGCGTACTTTGGCGGCAATCCGTTAGCAAAATGAATCGCAAATTTGGTGAGAATTCCCAAACCAATACCGATGAGCAAATCTGTTGCAAGCGTCGCGGCAATGGTGATAAGGAAAATGAAAAGTTGTTCTGTGCCGATTTTGTAGGTTTTGTAAAATTCTACGGGCGAAGCCAAGCGATAGCCAGTAAATATCAGCATTGCAGCCAACGCAGCGAGCGGAATTTGATGAATCAGATTCGGAAACGCTGCCACAAAGACCAGCAAAAACACGCCATGAAAGACATTCGACCACCATGTTTTTCCGCCGTTGTTGATATTTGCTGAGGAGCGCACGATTTCGGAAATCATCGGAAGCCCGCCAATCAAGCCAGCAAGCGTGTTTCCAACGCCTACGCCGAGCAAATCACGATTCCAGTTTGATTTTCTGTGAAAAGGGTCGAGCGTGTCAATCGCCTTTGAACTCAGCAAGGATTCAAGGCTGCCGACGAGCGCGAACATGATGATATACTTGATGGACGTTCCCGAAAATACTTGCGAAAAATCGGGAAACGTAATGGCAGCAAGCAGGTTTTGCGGCAGCGTAACCAAGTATTTCGGACCAATCGTGTATTCGTGGTGCGGCAAGAACAAATACGTGTGTTCATGCGCCAAATCGAACGAGAAACCAAGCGGGATTGCGACCAAAATAACCACAAGTGGTGCGGGGAGCATTTTCACATACTTGTTTTTCACAAGTGGCATCGTAAACAAAATAAGCAGCGAAATCGCGCCAATGATGGCAATTTCAGGATTCATGTTCATAAAGCTATGCGGAATTTCCGTAAGCAGATGCAACGGCTCTTTTCCTGCGGGTTTCACGCCGACCAGCGTATGAATTTGCTTGGAAGCAATGATAATTCCTATCGCGGCAAGCATTCCGTGAACGGCGGCAGAGGGGAAGAAATCACCCAGAACGCCAGACTTGAACAGCCCGAAGAGAATTTGAATTACGCCCGCAACCACAATCGCCGCGAGCGCGAGCTTGTAGCCAAGCAGCATATCGCCTTTGCCAAGCTCTTCGACTGCGCCAAGCGCAATGACAATCAAGCCAGCCGCAGGACCCTTAATGGTGAGATTCGAGCCGCCAAAAAAGCTGACAATCGTTCCGCCGATAATTGCGGTAAAAATCCCTGCAACAGGCGGAAAACCGCTTGCCATCGAGATTCCCAAGCAAAGCGGAAGGGCAATTAAAAAGACCAAAAAACCGGAGAGCATATCCGATTTCCAATGTTCGAGTAAACCCTGTACACCTGATTGTGGCAGGTTGTGTGGGGTGTTTGATGTTGGAGTATTCATAGTTTTGGATTCAAAATGAGTAGTTGGAAAGTTGTTGTTCGATGTTTTTTCAAATGTTGTAAAGTTCCTGTGCTACCCTCATCCCAACCCTTCTCCCAGAGGGAGAAGGGCAAGACACAGAGCCACTTTCTTCACCCTCGCCCTCTGGGAGAGGGTCTCGCGCAGCGAGGGGTGAGGGCTTTCTGCCTAGATATTACGCCGACTTATACGGCACTTCATGGTACGTTTTCACATGGCTACCCAGAAACAACCGCGCATAAAGCCGAATGATAGCAATACCGCCAATCACAAAGCCAAGCGAATTGAAAAAAGCCAGCAAAAACTGCTCTTCGCGGATGTGGCTAAATACCAAGTCCTCGCCGATGAAGGTGGGAGAAATCGGGAAGCCCATCATGCCCAAACAGGCAATCAAAAACCAAAATGCAAACTTCGGATGCTCGTAACTATGCCCATAGTAGCGGTCGAGCGCGAAATACTGCGTTTCTGCGCTTTGCAATTTGCGTAAGCCCCAAAAACCGATTCCGCCCATAATCAGAATCCCGCTTAAATACGTGCTTACGTCAATAAGTTGGAACTGTTCGTTGAAAGCGACGGCAAGGGCAATCCACGCATGGTACAACAATATCAAAACCCAGCAAAGAAGCGGGGAAGAGCGTTCCGAGAAGGCTTTCAAGACCATGCCCAAACCAATGAACGAAAATATCACGGGCAGGTAGGGAATGATGTATGGCGGCAAATACGCCTGTTGGAAAAGCAGCACCAAACCTATGACAAACACTGGCAGCACGAACACCAGCACATTGCGCAGCGTAAGAAAATCAAGGCTGTGTCCTACGCGGCGGAACGCGCCAAAAACGTAGCGACTCATAAAGCTATCCAAATTCCATTCTTTGACCGAAAGCAGATACAGTGCGTACTCTAAGCGTTTTGGCAAAAAGCGTTTTGCGGTGTGCAGCTTGGGAACGAAGTTATAGAGCTGCTCGTGAATGAGATAGCTCACCACCGACGGCGACACCAAAAGCTGGTAAGTGCGCAAGAACGCATTGCCCGCAAAGTGCGCCAGCGCGAGGAGTTTCAAGCCAAGCGCGATTTCAATGAAGATAATGCCAATTTGCGCAATCGAAGCATACCCAATCTGGCTTTTCACCGACGACTGCACACGAGCAATCATCGAAGCAACAACCGCCGTTGTCAAGCCGAGCAGTCCAATCAAAATGCGGACGGAGGTTTGATATTCCCAAAAAGGATACGTCCGCAAGAGCAAAAACACGCCGATATTCACCGAAAGCGAACCGTAGAAAATCGCTGAAGACGGCGTAGGACCTTCCATTGCGCGAGGCAACCACGAAGAAAAGGGCAACTGCGCTGATTTTGCCGCCGCCGCCACAACCAACATCAGCGAAATAAACGCGCCCACTGCACTGTGATTTTGCAAATGTTCGTGGACAAGCGAGTAATTATGCAGCTTCAAGAAGGTAATGTTTTCGTGCCACAAGTGGTGGCTTGCCCACATAGCGAGCAAAATTCCCACGTCGCCGATGCGATACACCGAAAAAACTTTCACAGCATTGCGCGAAGGCAAGTAGCGGTCGCGGTAGAAGGCAATCAGCAAAAACGACGACAAGCCCAGAATTTCCCAGCCAATGAACAGCGTTTCAAAATTGCCAGAAAAAATCGTGATGTTGTAGCCGACGTAAAAAAGCAAAATTGTGTTGAAAAACCGCTTGTAGCCTTGCTCGCGGTGCAGATACACGCGGCTGTACATCGTGATAATGAAGGTCAGAAACGCGCCAACAATCATGTACACCGCAGTAACGCTATCGAAGTAAATATCAATCAAAAACTCGTAGCCTTCGGCGCGGTACAACACAATATCTTTCACGTTCAAAACCGGATGCCCCGCCGCAAGCCAAAACACCGCAAACACCAGAAAACACGCGAAGTTCAACGCCGCCGTGCCGTAGGCAACTTGCGAGAGCAAATGCTCCTTGCGCTGAGGAATGATGAGGCTGAGAAGAAATCCCAAAAGCGGGATAAGAAGAAAGCTATTGATGTCTAAATTCATACAAATTCCTCCATTTCTGCGTGATTTTTTTGGGCTTCGCCCGAAGCGTCTGCAAGAACATACACAGGCAAGTTTTCTTGGGTAGATTCAACAAGAATCTTCATGTCCAATGCCTTTAGAAGCGAGTTATGAAGCGGTGTGTAGGAAACAAATTCTTCGCCTTTGAAAACAAAAACTTCTTTTGTTATGGGATGCAGCGCGACGAGGTGAATCCACGAATTTTTGAACCATTCAAACAATTCTGGCGTTGTGCGAATCACCTTTTGCACAACTTCGGGAAAATGCTCCACCACCATCATCAGGCGCGTGGGGTCGTGAACTTCAATCATCTGGCTCGGCAAGCCCGGACGCAAGTCGCCATCAGCCCCGTTTGCCACCGCGATTAAGCCGATAACATTGTGCGGGAGCTTTGTTCCTGCGCCCAAGCGTTGGTTATCCACGCGGGAGAAATAGTATTCCAAGTTGATGCCGCCACACACGGGCGCGGCTGCTTTCATAATCCCAAACAAGTATTTGCCGTCCTTGTCGAGCGCGTAGTTGTAGGAATTCATAAACGCTCGGCGGTCTAAAAACAAGTGTTTGGTTAATTCGCGCCGACCGATGATGCAGAGCGTATTGGTGGCGTGGTTCAGTTCGGGACGCGGCTCAAAGAGCGATACCGAGCGGAGTTTGACGGATTCATGCACTTTTTCGGGTGATTTGAGCGTGTCCAGAAGTTCAAATCGGCGCGAGCGTTCTTTTGCGTTCAGCATGAGTGCTTCGCGGAACGTGGTTTGGTTCGCGGAATGCAAGGTTTTATGCGTTGCCGAGAGGTCTTCATCGTCGAAAAATTCCAGTTCGTCCCGCGTCGTATCGTGCAAGGCACCGATAAAACGGGTGCTTTCGGGAATGATAACGCCGCGTTCACGAAGCATTTCACGCACTTTGGGATGATTCGCCATAAACGCTGCAACGCGAGCATTCACCGAGCCTGGACGACCGCAGCACGCACCGCAATCGTAGCCCGCGTAGTGTGTGTTGTTCGCGCTACTCGCGCCGTGTCCAACCAAATACACGAGTGGCGCGAAATTCTCCACCAGCCCTGTGCTTTTCAGCAATCCCTCCGCGCGGTCGGTCATTTCTTCATGCGAAAAGCCAACAAACAAGCCGTTTTCCATTGGTGCGTTTTCATCGCGCTCAATCGTCAAGCTGGCGTGTTTGTCAGTATGGCGAAACGAGTGTACTGATGCGGGATTCAGCGATGGACGAACAACGCTTTCGAGCAATTTCACCGCCGAGAAAAATCCCAGCGTTTGTGAAATAAGCCACCCGCGAAAGAGCGAGTGCGACTGCCGAGCGTAGTGTGCATCGGACTTGCGGACGTTTTTCCGCTCTTTTTCCTTAATCAAAAACTTTGGCGACACGGGCGCGGGACACGATTTTGTGTGGAATTTGCTATGTTCTGGCTGAAAATAAAACTCAACGTTGAAAAATCCTGGCGTTCCAAAGGTTTGGCTTTTCGGGTCGAGATGCTCCACGTACCGCCGAAACGAGCATTCGCGGTCGTCTATGCAGAACATCGCTTGAAAGCTGGCTTCGCGGGTATTTTTCGGTTCAGGATTGCTCGGAAAATTGTTTGAATGCGACGAGCGTAAGCCTGATAACACTTGGTCGTAATAGCTCCACTCGAACGCTTCTTGCCAGAGCCGCAGTACTTCGTCGAGTTCGTCGGTGTGGGTGGGTGCGAAAAGTGGCGGTATTGCTTGTTCGATTTTGTAGCCAATCGGCGACCAAATCTCACCAAAAGTGCGGTCGAGCATTTCAATTTCCAAGAGCAGTTCCATGAAAATAAGGTCGTGCAAGGAAATGGTTTTTGCATCCAAGAGCGCGTTTGGATTCTCCTCCAAAACAGCAACCATGCCCGCCCAACCCGCATGAGAGCATTGTTGGTCGAACAAATAATGCTCGAACAAGCCTTCCTCGCCGACAAGCAACGTGAGAAGGTACTTGAGTGTGGTGGATTCATCCAAGAAGAGCTTTTTAGCGCGTGGCGTAGTGAAAATTCCACCAAACGGCGCAACACGCTCCATCTCGCGTAAGCAAGCAACGAAGCCATTTGCGGGCATGGGGAATTTCCACACCGAAATTCCTTGGTCAAGATACGACCCCAACAGACGGAAAAGAATCGGATGCACGAGTTTATCCAAGTGAATGCCGTAGTCTTTCCAATGCTTGCGTACCGTGCCGATTCTCGCTTCTACGCTCGTATCGTAATCTTTTTCGAGCAAGCGGGATTGTAGCTCTTGCGCGGCTTCGGGCGTATCGGTATTGTCGTCAATCAGCCTTGCCAAAATATCTGCATGAATACTGCCGCCCTGAAAGCGGGTGCGATATTCCTTGAGCGGAAGGTAGGTGCGATAGCCAAATATCGCCGAAGCGCGGCTGAGTGCCTCATGGAAGGGAAATTCCTGAAAAGCGTGCAGCGTATTGTGATGGATAAAATCCTTCAGAGGGGCTTGCGCTGGAAGATAGTGCCGCAATTTGTGAAGCATATCTTTTTCCAAGAAAAGGTGTTTTTGAATAGATTTGGTCGTCATAGACAATGCCCAAAAATGGTTCAATGCCGCACCAATACACGAATTGAGCGGTAGCAATAAACCGTTGTAGGGAATAGGGGAATTACTTCAACTGAAAACAGATGTTTTCGGTTTGAATGAAATAGAAAGCAAAAAGGGAAAACGATAAGGTAAAAATGGCGTAAAACCACGTGTTTACGCAGCAAGAGCAGAGAAAAGAAAGTGCTTCCAACTATGATGCAGAACATAGTAGGCGACAGAACTTTCGCCCGAAGTAGGAAGGAAATGCGAGAAATGAGGTGTGTACTTGGTAAGCGACTGCTTGGTCGTAACGATGAACGTTGGCGAATCGGCGTGTTTGGAAGAATCTTCTTCCTCCAGTTCAGTTTCTTCAACGGTCAGGAATTCAAGAAAAATATGATTCGAGTGCGGCGAGGAAATATGCTGCGATTCAGCGAAAAGCGCGTCGGAATGTGCTTGGTCGAAGAGGTTTTCTCCGAGATATTCCCCTAAGCGCATGGCTTCAAGTGTCTGCTCGTCAAAGCGAGAGACAGAGCTACTTTTTGCTGCGAAGAGAACTCCGAGACAGCAAACAAAAAGCATTGGCAATATGAAGGCGAAACGCTTGCGCATATCGAAAAAGATTACGTGAGTAATCAGACATTGTTGGCTGAAAATACATAAAACTGAAAAGTATTGCAAGAAAAAAGTTTTTTGTGGCAGAAAGCACTCTATGAAAACACCACAACCCATATATAGCCAATCAGCCCAGACACCGCGCAAACTGGATGTTTCCACGTCCAAGGGCGGCTTTTCGGCATAAGCGCAAGAGCGATTGCCGTTACGATAAGTGCTGGATGAAAATGCAAAATGATTGCCCCAAGCGTACTCACGCACACCGCGAAATACAAGACGTGGTGGGCTTTTCCGAAGTGCCACCAGCGTAATTGTGCAACGATTCCCACCAGCATATTTGCCAAATACAAACCAAAGGCAAGGTACAACACCAATGAATCTGCTTCAAGATTACTGAAAAGCCGCATAAAACCTCGTTATTGTTGATTAAGCAAATGCTCTTGCATCGCCTTGTTTTCTGCGGGAATGCGAATGGCGAGCAGGATAATCGCATTAGCAATACTTGCGAGCAGCGCAGTTTTCCACGCGCCAAACATAAGCGGAACGGCTGCAAGTTCGATAACAACAGCAATGTAATTCGGATGCGTGAAATAGCGGTACGGACCAGTAACCACACGCTTTCCACCTGGAACCACGAGAATTCGGGTATTCCACGCCTCGCCAAGACTACGAATCGCCCAATAGCGCAACCCCTGCGTCGCAACGAGCAAAAACAAACATACCAGCGAAAGCAGCATTTGTGCGGGGGATTGCCATAAGGGCGCATCAGTGCTTGTTCGCCAGCCTTCTATGAGCCAGCCTAGCATCCATGCGGTGTGTAGCACAACAAAAAGCCAGTAATGATTTGCGCCGTACTCCTTCGCACCGCGTGAAAGCGCGATGGCGCGGTTCTTTTCGGCGTGGCGCAATTCCAGCAGTCGCTGTGCGACAAGGCACAGCAAACACAAGAGCAAGGGAAAATTGAGAGAAAGAAACAAAGAGTTCATACAATGCCAGTATTGGTGAGATGTTGCGAGCGAATAATGAAAAATTAGCACAATTCTTCGCACAAAACAAGCGGTACTTTGCTCTGCGCACCGCCTTGTGAAGAGAACGATTGTTGAATGAAAAAATATCCGTATTTTTGCCGTGAACACAAGTATTTATGAGCATTTTCCAGTAGAATGGTATGTCAAAATCAACACCAAAAACAACTGCACCGTTTATCTCATTTGAAAAATGGGATGTGGATGGGATTGAGCAAGACCTTGGTTTGAAGTATGTTCGAGACCACAAAACACTCCAAACGTGGCTTGAAAGCAAGCCGAGCATTACAACTACGCAGAAGTCTTTGTTACTTGATTTGCGTTCAGTTCTGTTCGATAACGTTGATGCGTGGAACGAGGAAGAACTCAAGATGAAATTTATCAGCCACATTCTCTGGATTGCACAGCTCGACCAAGCGCATTATCGCGGGTTTATGGAGCGTACAATCAAGGCGCGGCTTGGAAACTTCGAGGTGGGTGGCAAAGTAGATTACATGATTGCCACAGGCAAAGTAAATCCCAAAAAGCCATTTTTTTTCCTCCACGAATACAAGCGCACACGCGGACGCGACAACGACCCGCTTGGACAGTTGCTTGTCTCCATGCTGGCTGCACGAGAATTGAACGGCATTACCGAGCCAATGTACGGCTGTTACGTGGTCGGGCGCGATTGGTTCTTTGTTACCATTGATGGCAATGAGTATTCGGTGAGTAATTCCTACAATGCCTCTCAAGATGATATTTTCCTCATTATTGGCTTTTTTCAATCCATGAAACGCCGCATAGATGCTCACTTTGAAGCATTATTCAGCGAAACCTCGCCTGCATAATCGAAGAAATACAAACACGTAGCAAGAAAAATAAAAACTGTCCGTAAATGAACATTTATCGTTCATCTGCGGACAGTTTTTGTTTTTTGGCGAAACGATATTTACCTCAAAAGCCGCTTAGAATCTTGCTTTGCTAAATTGGCATACATCTTGGCAGAGTATTCAAAAAAATACAACAACATTCTTCACTTTTTGGATAAATGCTATGTTTCAGAACTACCTCAAAATCGCCTTTCGCGCCCTGGCTCGGCAAAAAGGCTATTCTGCAATCAATATCATTGGGCTTGCGCTTGGCATCAGTGTTTGTGCGCTTATCACGCTGTATGTGATTGACGAACTGAGCTACGACCGCTCGTATCCGAATGCCGACCGCATATACCGTGTGGACGGCGATGTGAAGTTTCAGGGGCGGTCGTTTTTGCTTGCTGTTTCGCCGCCGCCAATGGCTCCCACGATGAAAGCGGAATTTCCTGAAATCGAAGATGCTGTGCGCTTTCGCACCCTTGGCGCGTGGAATTTTACTTTTGAAAATAAGAGCCTTCGTGAAGAAAAGATTGCCTTTACCGACCCTTCTTTTATCAATATTTTTTCTATTCAAACAACGCTTGGAAATGGCGTACAGGCTCTCACGCAGCCGTTTTCGTTGCTTGTTACCGAAGAGTTTGCTCAAAAGTTTTTTGGGAATGAAAATCCGATTGGCAAAAGTCTGAAAGGTGATAACGAGAAGATGTACACCGTTGGCGCAGTAATGAAGCGGCTTCCAAACAATTCGCACATTCGATTCGAGGTCCTAATTTCTATGTCCAGCCTGCCCGATAGCCGAGAAGGCTCGTGGGGAAGCAACAATTATCAAAGCTATTTTTTGCTCAAGAATGGCATGAAACCTGACGCGGTGAATGCAAAAATGCCCGCACTTCTGCGGAAATATTTCGCACCCGTTGTGGAAAAAGATATGCACGTTCCTTACGATGAATTTTTGAAAAAAGGGAATTATTTCACCTACTTTTTGTTCCCGCTCACGAGAATTCACCTGCATTCTGGCAATAAAATCGCCGAAATTTCACCCAATGGCAGTATGCAGTATGTCTTGATTTTTGCTGGCGTGGCAGCCTTTGTGCTGCTTATCGCGTGTGTGAATTTTATGAATCTTTCCACCGCCCGCGCTGCGAATCGTGCGAAAGAAGTTGGTATTCGCAAAACGCTCGGAAGCCAGCGCAGTCAGCTTGTGGCACAGTTTATGGCGGAATCATCCATGATGGTGTTGTGTGCGCTCGTTCTCGCACTGTGCATAGTTGAAGCGGTTTTGCCAGCATTTAACGACCTTGCTGGAAAGGAACTTTCTCGAGCAGCATTACTCACACCACAGTTTTTGGGTATGACCTTTGGCTTGTTTGTGCTGGTGAGTTTGCTGGCGGGTGCGTATCCGGCGTTGGTTTTATCCGGCTTCCAGCCCGTGAAGGTATTGAAAGGCGATAAATCAAGTGGAAGTAAAAACAAGTCGCTTCGCTCAACGCTTGTGGTGGTGCAGTTTACAGCGTCGGTTGCGCTGGTGATTGGGACACTCGTTATTTTCTCACAATTACAATTTATCCAAAATAAAAACCTCGGCTACAACCGTGAACAAATCTTGCTTGTGGACGACCCATCCACGCTTGCCGACGGCTCTGCACTGCGCTTTAAGCAAGAAATTATGCGACTTTCGGGGGTAAAAAATACCACGGTGAGCAACTATCTTCCGACTGGCGGATGGCGCAACAACAGTATGCTGTTCGTCGGGAAGGATAAACAGGCTATTTCCACCCAACAATGGAATATTGATGCAGAGTACATTCCAACCTTCGGCATGAAGATATTGCAAGGACGCAGCTTTAATGCAGCTTTTGCGGGAGATTCCAGTACCGTTGTTCTGAATGAAGCGGCGGCTGCACAATTTTTTGGTGCAGAAAATCCAGTAGGAAAAATCCTTGAGCGTCAGAATGGCGAAACAATGGAACAGTTCACGGTTATTGGTGTGGTACAGAATTTTAATTACGAATCGTTGCGCGAAACTATTCAGCCCTTGGTGCTGTTTTACGGCACACCAATTGGCGGTGCTGCTATTCGCTTCAATGCCTCAGAAACCGCATCAGTGCTTGCGCAGGTAGAATCTACATGGAAACGCCTGAAGCCGAATGCACCATTTGAATACAAATTCATGGACGATTCCTTCCGCGAAATCTACAAGTCCGAACAGCGCATCGGTGCTATCTTGGGCGTGTTTACGGCGTTGGCAATAGCGATTGCGTGTTTGGGATTGTTCGGTTTGGCAGCATTTACGGCAGAACAGCGCACGAAGGAAATCGGTATTCGCAAGGTGTTGGGCGCGTCGGTGGCAAGTATTATCGCGCTTCTTAGCAAAGACTTTTTGAAATTAGTAGGAATAGCCATCGTTCTCGCAACCCCTCTTGCATACTGGGGTATGGGTGTATGGCTTCAGGATTTTGCATATCGTGTGGAATTGTCGTGGTGGGTGTTTGCCAGTGCGGGCGCGGCGGCTGTGGTGATAGCGTTTATTACGGTTGCGTCTCAGGCGTTCCGTGCTGCGCAGGCGAATCCGGTGCAATCCTTACGAAGCGAGTAATGGTGAGGCTTGCAGCGAAGAATAGATTTCAACGGCATCGCGGGCAATGTTGCTTTGCAAAGCAGAATTGGTGAGGCTTTCGGCGTGAAGAACGTCAAATTTGTAGGGCAAGGGCAATTCTTCGTCAAGCTCTGCTTTGAGGTTTTGTGCGGTTTCTGCGGTGCAGGAAGCTCCAAAAATTGCAATGTCAATATCCGCATTGTATGCCGCAGTACCACGCGCCCGCGAGCCAAAAACACAAGCACGTTCAATCGTGGAAAATTGCTGAAGTGTTTCCACAATCAAGTGCAGGTCGGCTGGCGATAAGCCTAGTTTTTGTGCGATATTCACGGGGTTGCTTCAAAAAAGTTATTGGAAAAATCCGTTTCAAAATCGCGTAAAAGCTGGAGATATTCTGTCTGAATGCGGTGAAAAATCATTGTACTTCGTTCCTCGCTGTACAAATGTGATGTTTCATTGCGGCTTGTTATCATCTGAATCCATGTATGACCATTCTTGATGATACCATCGTGAAAGGCTTGTTTTATCACAGGTTTGGGTCCTTTGACATCGGAATATCCGCGTTCAGAAAGGACATCTTGCAGCACTTTCCATGCAAGTTCGACAGTAAATTCAAAGCGTTGTAGTACGCCGTCGCGCTCAAGGTCGGTTAGCTCACGCTCTTGCTCTTCCATCAGCAAAAAGGCTCGTTGCAGTGTTGCAAGTGCTTTAGAAAATTCCCCAAAGCGTTCTTTAGAACGTCTTGATTGCTGGTCTTGAGGCATTTCGGTATGCGTAAATGAAGTATTGATGAATGCGCTAGGCGTTGCTTCCAAATATGTATCGCATCAATAAGAGTAATCGTAATTTTTTTCTTGAAAATTTAGGTAAACAACGCCACAAATCTACACTTTCAAACCCATTTCTCAAAATTACCATGTTCCAGAACTATCTCAAAATCGCCCTCCGAAGCCTTCTTCGGCAGAAATCATATTCCGCAATCAATATCATCGGGCTTGCCGTCGGCATGGCGTGTTGCCTTGTGATGCTGCTTTTTGTGCAGGACGAACTCAGCTACGACCGCGTGTATAGCAATGCCGCAAGCATTTACCGCGTAACGCCGCGCTTTTATCGTGGACTTGATACAGCAAAAGGGAACACTGCTAATGCAAATGCGCAAATTCCTCTCGCACCAGCAATGATGCGGGATTTGTCGGGCATAAAACAAGCAGTGCGGATGTTTAAGTACAAAAAAATGGTTGTACGCAATGGCGATAAAATGTTTGCCGAAGAGCGCGTTTTTGCGGTGGACAAAAATTATCCGAAAATGTTTGCAACCACGTTTCTTGCCGGAAGTCCTGCAACCGCCCTCGTAGAGCCGTATTCGGTGGTTTTGACGGAATCGCTTGCACGAAAATATTTTGGTAATTCTACACCATTGGAGCAGCTTCTCGGCAAAACTATTCTTCTCGAAAACACCGAACCGCACCGTGTAAGCGGCATCATTGCTGACGCGCCAAAAAATATCCACCTTCGCTACGACGCGCTTGTTTCCTTTGCTTCTATCGAAAAATGGATACGCGACCAAGGTGCCGACCCGAATACTCTTTGGGGAACATTCCTTGATGTTTCAACCTACGTGGAGCTGCAAAACGGCGTAAATGCGAGCGTTATCGAAGCACAAATGCCGAAATTCCTCACGCGCTACATGGACGGCTTGATGAAAGAATTGAAAGTACAGGTGCATTATCCCTTGCAGCCACTGACCGATATTCACCTCAACCCCACGCCCAGCGAGTTCCAGCCACAATCCAGCCGTACAACGGTCGGTGTTTTTGCGGGTGTGGCGGTGTTTATTTTGGCGATTGCGTGTATGAATTTTATGAACCTCGCAACAGCTCGCTCGCAGCGCAGAGCGCGGGAAGTGGGCGTGCGCAAGGCATTGGGAGCGCAACGCGCACAACTTATCATGCAATTTCTCACCGAAGCCGTCGTGATTAGCTGCATCGCGCTTGTTCTCGCGCTTGTGTTAGTAGAACTTGTGTTGCCAAGTTTCAACACCATTGTTCGGAAAGAATTGTCGGTTGGATATGCCTCAAATCCCGCATTGATACTGGGCTTGCTTATTGCCACTCTTTTAACGGGAATTGCTGCGGGCAGTTATCCCGCCTTCGCGCTGTCGGGATTTTCCCCCGTGCGAGTGCTGACGGGGCGTTTGACGACATCGCGCTCTGGTGCATTGGTGCGCAAAAGCCTTGTTGCAATGCAATTCACCATTTCCATTTTGATGATGATTGCCACGATTGTCGTTGCAATGCAGCTTCACTACACACGTTCAAAGGATTTGGGTTTGCAGACCGAGCAAGTTCTTCGCCTTGCTTTGCCAGGTGATTCTGCTTCTGTTACTCGCTATGCGGCTCTGCAACAGTCATTGCGCGGTGTTGCGGGTGTTTCGAGCGTGAGCGGCACGAGCTATACTCCGGGAGCGTCGCCAAGCCAGGGCGGAATAACCCTGATTGGTTCAGCAGAAAAGAATACGGTGATTAGCGCGGAAATAAGCACTGATGCGGCTTTTGTGCCAACAATGCAGATGAATATGTTGCAGGGACGAAACTTTTCCCAAAATAATGTAAACGATAAAACTGAATCCTGTTTGCTGAATGAAGCGGCGGTTGGTGCGCTCGGACTTGGGAAAGAAAATCCGATTGGCAAGCGAGTGAATTTTGGCGGGAATACTGGTCGAAACCTCACCGTTATTGGCGTTGTGAAGAATTTTCATTATGAATCCATGCACAGAAGTATTCGACCCGCTATCGTGATGATTGCGCCAAGCGAAGCAAATTTTGAATCGTTGCTCTTGAAAGTACAAGCACAAAATATACCTGAACTCTTACAAAATATCGAACAAACATGGCGTAAACACTTGCCTGAACGGATGCTCGACTATTCATTTTTGGATGAAAACTTTGCAAAACTCTACCGTGCCGAACAAGCAATGGCTTCGCTCATCAGTGTTTTTGCGGGTTTGGCGATATTTATTGCGTCGTTGGGTGTGTTTGGTTTGGTCGCCTTTGCGGTGGAAGTTCGTAGGAAAGAACTTGGCATTCGTAAGGTGTTGGGCGCGTCGGCGGCAGGTATTATCGCGCTTCTTTCAAAGGATTTTCTCGTGTTGGTCGGCATTGCTATTGTCCTCGCAACACCGCTTGCATACTGGGCTGCGGGGAAATGGTTGCAAGGCTTTGTCTATCGTATGGAACTCACGTGGTGGATGTTTGCGAGCGCGGGCGTGGCGGCTGTGATGATAGCATTTATCACGGTTGCAAGCCAAGCGTGGCGGGCGGCGGCGATGAATCCCGTGCAGTCGCTGAGGAGCGAGTGATTGTGCAGTTTACTCAAGTATCGGCAATGGTACAAGGGCAAGATTTTCAATTCTGGAAAAATGCTCTGTATTCAGTGTGGCAACTGGAATACCGTTCTCCAATGCTGTCGCTGCAATGAGCGTGTCCGCCAGACCAATACGAGCGTTGTGGCGTTTGAGATGGTGGTAAACGCTGATTGCCGCTTCAATACACGCTTCGGTGAGTGGGAGAATTGCAACCTCATTCAAAATAGCTTGATATTCGGGCAATTTCTCAGGATTCGCACCAATTTTGAACTCATACAAACAGATAACCGATGTGGAAAGCAAATACTCTTGGCGTAGTCGAAAAAGTTCAGATTTCGCTTTGTTCTTTTTGCGAAAAAAATCTATCAGCAACGAAGTATCAATGAGGATGGAAGGCGGCTTCATGACTTGATTGTCCATTCATTGAGTTCGTTGTGAATTGCCACGATATTGCGCTCTTCTTCTTCGGTCATAACGGGGGCTTCGAGCCATCTTTTTTGCCAAGAATCTGGCTGTACCGCGCTATTTTCTGCGGGTTTCACAAGCTCCAAGACTGCTTGTTTTTTCGCAAGCGGAAGAGTTTCCAGATAGTGAACAATTTCCGATGTAAGCGCGTCCATAGTTTTTACGATAGTATGACGAAAATTTGAATTCTCATGCTTTGAACTACTCTACAAACCTACACGTTCATACCCATTTTTCAAAATGGTAATAGCGTTACATTTTTTATGGTTGTTGCGTAGGCGAATCTCGTGCAATCGCTCAGAAGCGAGTAACAACCAATATGAAATTTTTCAACAATTATTTCCAAAAAAATTATGTTTCAAAATCATCTTTCTCTCGCTCTGCGCGGTCTTCTTCGGCGCAAAATGCTTGCTGCAATCAACATTATCGGCTTGAGCCTTGGGCTGGCGTGCTGTGTGGTGATTGTGCTGTTCATCAAAGACGAACTCAGTTTCGACCGCTTCCACACAAACGCTCCAAACCTTGCTCGCATCACGTGTCGCCCACTGGACAAGCTGGGCGTTGGTCATACAATGGGCATTGCCTCTATGGTGCAAGGTCCTGCCTTCAAGGAAGAAATCCCCGCAATACGAGATTTTGTGCGTGTTCGGGAGCGTGATGCTCTGCTGAAAATTGGCGCGAAAACATTCAACGAAAAAGCAACGTGGGTGGATGATAATTTCTTCACCGTCTTTACGTTTCCGCTTCTCAGTGGCAATCCAAGCACGGTTTTATCAGGTGCGTACTCCGTTGTGCTGAGTGAGGAAACGGCGCAAAAGTATTTCGGCACGACCAATGTCGTGGGAAAATCAATAGAAATTGAAGAGCGAAATAGCTTTCAAACCTACGTGGTTTCTGGCGTTGCGAAGAACCCGCCGCAGAACTCGTCCATCACCTTTGGCATTGTTTTGTCCTTCAGCACCTTTGCCGCAAAAAATCCCGACCCAACGTGGATGACGCTTTCCTATCCGACGTTTTTGCTTTTGCGTGAAGGCGCGGATGTGCAAGAAATCACCGCAACAATGGCGCGGGTCTTTGCAACAAAAGCGAAAACCGAAATGGAAAGCGAGCGCAAACACGGCTGGGATGGGCAATTTATCTGGTCGGTGCAGCCTTTGACCGAAATGCACTTATCAACAGAAGTAAATATCGGCATTGCTAATGCTGGTAACCCGCTCTA
This sequence comes from Ignavibacteria bacterium, assembly GCA_013298775.1. GTDB lineage: Bacteria > Bacteroidota > Ignavibacteria > Kapaibacteriales > UBA4661 > PH2015. Next base: position 210,318 of record JAAFIV010000002.1, on the reverse strand, counting down.
TTCCAAGGTTCTCGGTGCAATCGCGCTTGGCATTTTGCTGCTCGCGTGCATCAATTTTGTGAGTTTGAGTATTGCACAGTCCTCTCGCCGAGCGCGTGAAATCGCCATTCGCAAGACGATTGGTAGCAGGCGCAGCCAGATTATCGCACAATTTCTCACGGAATCTTTTCTGCAAACAAGCATTGCCTTTGCGGTCGCGCTTGGCATTGCGGAACTCATTTTGCCAATGTTCAATATTGTGGCAGGGAAACATTTTCAATTAGTCTCTATGCTGGACGCGCCGTTACTACTTGCCTTGGGGCTATTGTTCTTCGTTACGGGGCTGGCTGCGGGCGTATATCCGGCACTGGTGGTTTCGCGCTTCGAGGCTTCGCAAACGCTGAGTGCGAGAAGCCCAATGGTGCGCAAAAGTGCTGTGGCGCGGGTACTGATTGTGGTGCAATTCGCACTCACGATATTCCTTCTCATCGGCACCATTACGCTCTCGAAGCAGTTTAGTTTCCTCACCACAAAAGATTTGGGCTACGATAGCAGCAACCTTGTGGCGATTTCATTGCCGGAGGCAGATAATCTGCCGCGTCAAGCAATGTTAAAAGCGGAATTTGCGAAAATTGCGGGCGTAGAAAACCTTACACCTCGCACAGAATGGTGGTTTGGGACAAATTCAAAAGTAAACGGTAAGGAAATAGCCATTTCTTACGAGCATATTGACCATGATTTTCTGAAAACGATGAATTGTCGCCTCGCCGCAGGGCGCAATTTTTCGCAAGAATTACGGGGCGATTCAACCGATGCAGTTCTCGTGAACGAAGCGTACGTGCGGGCTGCGGGCTGGCAAGATGCCATTGGAAAGCGCATTGATTTTTTCAATGGCAAGGCGCGAAACGTGACCGTTGTTGGCGTGGTGAAGGATTATCATTACGAATCGCTGCAATATCCCATTCGCCCGCAACTCTTTATCTACGGTTCGGAATTGCCGTTTGGGAAATTGTTGCTGCGTATCAATCCCGCAAACAAGCTGCAAACACTGGCGGCAATAGAAAACGCCTACCAAAGGCTTGTACCATTGCGCCCTTTCAACTACACCTTTTTGGATGAAGAAAATCGCCGCCAATACAGCAACAGTGAGCATTGGCGGAATATGATTGCACTTGCCTCCGCCTTCGCGCTCGGCATTTCGGTCATGGGATTGCTCGGATTGACGCTACTTGCAACGGAGCAGCGCACGAAGGAAATCGGTATTCGCAAGGTCTTGGGCGCGTCGGTGGGGAATATCATCAGCCTTGTTGGGCGCGAGTTTTTGGTGCTGGTTGCTATTGCGTTTATTCTCGCAACACCGCTTGCATACTGGTCGGCAACGAATTGGCTGCAAGATTACGCCTATCGCATAGAGCTTGATGCAACATTGGCTCTGCTTGCGGGCAGCATTGCTCTTGCTACGGCGGCTTTGACCGTTGGAAGTCAGGCGTGGCGGGCGGCAGAGGCGAATCCCGTACAATCGCTCAGAAGTGAGTGAGGAGATAACTCATTGGGCTAGCCATAGCTTTGCACGGTGGTTCCCATTGCGTAATCTCAAAGAAATGCCTAGTTTGCTGCCTCTTGTTATCACCATTCTATCTACCATTTGTTCAGTACACATGAATATTTATCAGCCACAACGCTTTCGTATTTCGATTGCTGGTGTTCTCTTTTTAACCGCAGTGTTCGGTTTGAAGACGCTTCACGCCCAGCCATTCGTGGAAGGCGGCAACACAAAACACCGTTTTGCACAAATGTACTTTAGTGCAGAAGGGCAGTGGCAGCCGTCGGGCGGGTATTTTAACTACCTCGACAATGGAAATGTGCGGTCTAACTCACTCTCAGGACGCTTCTCACCCCGTGTTCACTGGGGCGGAATGCACTTTTGGGGACACGCTGATTTCTATGTTGCTTTCGAGCTTGGCGGAATCAGGTCTCAAGCGGGGAACACACAATATGGCTACAATACAGGCGTTGAAACAGGTGCGAAAATTTATCCTTGGCGTTTGGAAAAAAACACCCTTCGTCCATATCTCGGTGTGGCGTGGTCGGGAGGCGGTTATTCACAAACAAATAGCGATATTGGGAATTCTCCGGGCATAGACCTCACGCGCCTTGCAGCACTCGGCGGCATAGCGTATCAGTTGGATAATTTCATCATCGAAGCAGGTACGCGGTATATTTTCGACACCAAAGTCCGCCAGTGGTACACCCGCACACAATCGGCAGAAATGGATATTCCACCAACGGCATTAACACTGGGCTTGAAGTATGTTTTTGAAACAACATTACCGTTTGAAAACTATGAAAAGAGTGGTCAGGAAGCCAAGCGTAAAGAAGATTTGACGAGCAAAAACTCAATGAGTACGTTCACTCTTGCTATCGGACCATCCAGCGCATTCGTTGCTGGCAGTGGGTCTGCATATACGCGAGAAAACTACCCGTTTGCATCTCCCGTTGTGAATGGTGCTTTTCTTGCAGATATGGGCATTGGTTACTTTTTTTACGACCTAGAGCTAGGAGTAAACCTCATTCTTCGCAACATGAACACTGGCACAAGTGCCTTTGGTTTACGCCAGCAGCAAACGCGCTTTTCAGTGGCTTTGGAGGTGAACAAAAATCTTGTGAATTGGAACGGTTTTGTGCCGTTTGTCGGTGTACATTTTGGTCGAGATGCCATGCGCTATGCGGAGCAGGACGGCAACAATCCTGCATGGGAACAGTTTGAAACCAAGTGGCTGCCAGGACTTACCTTCGGTTGGGATATTCGCCCGTCGGATGTGGATTGGTGGCTGCTTCGCACGAACCTCCGCTACACGCCTGGTGCGACGATGAGTGTGCGCGGAAGTACGGTCGCACTGACGAATTTCGAGTTTAACTTTATACAATTCGTCATGTTTCCGGCACGGGTTTTTAATTGATAAAAGTGCTTGAAGGCGAAGGATTGGGAAGTTCTTCAATAGCACCAATCTTGTATCTGCAATAAACAGTATTGATAAGGGTTGCAAGCGAGGCGTGGCGAGCGGCTGAGGCGAATCCCGTACAATCACTCAGAAGCGAGTAACAAACAACTTTTCTCCCCGAAACTTTCTACGAACTCTCTCGTACATCTTGGAATTGTCATCGTTGATTTGTTCCATTTTTCTTACGGGAGAGTTCGTTATGCTTCTTCGTAACTACCTAAAAACCACGCTTCGCAGCCTTCTGCGGGGCAGAGTTTATACTGCGCTCAACATTTTGGGCTTCGCCATGGGCTTGGCGTGTTGCCTTACGATTATGCTGTGGGTGCATTGGCAATGGAGCTTTAATCGCTTCAATGAAAACCTCGACAATACCTATTTTCTGCGCCGCAATGAGCATCACAGCAAGGAAATTGCGACCTACTCCGCCCATGCCGGACCGCTTGCGACCACGCTAAAAGCGGAGTTTCCTGAAATTAAATATGCCGCCGCACTCAATTACAGCAGCACTGCCGTCAGCGCGACAGTAGGCGGGCGTGTGCGCTCGTTTCGTGCGACAGGCATGAATGCAAACGAAGACGTTTTCCGCGTCTTCACGCTGCCCTTTGTGCAAGGCGGCATTACGCCACAATTCCTGAAACCCTCATCCATTCTGCTTTCGGAAGAGCTTGCGATAAAACTTTTCGGTACGACCAATGTTCTTGGCAATGTCGTAAAAATTGATGGCGAAGAATCCCGCACCGTTACTGCGGTTTATCGCAACATTCCCAAAACAGCGAGCCTTGAAGGCGACTACGTTACGCCGCTTGATGACTACATTACAAAACATCCAAACTACCGTAAGTGGGACAACAACACGTTTCGCGTATTTATCCAAACCACGCAGCCCGTCAGCCCAGCATTTACCGAAAGTCTGAATGCAAAACTGAAACCACTTCTGAAGCGCAAAGCTGACAACGAAGACGAAATTTTCGCGCAACCAATGTCAGAAATGTATCTCTACAATAAGTTTGAAAATGGCGTACAAGCTGGCGGGCGCATCGAAAGTGTGCGTCTCTTTGTGGTGATTGCTGTGTTGGTGCTGCTCATTGCGTGCGTGAATTTTATGAATCTCGCTACCGCGAGAGCCGCACGGCGCGGTAAGGAAATCGGCATTCGCAAAGTCGTTGGTGCGTCGCGTTTCGCGCTTATGGGGCAGGTTTGGAGCGAGTCCGTGCTGACAGCATTGTTATCGCTGCCGCTCGCAATATTGCTCGTCGAAGCGGTGCTGCCTGCGCTGCGCACGATGATGAAAGTGGAAATTTTTGTTCCGTATTCGCAGCCGCTTTTCTATGCCACCATGCTTGGATTGGTGCTGCTTGCGGGCTTGATTTCGGGTTTGTATCCCGCGCTGATGCTCTCAGGCATGAATACCTCAAGCGTCCTCAAAGGTGCGGTGAAATCTGGGCGTGGAGCATTGGCATTTCGGCGCGGCTTGGTGGTGTTTGAGTTCACGATTGCCGTCGCGTTTATTTGCGCCACAACGATTGTGTATCGCCAAATGGATTTTATCAAAAATGCAAACATCGGACTTAATCGTGAAAACGTGTTGGTGATGCCATCAGCAATGACGCGAGAACGTTACGAGGCGTGGAAGCAAGAATTGAAGGGCATTGCAGGGGTTGTGAGTGTTGGCGGGGCAGATACATCGCCGCTTTCGGTTGGCTCAAACACAACAGGCTTGAAATGGCGCGGAAAGTCGGACAACGAAACTGTTGCAATTTCCATATTGTACGTGGATTACGATTTTTTTAGCACAATGGGCATCACCGTCAAGGCAGGACGCGGGTTTTCGGCGCAATTTCCGTCTGATTCGTCGGCGTTTATGTTCAACGAAGCTGCCATCAAAGCCATGCGTTTTCAGCAGCCACTCGGTGAGCGCGTAACGTGGGGCGGCAATGGCGATGTGGGTGGTCCAATTATCGGTGTCGTGAACGATTTTCATCATCAACCACTTCGCTACGAACTGGAGCCGCTTGTGATGATGATAAACTACAACCCATCGCAAGTATTTGTGCGCCTTGCAGCCAATAACGGCGAAGGACTTGCCAGCACAATCGAAGCAGTGCGGAAAAGTTTTGAAAAATATCAACCCGAAGCCGCATTTGACTATTCGTTCATGGATGAAGATTTCGACAAACTTTACAAAACTGAAGTTTTAACGGGACGGCTCGCGCTCTACTTCTCGCTTGTTGCAGTGGTGGTCTGCTGTTTGGGCTTGTTTGGATTGGCGGCATTTATGGCAGAAACTCGCACGAAAGAAATTGGCATTCGCAAGGTGTTGGGCGCGTCGGTGGCGAGCATTGTCGCGCTGTTGTCGAGGGATTTTTTAATACTTGTGCTTGCGGCAATCGCGATTGCAACACCGCTTGCATACTGGGCTGCCGGGAAATGGCTTCAAGAATTTGCCTATCGCACGGAACTCTCGTGGTGGCTTTTTGCGTCGTCGGGCGTGATGGCGATTGTGATTGCCTTCGCAACGGTTGCAAGCCAGGCGTGGCGAGCGGCTGGGGCGAATCCAGTGCAGTCACTCCGAAGCGAGTAAAGAAAGGCTTCATCCCCAAAGAAAAACTGTCCGCAAATGAACATTCACCGTTCATCTGCGGACAGTTTTTGTTTGTATCTGAATGTAAAAAACTCTTGAAAGGCTGATAAAACCTTGCTTTACAATTCTGGCACGGATTTGTTTAGAGTAAGGTTGCGAGGTCGAGACTGATTGCTTCGTGAATTCAAATCGTAACTGGTCAAATCTAGTATTTCACACCCATTTCTCAACATTGCCATGTTCCAGAACTACCTCAAAATCGCGCTCCGAAGCCTACTACGGCAGAAATTGTACTCTGCAATCAATATCATCGGGCTCGCCGTTGGTGTTGCCGCGTGCTTGGCGATTTTGCTTTACGTGAAAGACGAACTCTCCTTCGATACGCATCACGTCAAGAGTGAGCGTATTATTCGAGCGATTTATGAGCCTAGATATGGCGGGAAATCTGAACGAATCCTGTCCACTCCCAGTGCGCTTGCACCCGTCATGCGCCGCTCCGTTCCTGAAGTTGAGAACGCAGTTCGCATCTATTCCTACGGTGCGTTTTTGGTGTCGAATGGCGTAAAAACTTTTGAGGAAAAACAAGCCTGTTACGGGGATTCCACACTCTTTGAAGTTTTCACACTACCGATGCTTGCTGGCAATCCACGCACAGCACTTGGTCGCCCGCAAACAGTGGTCATTACTCGCTCAATGGCGATGAAGTATTTTGGAACAATCGAAGTTCTGGGGAAATCGCTTCGCTTAGGCAGCACAAAATGGTATGAAATAACAGGCGTAATTGAGGATATTCCCCGTACATCGCATTTGCAATATAGCATCTTTGCGTCGTTTACGTCTGTAACCCACTATGCCACACAAGAGATGTGGGATAGTGCAAATTTCCTCACCTACATCCTGCTACGCCCACAAGCAAGTATTGATGCAGTGCAGAAGAAAATACCTGATATTATCAAACGTAATATTTCTGCCGATTATGGTGAAGCAAGCCTTTCTGTAAGTTTTGAACCTCTCAAGAGTATCTATCTTGAGTCCGAGTTTGTTACACCAGGTCAGCCAAAAGGTAGTATATATCAGGTCTATGGATTGATAATGCTTGCCGTACTGCTGCTTTTGAGTGCTTGCGTGAATTATACAAATCTTGCCACTGCTCGCTCGCAGAAACGCGCCCGCGAGGTGGGTGTACGCAAAACCGTTGGTGCGCGGGGCGTAGATATTTCGGTACAATTTTTTGCCGAGACAACCCTGCTTGCGTTGGTAGCACTAGTGCTAGGTTTGCTACTGCTGGAGCTTGTTTTACCTATCTTTAGCACAATTATTGCCAAACCATTATCAATATCCTTGCTCTCTACGCCAGTATTGGTCGGCTTTTGCACTGTTATTTGGGGTGCTATCACTTTACTTGCAGGCTCCTATCCCGCATTCTATATGGCTTCTGTGCGTCCCGATGCAATGCTCAAAAACGGCGTTCGCCTTCAGGGAAGTGCCAAAACAGCACGTAAAATCTTGGTTGTCGGGCAGTTTGCTGTTTCGATTGTGCTGGTTTCGGGAACGCTCATTCTCCGAGAGCAACTCAGCTTTGTGCAAACAAAAGATTTGGGCTTGAATGCTGCACAGGTACTCGTTTTCTCCATAGACGACCGTTTGACTGCCGAGCGGCTTAGTGCGCTGAAGTCAGAAATTATGCGGTCTCCAGGCGTGATAAATTCTTCGCCAGTGGAGCAGCCTCCCACGTCCATGAGCAATGGCTACGCCGTTATGAACGACGGCATTCCGAGCAATCAGCGTCCTGTCGTAACGGCAATCCGCACTGACCGCGATATATTGCAAACACTAGGAATAAAGCTGCTTGTAGGCACGTCGCTTCCCAATGTTGCGGCGGGCGATTCCACAAGCTATTTCGTGCTGAATAAAGCAATGGCGGCTACTCTCGGCTGGAAACCTGAGGAAGCGGTGGGCAAGCCGTTTAATCTCAGCAACCGCGTAGGGCGCGTGGTTGGTGTGATGCAGGATTTCCACCATGAATCGCTGCATTCCGCGATAACGCCGATGATATTCTATCATTCTTTGAACGACCAGCCAAGTTATATGCTTGTCAAAATTGCTCCCGAAAATATCCAAACCACGCTCGCCGCGCTATCGGATGTTTGGCGAAAAGTGATACCACATCGTGCATTTGAGTATTCGTTTTTGGACAAAGATTTCGAGGCACTCTATACCTCCGAGCAAGTATTGGCAAAGGTTGTGAGCATTTTTGCGATTCTGGCGATTGGCATTGGCTGTTTGGGACTTTTCGCCCTAACCGCTTTCACCGCCGAACAGCGCACGAAGGAAATCGGCATTCGCAAGGTTCTGGGCGCGTCGGTGGCAAGTATTATCGCGCTTCTCTCGAAAGACTTTTTGAAACTGGTCGGCGTTGCTATCCTCCTCGCAACACCGCTTGCTTACTGGGCTGCGGGCAAGTGGCTTCAGGATTTTGCCTACCGAGTGGACTTGTCTTGGTGGGTGTTCGCCAGCGCAGGATTGGCGGCTGTGGTGATAGCATTTATGACCGTTGCAGGGCAGGCGTGGCGGGCAGCACAGGCGAATCCAGCAACATCGCTGAGAAGTGAGTAATTACTAAACGTTTAACCATTTTTGAAAAATCATCATGTTCTGGAACTACCTTAAAATCGCTCTTCGCAATCTTTCCCGGCAAAAAGGCTACTCTGCCATCAACATCGTTGGGCTGACAATCGGCATGGCAGCGTGTTTGCTGATGCTGCTCTATATCCAGCATGAACTCTCCTTCGACCGCTTCCACTCAAGCGCGGACCGCATGTACCGCGTGAATCTTTCTGCAAAAATGGGTGAAATGAGCGGCGTAGGCGGAACAACGCCGCCACCCGTTGCAGCGCGGCTGATGCAGGATTTTCCAGAAGTGGAGCGGGCAACGCGGTTTTTTCCACTTATGACTTCCACCGTGCGCTCTGGCACGAAGGTTTTCAACGAAAGCAGTATTCTCGCCACTGACGAGCATTTTTTCAAAATGTTTAGCTTCAAACTTCTGGCTTCCTCTTCCAATATTTTGCTTAATGAGCCGCGAACTATCGTGCTTACGCGAAGCATGGTGGATAAATACTTTGGTGCGAATGTATCATCAGCTCAAACACTCGGTAAAATCTTGCTTATGGGCGATAAACAGCGCGAATTCAAAGTTGTCGGCGTGATGGAAAATCCGCCTAGCACGTCGCATATTTCGTTTGATATGCTCACGTCCATTTCAAGCTATAAGGTTGTACAGGATTTTGATTGGAGTTGGGTGTGGTGCCAGCTTGTTACCTACGTGCAGTTGAAGGAAGAAGCGTCAGCACAGGCGTTGCAAGCGAAATTACCCCAAATGGTGGACAAATACGCGCCCGCCGCCTTCGACCGCATTGGGCAATCTTACGCCGATATGAAGAAACAAGGCGGGTACTGGAACCTCGTCCTGCAGCCGTTCACAGAAGTATATTTGCACTCTAACGATGCTGGCAATCGCTTAGGTGATGCTGGCAGCATTCGCACGGTGTATATTTTCGCGCTGGTGGCAGCACTTATCATTGTTCTGGCGTGTATCAATTTCATCAACCTAGCAACGGCGCGGTCTGCACGTCGAGCAAAGGAAATTGGTATTCGTAAATCCTTAGGCGTAGCCCGTAAGCATTTGGTGATGCAATTTCTGAGCGAATCTATGCTTGTAAGCGTGATTGCAACGGTGTTGGCGGTTTGTTTGATTGAAATTGTGCTGCATCCGTTTAACACTTTTTCTGGCAAAATACTCGCACTTAATTTCACAACAAATTGGGTACTGAGTGCCTGTACGCTTGCATTGACGCTGCTTGTAGGCATTGTGGCGGGTGTGTATCCAGCGTTGTATTTGTCGTCGGTCAAGCCGGTGGATGTGCTTTCGGGCAAGCTCAGACTCGGCATGAAAAGTCGCGGTATTCGCAACGCGCTTGTAGTGTTTCAGTTCACGGTGTCGGTTGCGCTGATTGCTTGCACAGCGATTGTGTATTCGCAACTAGCATTTGTGCGGTCTATGGACATTGGGTTTTCACGAGAAAATATTTTGCTCGTGGACAACGCCGACGCGCTTGCCGACAAGGCAGACAGCTACAAGCAAGAACTCTTGGCGCAATCGCAGGTACTGGGCGTGAGCCAGACCACAAGCGTTCCCGGACGCGGCTCGTATCAAGACTTTTTCAAGCCAGAAAACGCGCCTCTAAATAACTTAGAACTCGCATCATATCTTGCGGATGAGGACTTTTTGAAAACACTTGGCGCGAAAATGGTAAAAGGGCATTCATTCTCAAAAGACCTCAGTGCAGAGTGCGAAGAAGGCGTTTTGCTGAACGAAGAAGCAGTGAAGCGCATTGGCTGGAAAGACCCGATTGGTCAGACGCTCGTGTTTCCAGGTGGCGACAACAAAAAATTCAAGGTGATTGGCATCATGAAAAATTTCAATACCGCTTCGCTCCACGTAGGAATAGAGCCATTTGCACTGTTTCACAAAGCCTCGAAAGCGTACAACATTCGCGGCGGAGCTATGGCTGTACGTGTTCGCGCAGGACAAAGTGAAGCGGCTGTCAAGGCGGCAGAACAAGCATGGAAGCGTGTTGCAGGCGATAAGCCATTTGAGTATTCCTTCATGGATGAAGAATTTGACCGCCATTTCCGCGCCGAGCAGCGTTTAGGCAATGTGTTGGGCTTGTTCACCGTGATTGCGATTATTGTTGCCTGCCTAGGTTTATTCGGGCTTGCAGCCTTTACCGCCGAACAACGCACGAAGGAAATCGGCATACGCAAGGTGTTGGGCGCGTCGGTGGCGAGTATTATCACACTTCTCAGCAAAGATTTCCTCAAACTCGTTGGAATCGCTATCGTTCTCGCAACCCCGCTTGCATACTGGGGTATGGGTGCATGGCTTCAGGATTTTGCGTACCGTGTGGAACTCACGTGGTGGGTATTTGCCAGCGCGGGCGCGGCGGCTGTGGTGATAGCATTTATGACCGTTGCAGGGCAGGCGTGGCGAGCGGCTGGGGCGAATCCCGTGCAGTCTTTACGAAGCGAGTAATAATGATGCTTCAAGTGCATGACAGACCTCAATACCATCGTCTAAATCATCCCAATATATAGCACTACCGCGTGGTTCGAGCGACCAGTTTTCGCGCTGTGCGGGCGTTGCTTGGGCAAGCCATTTCAGCCAATCTTGCTGCAAGTCGAGGTATAGAATCTGTCCGTCGTTCAAGGTAATATGAACAGTATTTTCGGTGAAATGCACCGTGATTGCTTGTAGTGTAGTGTTTGAGATGTTATTTGTTAAAGTGGGCATTCCATTTCTCCAAAAGGTCGTTGTGATAAAGTTCTGTGAGCTTTACCAAATAATTGAGTTCTGAGGAATTGTAACCATGATTGTATTCCACCTTCAAGGAATGAAGCCATATTTTCGCCTCGCAATCATCACGAATAACGTGAACGTGCGGTGGTTCCTTGTAATCAGAAGAGTAAAAACGAAATTTATAGGATTCAATGAATGTTGTGGGCATATCAGAGTGCTGACGAAATTATAGCATTTTATGTTCAAAATTACCTTTCATTACCTTGATTTCAAAGGAATTTAACCATTTCTTAAAACTACGGCAGCATCACGCTTTGAAGTAAAAAAACAACCAAATGTTCACAAAAAAAGCCTAAAAACCAGGTCTTTATCAACTGTTCAAGGGAAATATCATGAATTCTTTTGCCGTCCAGATTCCTTCGTTTGAGGAAAATCAAAACGTTGAAATCGCCGTAAAAGTAAATGGCACAACGCTTGATTTTCAATACCGTGTAGAGTTCTTCACCCTACACGACTACGGCTTTCCAAGCACTTCGCGGGCAAATTGTATTCGCAATATTTTGGCAGAATACGACTCCGGTTGGGACACCTACCAAGTTTCGCCCGTTGATGAAGAGCGCATTGCTATTACCTTTCGGCGGAAACGCTAGAATTCACGCGGTTTATCATTCATTTCCACCACAATTTTCCATACAGCCATGCTTCAAAACTACCTTAAAATCGCGCTGCGGAGCCTTCTTCGGCAAAAATCCTACACTGCTATCAACATCGTCGGACTGGCTCTGGGACTGACGTGTACCATCCTTCTCAGCTTGCACATTGCTGATGATATTTCCTTTGACAAATTCCACGCAAAAGCTGACAGAATCTATCGTTTCACGCAGTGGGAGAGAAAAAATCAAGCCCCCGAAAATACCGCTCCGGCGTGGGTAGAGCATCTCACCCAAGATGTTCCGCAAATTCAAGCTGGCACAAGGTTTTATGAGCATTTTGGGGAAATACTGCTTACCGTTGGCACAACGCAAGTTTATGACAAAACCGTGAAATTTGCTGATGCAAATGTGTTCCAAATGTTCGATTTTCCGCTCGTGCAAGGAAATATGCAAACTGCGCTCGTAGAGCCATATTCTGCGGTCATCTCCGAAACAGCAGCCAAGCGGTATTTCGGCACAACACAAGCAATGGGCAAGGTGATTCGCGTGGATAACAAGTTCGATATGAAAGTGACGGGCGTGATGCGCGACATTCCTGCGCAATCGCACTTACAATTTGAAATTCTTGGTTCAATGGAAACCGTCAAGCGCGAATTTGCTATGCCAGACGGTTTCAAAAGTCTGTTTTGGAATCCGTTTCTCACCTACGTTTTGCTGAAAGAAGGAACATCTGCCGAAGCCGCACAAACACAGCTTTCTGCGCTCAAGAACAAACTGGCAAAAGATATTCCTGTCGTTCTTGCATTGCACCCGCTCACCAGCATTCACCTTGTGGATGAGGGTGCGCAAGCATCCGTGAATTTCCTTGCGGTGGTTTTGGCGATTATTCTCGGTTTGGCGTGTATCAATTACACAAACCTCGCAACGGCGCGGTACACAAACCGTGCGCGGGAAGTTGGTGTTCGCAAAACGCTTGGTGCGAAACGTGGACAACTTGCCCTCCAATTCTGGGGCGAATCGGTGATAATGACGGCAATCGCGCTTGTTTTCTCGCTTCTGGCAGTAGAACTCCTTTTGCCATCCTTCAATTCTCTGACAAATAAGCACGTAGCACTGCTTGGTGCTGGTTCGCTCAATCTTACTCTCTTGGGGGGCGCACTTGCGGCATTATTGCTGGTGGTGAGCCTTTTTGCTGGTATTTATCCCGCGCTTATGTTGTCGAATTTTAAGCCCGTCGAAGCATTGAAAAGTAAGGCAGCATCACGCTTTCAGGGAAAGGCGGGCAAGATTTCCTTACGCTCGGTGTTGGTGGTGGTACAATTTTCCTTGTCAATCGCTATGATTATCGGTACGCTCGTCGTTCAGAACCAGCTTCAATACATCGTTTCCAAGAATGTAGGCTTCGACCGCGAACAGATGCTCATTGTCAAGTTACGCGGTAAGGACGATGCAGACCAGAAAGAAGTTCTGAAGTCTAGTTTTCGTGCGGTTTCTGGCGTTCAAGATGTTTCGATGTCCAGTGCTATTTTGGGCAAAACCGATGTTTTGATACAAATGCCAATACAGCCGAAATATCTGGCAAGCGGCGACCAAGACCCGAATATGAAGTGGCTTTGCATTGATGAGCATTTTCTCCCACAATACGGTATTTCGATGAAAGAAGGGCGTAATTTCAATGCTTCTGAAGCGGACAAGCAAAATGGTTTTTTAATCAATGAAGCATTGGCAAAAAAACTGAAGTGGGAAAATGGTACGGCAATCGGTAAGGAAATCGGCTACAACATTGGTGAAAAGGCGAGCGGCTGGAATATCGAGAAAACAGGACGTGTGCTAGGCGTTGTAAAAGATTTCAACGTCGGAACGCTCCGAAATAGCATAGAACCTTTGCTCTTGCACTATTATGAGCCATTTATGTGGAATATGAGTATAAAACTCAGTGCTGGCAACCCCGCACAAACACTTGCATCGCTCGAAGCCGTATGGAAACGCGCTGTTCCAAATCGTCCGTTTGAATACACCTTTTTGGATGATGAATTTAACAACGCCTATAAGCGTGAACAGCAGTTGCGGTCAGTGGTTGCGGTATTTGCTGGTATTGCGATTGCCATTTCGTGTCTAGGTTTGCTTGGTTTGGCGGCATTTACTGCCGAGCAGCGCACGAAGGAAATCGGTATTCGTAAGGTGTTGGGCGCGTCGGTGGCAAGTATTATTGGGCTGTTGTCGAAAGATTTCCTGAAATTGGTAGTGATTTCAATCGTCCTCGCAACACCGCTTGCATACTGGGTTTCCAGCAAATGGCTCCAAGATTTTGCATACAAGATTGAACTGGGTGCAGGTGTGTTTTTGTTGGCGGGCAGCGTTGCGATTGTGGTAGCCTTTTTAACTGTTGCAGGACAGTCGTGGCGGGCGGCGGAGGCAAATCCTGTGCAGTCGCTCCGAAGTGAATAAAAAAGTTCATTGCTAAACACAATAAAGCCCTGTATGCAAGATTTTATCAAGCATATAGGGCTTTGTCGTGCTTCAAAATATTTCTTGATTATTCCCGTTCACTCAGTTTTCGTAAAAGCTCTGCAATTTGCCTATCTTTCTCGCTAATAGTCTGGTCTTTTTCGCTAATAGTCTGGTCTTTCTCGCTGAGAGCTTGGTCTTTCTCCGCTAATTGCTTCAAATAGGATTGTTCTTTTTCTCCAAACATCGCATTGATGGTGCGCCATGCCTCTTGCTCTGTTTCTAGTTGTTTCCGCTTTTCGGGGTCAGTTCCTGCATGGTGCAGAATATCGGTCATTGTTTTTATTTCCTCCAAGTCTGGTGTGTGGCGGTAATCCTTAACAATACTGCGCTCATCCGTAAAATGCTGCTGCTCAAAAATACTGAGCAATTTATCCAGACGTGTTTGGTAGCGGTTGGTGATGCGTTCCACCTGCACAACAAAGCAATCATGCGTTAGTTTTTCAATAAATTCACTTTTTGTTTCAATGTTAGTTTTGTTGATGAGGTCGTGATAGGTGCGCTCTACCTTTATGCACGGCGTTTCAATCTCTGGCAAAGAAAAGCCAAGAATATAAATCGTCGTGATGGGAAGTGCAGTTTTTGTGGTATCAATGACATCCTCTTTTTTGTACTGTTCGGCGAGGTAATTGCGAAAACGCATCACATCAATCGGGTTTCTTGCTTTTTGAATTTCAATCAAAATCTTCTTGCGCTCACCATGTTCAGTTTTGACTGTCGCTATAAAATCTAAGCGGAAAACATTGATAGAAAGCCGCTCGCGGATTTTTTCTTCCGCAAATTTCCGTATTGCAGGGTCGTTGGGGTCGAGGTCTTTGAGAAAGGTGAATTCTTGCGGCTGCACTTCAACTGTCTCAATCGTAATATCCAGCAAGGTTCCAATAAAGAACTTCGCAACGGACTCATTCTCCATAAGCCGCTTGAATACTACGTCGTAGATGGGATTGGCAATAATCATGGCTGTTCTTTTGGTTACCCAATCGGTGTACAAATTTCGATTAAAAAGCCGTCAAGGTCGCGTATATATGCCACTGTCTGTCCCCACGATTTCGTTTTGGGATATTCGATGATAATTGCGCCAATATTTACCGCCATTTTTACGGTTTCTTCTACATTCTCTGTTGTAAAACCAATTTCAATGCCAAATGGTTTATCTATTAAATTGCTTGTTACGAAGCCATCTTTGAGGTTTGTTCGCGCTAATTCATGCGACACAAAAGCAAGCGTCGTTTCACCAACAAGAAGTTCACCGTAATCATTTTCTGGTGTTACAAATTTCCGCGAAAAGCCAAATGCTTTTTCGTAAAACTCAACGGATTTTCCCACGTCTTGGACGTAAAGAATTGTATAGGCAAATTTTATCATGGTGTTTCTTTGTAAAGATTTTTCACGTAAAGGTTTATCGCAAAAAGCTCAATTCCCTCAGTGCCTGTTCTGGCGTTGCCAAGCCGTAGGGAACATCGGGCAAAAGCTCCAAAAGCTGCTTGTGGCGTGGCGAGAGCGTACTTCCTTGCAGTTGCGAATCTAGCACAAACATTATGCCTTTATCGGTTTCTGTGCGAATAAGGCGACCAAACATTTGTCGGAAGGCTTGAAACATGAGCGGTTTATCTACGTCGTTCCATGCCATTTGTGAACACCGCTTCAAATCTGGTGTTTCGCCGCGTTCCAAGGCATCATCCTGATATTGTTTCACTAAAAGTTCTTGCAAACCTTTCGTAAACGGGTTGGGAACGGCGTAGGGCATTTTTTCCAAGACCAAGCACTGCAAATCATCACCTGGAATATCCACGCCTTTCCACAGCCCGCGTGCGCCCATGAGAACAGCTTTTTTGGAGAATTTGAACTGCTCCACGCATTTATGTTGTGAACTTTGGGTGATACCGTGTGAAATCAGCTCCATTCCTTGCTCGCGGAGCATGGGAAAGAGAATATCGTGTACTTTGCGCTGACGTTCTTTGCTAGTAAAGAGAACAAGTGTTCTACCACCCAGTGTTTCTGCGGCATTCAGGATAAACTCTGCCGAGAGCCGCGCAAAATCGAAGTGATTGTTTGGTACAAAGTTTTTCAGGAATACAATTTTTGAATGCTTTTTGTAATCAAAGGGAGATTTGAAGCGGCTTGTAGAGGTTTGGTGTTCGAGCGTGTGAGTGCCAATTCCTCGCAAAAAGTCGCTCATATCGCGGGTGTTGGAAATTGTTGCTGAGGTAAATACTGCTGCGTAGCGAGGCTTCAAAATAGCTTCCGCAAAGCGTTCGCCGATGTTGTACGGCGTTGCTACAAACGCCCAATCGTTGCGGTCAATGCGTAGATACAATGCGGCTTTGTCGGTGTCTTGTTCTAAAAACATTTTCAAGGTTTCGTGAATACTTGCGGCATCTTTCAAGCGACTTTGTAATTCTTTCACGCTTGGCACTTCTTCAACGGAGGAAATCAGCCCCAATGCGGCTTTCAAGAATTTTTCGCCAGAATTGATAATGTCGGTGCAGATAATGCGCAGATTCTCCGTTTCGGCGATGATTTGTTGCCGTGAAGTTGGGGAAATACGCTGGTCTTCGAGTGTTGCTTGAATCACAAAAAACTCTTCGCCGCGAATCAAGCCCATCACCATATTCAGGCGGGCGAGCGATTGGGAAAAGCGTTCCAGCATAAGTTGCATATCGCCAACGGCAATATCATCCCACGAAGTCCGCTTCTTTGTTGCTGTTTGAGGCGATTGCGATGCTGCTCGCGCCACCAAGCGCACTTCACCCGCAACCTTCTCTAGCACACCATCTGAGCCGCTCATAAAACGGTGGAAGTCAAACATGGTGCTGTGTGCAGCCGTATCGCTAAAGGCTTCGATAGATTCCTGCACGATTTCATCTGCTTCATCTACCACAAGGCGGTCAAATTCAGGATAGGATTTTGGATAGGTCAGCAACAATGAATGATTTACCGCCAAAATGTGTGCTGATGCGGCTTCCCACTGTTTGCGAAAGAATAAACATTGTTCAAAAAAGTTGCATTCATGGCGGTTGCAGTCGCGGTAGTCTGCCCGTGCATCCCGCGCCACTGCTTGTATGACGGGGAATTCGTGCAAAGGGCGAGGTAATTCTTCAATTTCACCTTCATTGGTCGCCAGCATCCAGCGCGTGAGGAAGGCAGCCGAATACAGCTCTTTTTCATTGTCGGCATACATATAGCCGTCGAAAAGCGGCATAATTTCTCGAATCTTTTTTAGACACGCATAATTATTCATCCCTTTCAACACCACCGCTTTCAATTCTGGCACCTTAAATAATCTCTGCAAGCGCGGTAATTCCTGCTCCAAAAACTGATTCTGCAATGCTTTCGTATGTGTGGAAACAACGACTGGACTTTCATTCGTCGTCGAAAGCGAGGCAAGTGTTGCCGTGAGATACGCGAGTGTTTTTCCTGTGCCTGTACCAGCTTCCGCCACGTACACACCGCCATCGTTGAGGATTTGTGCGGCTTTTTGAGCCAATTTTTGCTGAGAATCGCGTAATTGATACTGCTTGTACTCCGATTTGAAAAATTCCGACTCTGAAAGCCGCATTGGTGCGGTACTGAGACGTGCTTCGAGCGCGGGACGTTCTTCTTCGGCGAATTGCGATCGGAAATTGCGTAGGGCAGGGAGGTCGCCGTTATAGACTGCTTCATTTTCTGGGAAACGCCCGACAAAGAGCGGCTTCCAGCCCCAGACTTCCGTTTTTTCAAAGTAATGCTCAATAATTGCACACGGCTCGGCAAATGATGCTTCGTTCAGAGCTACGTCCAGATGGCGCACGACCTCAACCATATCCAATGCGTCCTGCAAGCCGCGATGATGCTCATGGTCTCGAATGCCAAACTGTCGAATGAAATACTCCAAACTCAGCGTTGGCGCGAAGGGATACACATACGCTAATAAATGGCAGGAATCCATCATTTTTGGTAAGTAATCCTCACCAAATATGGATTGCAGAAATTTTCGCTCAAAGTCCGCATTGTGCGCCATGATGGGGGAATTGCCCAAAAAAGCGTAGAGCTTATTTGCAACACTGGTGAGGTTTGGTGCGCTTTTTAGCTCTTCTGGCTGAATACCAGTTAATTGTGCAATTTCTAGCGATAACTTGCGCTCAGGATTCACAAGCGTGGAAAACCGTTCCACTTCTTGCCCCGCACGGTATCGCACCGCACCCACCTCGATAATAGTATCTTCTTTTGGATTCAAACCAGTGGTTTCAAAGTCTAGGGCAACAAATTCACCCAAACGTGCAAATCCTGAAAACGGTGATGTTTCCGCAGTTGTTTTAGCCATTGTGCAATTTTTGAAAAGAAAAAGGAAGGAATAATCAGTGTTTCAATCAGTATTGTGACGAACATTTCAACGCCAAAATAGCAATAGAATGAGGTTTGATGCTTGTTTGACGGCTTCTAAATTACAACAAATTCCCTAGAAACCTGCGCAAAATCATTATTTTATTGGAAGTTTGTTGCAGGAAGGGTCAAATATCCACGTTTACAGGATGTATAGATATGTACTTTAATAAGCCTTTTAAGAGTTTTAAATAGTTTTGGTAGTTTTAAGAGTTTTAGGCGAGCGTAAGTTATTCATTATCAATGTTCTACGCGCTTACTAATCCCCGCTTACAGGCTGAATGCTCGCCGAACACAGGATGAAACCACGCCGCTTTCAGGAGCAAATATCGTCCAATGCAGGATGAAACCTCACCATATTCAGGAAGTAACTGCAAAATGGGCTTCCTGAAAACGGTGATGTTTACTGGCAGAAAAAAGCAACATTGTTTCATAAAGAGAAATACACAGTAAAAACTGTGAATAACTTCAAAAAATCCCCAGATTCAGGATACCAGAATTTCCTAAAAATCCCCACATTCGGGATGGTTGCTCGCTTTGCTTAAAAACATCCCTCAATACAGGATGCTTTTTTGCGTGTGCATCCCCGTATTCAGGAAGTTTTTAAGTCATCTTCGGCTTGAAACATCCCCGTATTCAGGATGTTTTAGGCTGAAAATCGTGTCCGAAAAAGCAGCATCCCCATATTCAGGAAGTTCTTGCGCATACTTCATTTGCCAAAGCTCCCCATATTCAGGATAAAAGCTCCCCGCTTTCAGGATAATGATTTTTCATGGGTTTGCAAGCGCGTACAATCTCACTTTCTGCTCTTATCCTTAGACTATTTCCTTTTGCTTTCCCAAAAGCTCCCCGTTTTCAGGATGTTTTGCGGCGAAAAGTGCCGTGAACCCCAGTAATATCCCCGTTTTCAGGGAAGTATTTTACCAAATGGAAATGTTTGACTTGCTTTATCCACAGGCATTTTCTACTTTTGGCACACGATTTTCTTATTGAAAAGAACTCAATACAAATCAAGGTTTTGCTCAATTTTCCACAATCTACCATTCGTCATGGCAACGCATTCTTCATCCGCATCTCTTGTGCATTCGGCAAAGCATTCTGCGCAGGAGCAATCTAAAAAAGCTGCATTATTGAATGCTGTTGTCGTTGAGTCATTACCAAATGCCTCTGGCGCGAACACGGAAGAGCGTGAATTGAAGACCGCGCCGATGAAATTTTCCAAACGCAAGCGCGAGGTGATTAAGCATAGTTCTGCCGTGCAGATTACCAATAGCATTACGCTTTTGCAACGCCGAGCGTGGAATATCCTGCTTGCGCGGGCATTTGACGATTTGCAGAGCAGCGACCGCTATCAAATTCGTGTGCGAGATTTGGTCGAAATGTTGGATTACAACAGCAATGACGATGCGCACCTGAAAGAAGCACTCGAAAAGCTCACCACGACTGCCGTGCGCTGGAATATCTTGCGCAAAGACCAATCTACCGAGTGGGGCGTATTTCCGCTTTTAGCGGGAGCAGTTATTAAACAGGGCGTACTTACTTACGCTTTTAGTCCCTTTTTGAAGGAACGTTTGCACAACCCAACCATGTATGCGCGTATCAGCCTTTCGTTTCAAAATAAATTTCAATCCAAACACGCACTTGCCTTGTATGAATTGTGTTTGGACTACTTCGATTTTGAGCGCGGGTACGGCGAAACTCCGTATATTTCAGTAGATGAATTTCGAGAATTGATGGGCGTGAACGATGATGAATACGAAGCATTTGCGCGGTTAAACGAGAAAGTTATCAAACGAGCAATTAGTGAAATTAACGCGCTCTCCGACTTGGCAGTAACCGTGCGCTTCGAGCGGAAAATGCGGAAAATTGACGCGCTGAAATTTTGCGTGAATCGGCGTATGGAAATGGTGTTGCCATTTGCAAATATGCCGCCTGCTGAAAAAACCGCTTCTGGCAAGCCGATAGACAAGGAAACACGCGAGCAGAAGCGCGTTGAGCAAATCCAACTTGATTACGATGTTTTCTTCGGTAATTTACCTCTCGGACAACAAGAAACTATCTTGATGCAAGCATTTGAGCGGCTTCCCAGCTTTATTCGCAGTTATACCGTTGGCAATAAGCCGAATGTGGGCGATAAAACCGCAGAATTGCTGCTTCGCCACGAGCGCAATGTTATTTTAGATGGCTTAATGAATCCAGCAACTCACAAAAAAGCAGCGTAAATGCCCACAGCATCAATGCTATCAGCATCAATGCTCACAGCATAATTGCGTATTTCTCTCCAATGAATCAGCACAACAATACCGTGCGTGTCGTTAGCGCAGAAGACTCCCAACTCCGCATCACTGCTGATGGTGTGTGGTTGTATGAGCATACGTCACTTGAACGTATGCCGCTTATACGGCTTTTTTATTCGGTATTGCGCCAAAAAGCTGACAAATACTACGTTTGTACGCCAGTCGAACACGTAGAGGTCGCTGTTGAAGATGCTCCATACGCAGTGGTGCGCTTGGAAGAAATTCACGATGGTAAACATCAGGAAATACGCTGCATTCTGAATGATGAAACATCCGTACCGCTCGATACCACTTCTCAAGCACGTATTTTCGCCAATAACGCCCTTTACATAACCCTTCCAAACGGTTTTTCTGCACGATTTACCCGCGCCGCCTTCACCGATATTTGCCGCTTTTTGTACGACGATAAACAGGGAATATATAGCCTGCACCTGCCGTCGGGACTTGTGTTACCAATAGTTGTTGAATACGCCGTTACAGATGCACGTGTTTAGCGTCCTGTGGCGCAGAGATAAGAGTGTTACGTGCAATCCTATACATGTTGGCTTCGGTAGAACAGACACTCTTGTCTGTTCAAATTTTCATTGCACCAAACTCCGCAATTTTACTATCTTTGCAGTCCTTTTCCTTTCGTGGAAGAGCGTCGTTACGATGCAGCACGTACACAACGCATACTCACGCTTTTTTAATAGACATTATACAGATTAAGCTCTGAAAGGCTAGAAATAGTATAAATACTGGCTTCGGTGGCACAGACATTCCTGTCTGTGTTTGTTGCCTGAATCCCGCACCAATACTCACAGACAAGAATGTCTGTGCTACTACTGAAGAGCGAAAATCACTCATCCATATAATGTCTAATATGACGAGCAAAACGCCTGAACGCTCCGTCAATGCTTGTTGCTGTGTGCATTTCACCTTTTCGTCATCCAATTCCATTCTCATATTGAATACTATTTCTTCGTCATCCATTCCAGGCATTATCACGTCTGGGGGCTTTCGCTTTCGCGTTGGTCAAGCGGCATTTTTGCAGAAATTGGCGCAAATCCTGATTTCAGGCGAGCGCAATCACCTTGGCGTATTTGTGCCTGGTTACGGGAAAACAATTACCGCACTGGCTTCATTCCTTGTTGCGCGGTCATTAAGCGTTGCGCAAAAGTTGGTGATTTTTGTGCCGCGTGGAAATTTGCGCGACCAATATGCAAATCCCGCCGACCTCGCCGTTCTTATGCGCAATCTCGGCGCACCGCCGCTTACCTTTTCGGTTGCCGATTCAGAAAAAATGTTCTTGAAAAATTTGAATACCGATGTGATAATCACCACATACCAGTACGCAAGCGGTAAAGCGGGGAGCGAGGCATTGGAGCAGTTCTGCCGCCGTGCGCAGTGTATGTTTGTGTTCGATGAAGTGCATCATTTGTCGGAGGACGGCACATGGGCAATGAATATCAAAAAATTCCCCTTTTCATGTAGTGTCGCGCTTTCTGGCACGCCCGTCCGCTCGGATAATAAGTCGCTTTTTGGCGTTCCGACGGAAATTATGACCGATGAAGCCGGACACGCCACACAATACTACAAGCCGCTCCACGAGGTGCTTTTGCGCGATGCCCACGCAGAAGGTGGCGTACTGAAGCGCATTCAAGCGCACGTTGTGGATTACACAATCAAACTTAAAAACGCCGAAACGGGCGCAATCGTGGAACTCTCCTTGTCGCGCTTGCAAGAAGAAGCCTCGAACCCCGCAGAAATAGACAGTTTCTTGGCGCGAAAGCAACTCCGCTTTCACGAAGTATATCTCGAAACCCTGCTCACACCTGCCTTTGAGCAACTTGCAGCAAAACGGGCGCAATTCCCGCCGAACCTTTCCTCGCAATCAACCGAAAAAGGACAACAGCACCAAATGCTGATTATTGCGATGAGTAACCTCCATGCCGCAGCAATACTGGAGTTTGTGCAATCGCGTTTCCCAAATGTTGTTTCGGGAAGAATTGGTCAAGATTTGCCAGAAAAAGAGCGAGCAAAGGCACTGAAAGCCTACCGCGCAGGAGAAATTGATGTGATGGTGCAAGTGGATATGATTGGCGAAGGCACTGATATTAAGCCAATCTCGGTGATTGTGAAAGCAGATTTAGTGCGGGCATTTTCCAAAACAATGCAGCAAATTTTTCGCGGAATGAGATTTTACGCGCCTTTTGGCGATGCAGGGAATGTGTGTAATATTTACACCTCCAATGATTCCGAAGTGGTGCAAATTTTGGAGTGGCTCACGAATGAAGAACAGCTTGGGCAAACCGTCCGAACAGCGCACGGACGCAGTAAACAAGCGGCTTCCGTGCCTCAAGTGCAAGAAGCGTGGGATTTACTGACGGTCGAACATAGCGAAACCGCCACGCATACGCTCTCGCTCGGTGAAGGCTGCATGATTCCTGAGCCAATTGTAAAAACGAAGGGCAAAAAGAAGCAGGAAACCTTTTTTGCGATTGATAATGAGCGTGAGAAAATTCAACAAGCAATTGATAACTCCGCCCGTGAGCGCGAGCTTCGGCAGGAGTGTTTGGGCTTGGTCGTAAAGCTCGCTCAAATGCTGCCAAAAGAAGCAATAGAGCCGCATTCAAGTGGTATTTCGGCAGTGCAATTGGGCGCAATGAAGCGATTTGCGAAGCATCACGACCAATTGAACCAGACCGAACTTATTGCCAAACGCGAGTGGCTACGCGAGTGTGTGAAGGAAAAACGATTGATTGAGAATTAACTGCCCGTAGCCCAGCAAATGTCGAATATCTCCAATCTTATTCTTCCCGCAACGCCAGTGCTGGAGCGATGCGCGAGCTTTTCCACGCTGGGTATAATCCTGCCAAAAACGCCGCAACAATAGATAACATCACGGCTTGAAGCAATATCTCAGGCGACATAAAAAACTGCAAACTCCACCCAAACGAGCGTTGGTTGATGACGTAAATCAGCGTGAGCGCGAGAATAATGCCCATTGGAAGGGCGAGAATCCCTGCAAGCAAGCCGATAAGCGTTGTTTGAATGGTCGTCAAAAGCCAGACCTGACGCGGCGTTACGCCATTTGCCCTCAAAACCCCGATTTCACGCGCCTTCTCGAACTGCAATGCCATCAGTGCTGATAAAACACCCACAAACGAAACAAAAATCGTGAGCAAGCGAAGCACGTCGGTAATGGCAAAGGTGCGGTCGAAAATTTCCAGCGATGTTGCCAGCAACGCACGATTTGACCGTATGTTCAGCTCTTGGCGGTCGCTGGTGAGAAGTTGCAAATCGTGAATCAAACTGTCGGGCTGAATGCCATTTTTTACAAAAATACTGATGCCAGAATTGGTGCGGTCATTCCAGAAAGCATTGTAAATACTGCGTTCCAGCACGATAATCCCAATATCCGACGCATATTCGTAGTAAATCCCGCAGACGCGCACTCGCTTCAAACCCGCATCAGTACTCATTTCTACGCTGTCGCCGCACACAATCTTGTTTTTGAAGGAAAATGCTTCGGAAATAATCGCTTCGCCGCGCCGAAACTGCTCCCAGACGAGGCGTTTGTCATCGGTTTCTTTGAAATGAAATCGCTTTGCCGTGCTGGGACTGAGATTCGTTGTGAGAACCTGTACAAGGCGTGTTTCCTTGTTTTGAGCGGTGTTGCTTGTGAGAAATTGTCCTTGTTCGGGGAAATGTGCTTCGGCAAGAATCGTCCGAAAACTTGTCCATTCCTGCACGTGCGGATGAGTAGTGATGCGGTGTAGAGCAATGGAATCAATAACAGCATCGCCGCGCCGCGCAATGAGACTTGGCGGGGAAATGTAAATATCGGCTGTAAGCGTGTAGGTAAGCCATTCTACGACCGTTTGCCGAAAGGAATTGACCATCACGCCCACGCCAATCGTTGCCGAAACAGCCACCATCAGCGAAGCAATCGCAATACCTGTCCGCGAAAGCGACGTTGCAATGCCACGCACCGCCATACTGCCGATAAAACCTGATGTTTGGCGGAGTATCGGCTGGAAAATTCGCACAAAAGCAAGTGTTACAAGTGGTACGAGCAAGGCAAAGCCGATAATCACCGGAAGCAAGCCCGCATATCCCGCATAAATGCTCGCACTTGGGTACATCAGCCACGCCACGCCCACGCCGATTGCCACAACACCAAGCCCCGCATACACCCACACACGAGAGAGAATGCGCTGTTCCGCCTGTGAGCGGTTCAAAACAAGGCGTGGCGGCGTTTGTGTGGCTTCGCGGGCGGGAAGCAGTGCTGCGCCAATCACCCCAAACGTGCCGAGCAGTGCGCCTTTCAACAAAACAAGTGGCGAAATTTCCAAACCGCTCACCTGCACGGTAAAGTACAAATCGTTGATAGTCTGCGCAATGAGCCGCACGAAGCCATTTCCAAGAATAATGCCGAGCGCGAGACCGAGAATGGTGCCAACGAGCCCAATCACCAACGCCTCGCCCAGAATCAGCACAAATACTTGCTTCTGCGTCGTTCCGATAAGCCGCAGCATCCCGATATATTGCCGGCGTTGCACGACGGAAAACGTCATTGCATTGAAAATAATGAACAAGCCCACGATGAGCGCGAGAAGACTGAGCGCGGTGAGATTGAGGTCGAAAGCTCGCGCCATATCTGCGATGCGCTTGGGGCGGGCTTGCGAGCGAGTGATTTCGCAGCCGTTTGGTAAAAAGGCTTGCAAGCCAGTAATTGTGAACTCTTCAGCTTCTGGGGTGTTTTGCAGAATAAGGTCAATCCGCGAAAGTTTTCCCTGCATTTCCAAGAGTTCTTGCGCAGTGGAAATATCACACACAAGGAGGCTGGAAAGCGCACGTTTACTGGCTTCGTCGCTTGGTGTGATTGTCCCGACAAGAAGCGCGAAATAGGTTTTTCCACCACGCTGTATCTGAAGCGTATCGCCAATGCGCAAGCCTAGTTCCGATGCGGTTTGTGAGGACAGCACACACGCATTTTTCTGGGTAAAAAAGGGTGCGAGGTCGAAGTTACGGGCGTTGCTGTTGGTGTTGAGAAAGGTACGGAAATCGCGCTCGGCGAAAATATCAATTCCAAAAACCTTGAAAACCTGTTGTTGTGCGGTTTTTGGGGAATTTGATTGTGCGCCTTTCTTCACAACTATCACATTCCCTTCCACAACGGGCGCGGCGCGAAACGTAGAAACGGATGCTGGAAGCGGGGAAGTCTTCAACGTCGCATAAATGCTATCGGCAAAGCCATTTGTGCTGCCCACAATGTGGTGCGTCGCTTTTCCGCTCACGCCATTGGAGGATTGCTCGAAAGCCGCACGTGCGCTGGTGTTTGCAAGGTCAATAGCGATAACGATTGCCACGCCCAGCGCAACGCCAAGCACGGATAATGCTAACTGCCAAGGATGCCGAAGAAAATACCGAAAAGAAGAGCGAAAGAGAGTATTCATGCGGTGTGTAGGGAAGAAAGGTATGTTTTTATTTGTCAAATCGCTGGCGAATGCGCATTTTAGAGCCTGATTGTTCGTCGTCTTATGTACACGATAACATTTCTTTCATAGTGGCACAGACATTCCTGTCTGTGAGTGGTAGCGAGGAAGTCAGGTAAGAACACAGACAGGAATGTCTGTGCCACTGAAGCCTGATGTTGTTAAGGTAGATTGATGTTCGCTAGCCACACACACAAGAACGAATGACACACGATTCTATGATATTTTCTATGATATTTTCTATGATATTTTCTACGAAATTATTTGAATATGATTACACTTGTTGAAGCTATTATCGGGCTAGGTGTTATTCTCGGCATTGCTGGCTATGTTGGCAAGAAATTCAGCTTTCCTGCGCTTTCCGAGCCACAAGGGTTGCTGGGCGATATGGAAGAGCATTACCTGACCTATCTCGACAAGCAAAAAGCTCTCTTTCTCTTGGAGCAAGAAAAGCTCGAAAAATTGCCGCAGAATGACACCGCACAAACACAGGAACAGAGCGCACTTCCACAAAGTTCTGCTCAAATCAATGCCATTATTGACGATATTTTAGTCATCCTGAAGCCAGAAATAGACGGGCTTGCGGGAAAAATCAATGCTGGAACGTTTACTGCGGGCAAAGCGGCGGAAAAATTGCGTGTGTTTCGCCATCTCGCGCCCATTGCAGAAGCCTTCGTGGAACGGCGTAAATCCACAGGCGAACACCTTTCTGAGCGCGATGAAGAAAAGCTCTATGCGGCAGTAAAAGACGCGCTTCGTGCCGATTTACAAGAACGAATCATTAACTGGAAGCTCGGTGAAATCTAGCTTTCACTAAACTTTCAGCCCTCATCATTCCTATTTCATCCTTTCATTATGATAGCTCGCATACTCAATACCTTTTTTGTGGCAATCACCTCGCGCCCAATGTTTATCGTACTTGGCGGCTTGTTGTTTGCTATCTCTATACCAATGATTGCCGAACAGTGGCATTTTCTGCGCAATTTCTGGTTTGTCGAGCCAAGCGACGCGCAACTGGATGAAATCGAGGAATTGATTGACGGATTGGCAGGAATCCTCGTTGCGGCGGGCGTATTTTTCGAGGAGCGCGAAACCTTGCGCAAAATCAATGCGCACAAGGAAGAAACCGACGCGGCGGAAATTTACATGAATGAAGTGGCGCATCACAACGGCATGGGGCTGTTGCTTTTTGGCTTGTTTATGGAAATCGGCACACAAGCAATTCGCCTTCCAGAGCGGCTTATTGCTATCAATCACACGACGGAAAAGTACATCTTTGCGGCGTGTTTCCTGATGAGCGTGGCATCGCTGGTTATCATGTTTGATTTTGTGAAAGATTACGTCAAGACCTATTTTGTGAAAAATCTTCACTAGAAAACCAAGCAACCGTGCCGCGTTGAAGGAAAAATTTGTCAAGTTTGCCTGACACTTTTGCTTGACACTTCTGCGAAAAAAATGCCTAGTTTTTGTGCAATTTTCATCACGAAATGAAAAGCAGTGCTTGAAAGCCGCATAAAATCGAGCTTTGCTTCGAGTAAAAATTCTTGGCATGACTTTTGGTCATATTGTTGGCATAACAAACAATGTTCACACTTTTGAACGACACAAATGCCACAGTTTCGACCCGTTGTTCTGTCCACACGAATTATCATCGTATTGCTTGGTTTGCTGGCTATTGGTGCGATTGAAGCAATTTTGTAAAATTATTTTAGTCTTATATTTAACTTTTTCAAGCCAAATGGAATTAGGCTTCAGTGGCACAGACATTCTTGTCTGTGTTGTACAGCCTGAATCTCCTTCGATACTCACAGACAGGAATGTCTGTGCCACTACTGAAGAGTTTTTGTATTGAGACAATTAAAAACGCCTCGCCTAAATAGCATTCATGCGCGGTTTGACCGTCCACTATCCGTTTGATGCCGATATTTGCTGTATGATTTTATTGTATTTGAGAGATGCACTGCAGAACATCCTCCGCAATACCCTTCCTCTGAACACCGCTTCACGCCTAACATGAGCCTCGTGTGGATGAGAACAACGCCAACACACGATTTTCAGACCTTTCTTACAAGGTGGCTTCATGTCTTCCGTTCAATCAACACCCAACTCCTCTGAAGAGCGCACCACACCTCGTTTTCAAACAATAGACGAGGAAGTATTTGCCAATTCTTCTGCTCATCAAACCGTCTTTCCTCCCACTGCACACGATGCGCAGAGCCGTATTCACGCTGCTTTGGTACAGCAAGAACCCGAAAAACAGCCGTCGCTTTTTTTTCCTTTTTGTGTCCTTCTTTTGTCGGCAAGCCTGATGTTTACTGGCTTGTACAAATTTGTTGTGCCAGAAATGGTCGAGAAATTTGCTCGCAACAATTTGAAACCTGCCGAACTTCAGCTCGTGAATTTTCAAGGCGTTTTTGCGAATCCCAATGCTGCTGGATTGCAACAAATCGGAGCGTCGCCAGAGATTTCACGCGCCCTCACAAGTGGGGAACTTATCTTCGATTTTACGAGCGAATCCCGCACTTTCGAGAAACACGGCTACACCAAATCCGCGCAGGAATGGTACATCAAAACCCCAACGCTTGGCGAAGAAGCAATTTTGCTCACGCCCGCAATCGCCCTTGGTTTGGGGCTTGGAGCGTTTTCCTTTGCCTTTATGTTTCTGCTCAGTGCCGTTTTGCCAAGTAACATCGGCTTGCTTGCTGCCCTTGCAGAACGCGCCATCCGCCAAACCCGCTTCACGCTTGCCATGCAGACAGGGCTTTCCGAAGAAGACCTCGATGTGATGCGCCTTAGTGATGCAGAACTGTTGCTGCTCGCAAAGAGTGAATCAAACCGCATAGAATCGAGCTTTGAACGGCTTTGGAACGTTGTTGCTGGTGGGAAAATGTCGGAAAGCGATGTGCGGAAATTCCATCCTAAAATGCTCCAGCCTAGTTCCTACGCGCTGTTTCGGGCATATTGTCTTCAGCGTATGGCAGAAGTGCTTTCGCCCGCAATCGCGCTTAGAATGCAGCATTTACGGGAAGTTGCGGCGTGGTCGCGCCAGAGAGTGCGGTTGTATGCAGCGTGGCGGTTTTTTATGCAAGAATATTTTGTGCCGCGTTTTGCAAATGTGGTGAGCGGCATGGCGTACTGCGGCGCGGCGTTCCTGATTGTTTCAGTCGGCTTGCGTGGACTCCGCTTCATTCCCGCCTCGCGTCCAAGTGTGCTACTTGCAACCATTTCGCTTGAGTGCGCATTCCTCCTGCTTTTGGGAATAACGCTTGCCTTTCAACACGAGGAAACAAGCGGGATTGAATCCTTAAAGCGCATCGAACACGGCATGAATGATGTTGCTCGTCTCGTGCAAGGCGTGAATCCAAGCGTGATTGAGCGGGCTTTTGAGAGCGCAGCAAAAGAACACGCTGCCTCGCCAGAAATGCAGGAGCGTATCAGCAAGAATATCACAAATCGCGTTGTTGCTGCACTGCAAGGGTAAAACAGCGCAAAAGCTCGTCAATACAGGGGTTTGGGAGTGCCATTGTCGAATAATCTTGCGTCTGTCTCTCCCCGTCCGACGGCTGAGGAGTGCGAGAACGCTGCCGTCGCACGGGTTTCCAGGAAAAGAACTTTACCGTGAAACCCGTTCTACCGCCGAGAAGCGGTAGGACGGGAAGATACACACTTTATCGCTTGGAAAGCGCGTCTTTCCAAGCGAGTGGGAAAACTTTGCTTGATGACAAAATCAGCCATTTCAAAACAACAAAATTTATCCACTTCAAATTTTTACCGTTATGTCTAAAGGCTCGGCAGGAAAGGTCTATTTCGTCTTGTATCTCGCAGTAATACTGGAGTTGCTCATCATTATTGTTGAGCGCGATGAGGCGGAAGACCACTTACGCAAGCGGGAGCGTGAAGCCCGCGAAATAATTCAAGACATTTTAGGACAAATGCAGGTTGGTCCAGGAAATGAAAACCTCACCTCGCGCATCAACGATGAAATCTCGCTTGTGAGCGATGAAGCGGTGAAGATTTCAGGCATTCCGTACAAAAAATATCGCAGCTATAACATCGAAGTTGGTGTGAATGACGGCTCGTCGGCACTGATGGCAACAAATGGTGCAGACACCGCACAAACGCTTGCATTGCTGAAACATCTCACGAATGCCGAACACCTGCGCTATGAGATTTTATTTTTACAAAACGACGCAACCGACGTGCCAGTGCAAGATGCCGCATGGCGCAGCGTCGGGGCAATGGAGCTTGTGTTGGACACCGCATCAACGCTTGCGTGGAAAGCACCCGTGTACAAGGCGGAAAACGAGGCTGCTTGCACAACGTATTCCGCCAATGCTGCTGGCGCGGTCTTTTCGTACAATGCGGTAGAAACCGACAAATTGGCGGAGGAGAAGGGCGGACGCTACTTGAAGCGCATTTTTACCACCAATTTTCAGCCAACGCAAGCAGGCTGGTACAAGCTGCGCTACACCTCGCGCACAAACCGCATCATGGGCGTAGGAGGCGACGCAGCCAGCTTTGATGAGGTTTCCGACGAATCGAAAGTAAATATTGGCGCAATGCAACTGACGGTAAAAAAATTGCGCAAAGTGCAGAAAATGCTGGAACGCGAACTGGAAAGCTATAACGTTCCGCCAATGAACACGCTTATTGCGGCGAAAAATGAAGAAGAAACGGCGAAGTTTTTCGCGCTCTTGGATAGCGCGAAGGCAGCATTGAAGCGGGAGAGAAGTGGCGAAAACGATGCTTCCTTGGTGCAAGACATTGTGCGAAAAATTGATGTCTATGGCGATATGGCAAAGCTGCTCGCGCCGAATAAATCACGATATTTTGCGCAAAATTCTGGTGCAATGGAAATCAATATCCGCGTAACGAAGCCGCCTGTAGCCATTGTGAAAGCGAATGTCGCGCTGCCGCAAAACGTGTATTTGTTCGACAAACTCACGCCAAAATTCACCTTTACCGCCGGACCATTTTACGGCAATAATTTTCCTAAAGGTGAAATTATAGATGCAAACGGCGCAAGTACGCCACTTGTGATTGAACGTGCCACAGAAACCCGACCAATGCTTGCGAGCGCGGAAAAAACAAATGCTGACGTGAAAACGATAAAAGCCTTGAGCGCAAGCAATGATGCGGTCAATACTCTTGATAAAGGCAAAGCAGTAGAATTTACCGCAAAAGCGGTGCAGGTATTGAAGGCGGGAAGCTACACCGTGCGCATCAAACATAGCTCGCAGGGCGATGAGACGGTGCAAGAAACAAAATTGAGTATTTTCCCAAGTCAGCTAACGGCGCAAAATCGGAGAAGTCTTGAAGGGCGCATGAAGTCTATGTTTTACGGTGGAACGCTATCGGTGAATTTGGAGCCAGATTGTGCAGGAGCCGTGCCACCAAGCGAGTTTCGGACGTTTATTGGCTTGAGTACAGGTTCGCCGACGCTTACTCCCACAACTGGTTTGCAAGCAAAACAGCCCTTAGAAGCAAAGGCAAAGCTCGTAGCGGTGAGGTGTACGTGGACTTCTCCCTTTACGGGCGAGGAAGTGGAAATTTTGCCCAAGCTCGAACAGCCCATCAAACAACGCGAGCCAGACATTGACCTGACAAAAGCCGCCGTTACTGGCGTTGAGGGGGAATGGCGCGAACTAAAAATTGCGGTGGGCGGATTGCAACTAAGCGCAGGCGTGATTGACGTTGGTTCAAAATATGGAACGCCCGAAAACATAGATAATATCAGCCTTGTGAACGCTCGTTTGGAAAATGCGCAAGACGTTGAACTTATTGATTCGCAACTGAAAGAGCAGGGAAATGGCGTGTATGCTGCGGTCTTCACGGTACGGAGCTTGCTGCTCAAGCAGCCGAAAGAAATGGTTGGCACGATTACCTTTGGCGTAAATGCCGCCATGCGCAATCCTGTGAACGGAACACGGTCTGGTGCGGTTTCTATGGAAACAAGCGTACCCTTTATGTACGCGCCGCCACCGCTTAAAGGTAAAAAAAATAGCAAATAAACGGCTCAATATCAGCGAGGGTC
Organism: Ignavibacteria bacterium; assembly: GCA_013298775.1. GTDB lineage: Bacteria > Bacteroidota > Ignavibacteria > Kapaibacteriales > UBA4661 > PH2015. The sequence goes on along the minus strand of JAAFIV010000002.1, from coordinate 178,063 downwards.
TCGCTTCTTGGCGCAAAGCCGTCAGCGAGGCTCTCACTTTTTCTGTGAACGCTCTCCCTTACGTTTGTTCCTGTTCCACAATATTTCCTTCCTTCACAACAATCACACGACCAAGTTTTGATGCGGCTTCCAAGCTATGTGTTGCCATAAGCAGCGTGGTAGATTGTTCGCGGCAAAGTTCCAAAAGCAGAGCGAGAACACGTGTGCCGTTTTCGGTGTCAAGGTTACCTGTTGGTTCGTCAGCCAAGAGAAGAAGCGGCTTGTGGACTAATGCGCGAACAACAGCTACGCGCTGCTGCTCGCCACCAGAAAGTTTATCGGGAAAAGCTGCGAGGCGCGATTCCATTCCGACGCGCTCTAGCAAAGAACGAGCATTCGTGCGGTCTGCGGGGGAAGTGCGTTTGTTTAATTCAAGCGGAAGCAGGATGTTTTCTTCGACCGTGAGCGTGGGAATGAGATTGAAAAATTGAAACACGAAACCGATATGTTCTCTGCGAAAGAGTGTCCGCGCTTCCTCAGAAAGCTGATGAATGCTGCGTCCATCAATAATTACTTCGCCTTCATCGGGCGTGTCAATTCCTGAAAGAAGATTGAGCAATGTTGATTTTCCTGAACCACTTTTCCCGAGAAGTGCGATAGTTTCTGCCTTCTGGATGGTCAGTGTTGTATGGTTCAGCACGGTGCGTGTTACCTCGCCTTCGCGGTAGGATTTTGAGAGATTTTGGAGCGAAACAAATGGTGCGGTTTGTTGGTGATTCATAGCATTGAAATTGGTGATAAAGTGCATCAATACTGACGAGCAAGGATGCCGTTTGTTGTGGTGATAGGGCAAACAATTTTAGGAAGATTGTACAAGCGTTTTTATTGCCCTCAATCCAAGAGTATATCTTGCTTCAACGCTCTTTTTCTGAGTTCTGCCGATTCTCCTTTAAACTGCTGTACCCCTCTTCATACCTTGCATTGAGGAGTTTATTTTGCAAAGGTACTTGAATACCTGATACATTCTTCATTCCTTCTGCGAAAAAGCAGAAACGATGAGTTTTGGGTGAGAAATTTCATTCTGCTTTTCCATTTTTTTGTATCTTTGTGTTCTCATTTGATGTTCTCTTTGTTCAATGTTTAGGCTCTTGCTTACGAAGGTTTGAATATGGCTTCAACGATTTCTTCCACCGATGTGGAACAACATACTTCCTTGACAACATCAGCACTTCCCGACTTTTCTGCCATCATTCCACTTGTTGTCCAAAAAGCGGTCGAACACCAAAACACACTCCCAACCCGCACCGATGCTCGCTCTTTCGCTGAAGGAATTTTGCAAGCATTGTTCCCACATTTTGTTGCGGCGCAGCGCGAATGCTGCGAGGACGATACCGAAACGCAACTCCGCACGATGTATAATGTCCTTGTGAAAATTCTCACGCCCTACGAACAAGCAATGAAGCGGTCTGCGGTGGAAATTGCGCATGAATTTTTTCGCCGTTTGCCGAATGTTCAAGAAATACTGTGGTTGGATGCAGAGGCGATTTATCAAGGCGACCCAGCCGCCGAGAGTATTGAAGAGGTTATTTTAGCGTATCCGGGCTTCCTTGCAACGGGCGTGTATCGCATTGCGCATGAGTTCTACCGCCTTGATGTTCCCTTGTTTCCAAGACTTTTGACCGAATATGCCCACACGCAAACAGGCATTGATATTCATCCAGGCGCAAGCATTGGTGCGGGTTTCTGCATTGACCATGGCACGGGTGTTGTGATTGGCGAAACGACCGTCATTGGCAAGAATGTGAAGGTGTATCAAGGCGTAACGCTTGGTGCACTGAGTGTAAAAAAATCATTGGCAGAAACCAAGCGGCATCCGACCATTGAAGATAATGTCGTGATTTATTCCAATGCGACCATTCTTGGCGGCTCGACGGTGATTGGGCAGAACAGTACGGTTGGCGGCAATGTGTGGCTTACAAAGAGCATTCCGCCTTATTCGTTGGCGTATCATACCTCGCAAATCCGCATACAATCGACCAATGGCGATGGGTACGTGGTGCAGGATATTGATGCGATGGATTTTGTGATTTAATTTTTCAAGCAACCTTTTTGATAAGGCACTCCAATGACAACGATTACAGTTCGAGAAGCCGCGCAAAATCTACCAATGCTCATCCAATCCGTGATTAACGATTTTGATGAAACCGTGATTGTTGGCGATGCGGGAGCGGTGGTAATGATTCCACAAATTTCATGGAATGAAATTCAAGAAACATTGCGCCTTTTGAATGACCCCAAATCGCTGCAAGCCTTAATGGACGGGCAACGTGAGCGAGAACGGACGGGACAAGTTCGTGGGAAATCGCCAGAGGAAGTGTTTTTTTGTGCAGACAAGAGTGTCCGCGCTACCGAAGCCGCTTAAATCCTGAATCAGATGGTAGCGCAGACACTCTTGTCTGCGCCGTGTACGAAAATCTTAATCTCAAAAAACTTCAACCATCAAACAGCATAATGAAAGCACAAAATATCCTCGAAACCATAGGAAATACGCCACACGTGCGTATTCGCAACCTTTTTGGCGAAAATGCCGAGGTGTGGATGAAATTGGAACGTGCCAATCCAGGCGGTAGTATCAAAGACCGCATCGCGCTTGCGATGATTGAAGATGCGGAAAAACGTGGACTCCTCACGAAAGATTCCGTGATTATTGAGCCAACATCAGGAAATACGGGCATTGGTTTGGCAATGGTGGCGGCGGTGAAAGGCTACAAACTTATTCTTGTCATGCCAGAATCCATGAGCATTGAGCGTCGGCGTATTATGGCGGCATACGGCGCGACCTTCGAGCTAACACCGCGTGAAAAGGGGATGAAAGGCGCGATTGCGAAGGCGGAAGAATTGGTGAAGGAATTGCCAAACGCGTGGATGCCGTCGCAGTTTGACAATCCTGCGAACGTGGATGTTCACGTGCGCACAACCGCCGAAGAAATTGCCAACGATTTCCCCGAAGGGCTTGACTGCGTGATTACAGGCGTGGGAACGGGCGGACATATCACAGGCGTTGCGAAAGTCTTGAAAGCGAAATTTCCAAACCTCAAAATATTTGCCGTAGAACCCGCTCTGTCGCCCGTGATTAGCGGCGGAAGTCCAGCTCCGCACCCGATTCAAGGTATTGGTGCGGGATTTATTCCCGGAAATCTGCATAAAGACTTGTTGGACGGCGTTATTCAGGTTTCTAAAGACGATGCGTTCAGCTATGCGGTGCGCTCGGCAAAAGAAGAAGGAATTTTTATTGGCATTTCGTCGGGCGCGTCGCTTGCGGCAGTTGCACAAAAATTGCCAGACTTGCCACAAGGCGCACGAATACTGACGTTCTGCTATGATACAGGCGAGCGGTATTTGTCCATTGATGGATTGTTTGCCGCATAAAACCTTCGTTCAAACACAATTCTACGAAAACTATGAGCGAAATCACTTCTCTCGACCCACGCATCACGCGGGCAATGATTCCCGAAAGCCACGATTCTACAACGCTTTCAGACAATGAGCTTTTTGAGACCTACGAAGTCTTGCACCAAGCAAAAACCGGCGGACGGCATACGCACGTGGGTTCTGTCCACGCGCCAAACGCAGAAATGGCGTATTTGTTTGCGAAAGAGCAGTACGGACGGCGCATGACAACGACGAGCATTTGGGTTGTGCGCACGACCGATATTTTCACGGTTGATGGCGATAACGAGCCAGAACTGTACGCAACTGCGCCGAGTGCGGACAAGGATTATCGCAATGCAAATGCGTGGAAAGTGCGTGATAAAATTGACCGATATAAAAAAGAACAGAATGCGTAATGTTTGCACTTATCTTTGAACTCTAGTATTTATGAGCTTTTCAAGACTTTCATTGTTGTGCTTTGTGTGTAGTTTTTTGCTTGCTGAAATTCCGCAAAGCGGTATCGCACAAGAACAACAAGCTCCGCAACAACAAGCTCCGCAACAGCAAATTGCAACAGCACAAAACCTTATCACGCTTGATGGAGCGCGGACGTTGGGCTATTGGAATCTTGCCTATTCTCGCGTGATTTCGGAATCCTTCACGGCACGGCTGACGCTGGAAACGCCGTCGAATCTGGTTTTTAGCGAGAATGTGCGTGAAAGCGGCTTCGGTGTTCGTTTGGAAGGGCAATGGCATTGGGAAGGGAAGCGGCATTTGGGCTGGTATGCCGCACCAAATCTTGGATTTACACAATCTGAGTACGTTTCTGGAAGTGGTATTCAACCATCGGCATTTTTCCCAAACGGTACAACCCAAGCAAAAGAGCGTGTGCAATGGTTCAGCGTAGGTTTGATGGGTGGCTATGAATGGTCAATAGCGGAAATGCCAGCATTGGTACTGGGTTTGGGCGTTGGCGCAGAGTATAACATTGTCAGTAGCCAAGAGCGTTCAGGCTTGCCAGATTTTGTTCAACAAGGTTCATCGGGAAACAGGATTGTACCGCGCTTGCGGGCGACGATAAGCTATGCGTGGTAAGATGTGATAATATTTGATAAGATATTTGTACAATAATTTTTGCCAGATAAAACTATTCAAGAATGAAGAATTTACGCGCCTTTCAGCATAATTTTTTCGCACATATTTTGGGAACGTTTGTTTGTCTTTGCGTTGTTTTGTGTATCAGTGCTTGCACGGAAAAGCGAGCATCTACGCCATCGTCAAAGAATATCCGTGTGGAAGTAGATTCTACCTTGTTAGACATTAGCGTTCTGGATACCGCATTGAACCTCACGTTTCGTGTTCCAAAAGATTGGAAGCCGCTTGAAAGCGCGATGCAAGCGGAAATGCAAGCAAAACTCGCACAACAAGACACCAACGATATTCGCATTGCTCCAAAGCACGTATTTAAGCGGGTTCAGGGCAAGTCTGCGTTGGCAGTTTCGGAGCTATATTTTCCGAGTGGCATGACGAATACTGCACAAAAAATTGATGAATACACAAAGCGCATCAAATCTGGTATGGACACAAGTAGTTGTCAGGTTGCTAGATTTACAAATAATGCCATTCCCATTACGCAAATTGTTCTGCGCTCGCCGCAAACAGTGGCGTTTAAGCTGCTTATTCCTTCGGCGGGGCGCATTTTCCAATTCGACTACATTCTGGCACTGCCAGAATTTAACCAAAACATCAGGGCTGTTGAATCGTCAATAGGTTCAATATTTATTTCCAAATAATTTCTTCCTCATTTCTCTATCTTTCATGGAGTTTTGTATGTTAAAAAACACACTAAAGAAACTGCAAACAGGCATTATTGCTTTGTTTGTTGTTGGTCTTAGCATCGTTTGTACGGGCTGCTTTACGCAATCTATCGTGATTGGTTCGGGTGCTGCGGGTGCGCAAGAAGAAACGGCGCAAACATGGTTTTTAGTCTATGGTTTGGCGAATCTCAGCCAAACAAATATTCCCGCAATGGCAAAAGGTGCGAATAATTACACTGTTACGTTCCAGCGCACATTTGTCGATGGTTTGATTAACTATCTTCTGTTGAGTGGCTTGGCTGGTCCAGAAACAGTAACTGTGCGCCGCTAAGACAATTTTCCCTAACCCACCACTTTTGAATTTTTTCTTTACAAACAATGAATACACTTCGATTCAAACAAGTAATCACGGCATTTGTCCTCTGTGCAATGCTTGGAATGGGCTTGACAAGCTGCTTTACGCAAAAAATCGCCGTTGGACAAGGCGCACCTGCTCGTCAAGGTGACGAGGCAGCAAAAAATGAAGTATCTGTCTGGACATGGCATCTTCTCTGGGGTTTAGTACCGTTGCAAGGTCCTGTGGATGCAGGTAAAATGGCACAAGGTGCTGCAAATTATACCGTTGTGTATGAAGAATCTTTTATTAATAGTATTGTTGCTGGTGTAACTCTTGGTATTGCCATGCCGCGTACTGTTACAGTCAAACGATAAAGCAAACATGAATCTCGCACAAGATTTTAGCAGCCCTGATTTTATTGAATTGTGTGTGAATGAATGTGAACTATTTACGAATATTTTTGCAATAAATTATGCCGCAAACAGCCCTCAAAACCTTGCTTTTCAACATGGCGGATGATTGTTTAATCATTGGTCATCGTAATTCTGAATGGGTTGGTTTGGGACCTGTTCTGGAAGAGGATATTGCTTTTGCTTCGATTGCGCAAGACCAGCTCGGACACGCCCTTGGGCTGTACACCATTCTTCACGAGCATTGCGCCGAGCAAGACCCCGACACGCTTGCATTTATGCGCTCGGAGAAGCAGTTTACGTGTTGCCGTTTTGTGGAATTGCCGATTGGTGAATATGATTTCAGCGTGATGCGGCATTTTCTCTTCGACACCGCGCAGCAACTACGCTTTGGAATGCTGATGGAATCACGTGTTCAGCCATTGCAGCAATTCGCAAAAAAGGTACGCGGCGAAATTATGTATCACACCATGCACGCAAACGCTTGGGTAAAGCAACTCGGCAAGGGCAGCGATGAAGCAAATACGCGCCTTCAAGCGGCATTGAACGAGGCATTTCCTTTCGCGTTGGGAATGTTTGAACCAAGTAAATTTGAAGCGGAACTCAGCGCGGAAGGCATTTTTGCAGGCGTGGAACCCCTGAAAACACGCTGGTTGGAGACAATTCAGCCGATACTCGGCGCAGCAAATCTACAACTTCCCTCCAACACCAGCAATGATACGGAGTTTGGTGGGCGATATGGCTATCACACCGAGTATTTGCCGCCGTTGTTGGAAGAAATGTCTGAAGTATTTGTGATTGACCCACATGCGGAGTGGTGAGCATGAAAACTCTATCGTACAAAGTTTTTCTACGTCCTGAGCCTGAGGGCGGATATACCGTTACGGTGCCTTCTTTGCCTGGATGTATAACATATGGGGAAAATATTACCCATGCTGTTGAAATGGCGAAAGATGCGGTTTCGCTCTACATTGAAAGTTTGATTGCGCACCATGAGGCAATACCGATAGAGGGTTGAAAGATGCAGGAATTTCAAAGGACGAGCTTTTTTAATCACGCTTGAAATCACGATATTTTTACACGATATTTTCACATTATATGCAAATCAACATTGGCATCGAAGAATCACACCGCAAGCAAATCGGACAAGGTTTGGCGCGGCTTCTGGCGGATACTTATTCGCTTTTTCTGAAAACACACAACTTCCATTGGAACGTTACCGGTCCAATGTTTAATACCCTGCACACCATGTTTGAAGTGCAGTACACCGAGTTGTTTACGGCAGTAGATGAAATCGCAGAGCGGATTCGTGCGCTTGGCGAGTTTGCGCCGGGTTCGTTTTCGTCGTTCAAGCAATTATCCGCAATCCAAGATGCAGACAGCGTTCCCAGCGCGAACGATATGATAAAAAAACTCGTGGAAGACAATGAAACGGTCGTCCGCACGGCGCGAGAAGTCTTGCCCATCGCAGAAGAAGCAAACGACGGTCCAACGGCGGATTTGCTGAATGCTCGCTTGCAAATTCACGAGAAAACCGCATGGATGCTGCGTTCTATGTTGGAGTAACGAAAATATCCTCAATGCCTACAACCCCTACACATCAGTATTGGCGAGATGTGTAGGGGTTTTTGCATCAATTTCAATCAAGATAGCAAATGAACGTAAACGTCCAAGAATTGTATCAAGCAAATATTGCAAAGTATCAAACCACGTCCGAGCAGCTTCAAAAGCGCATGAATACTATCTCGGTGGTACGTTTTGTTGTCGCGCTTCTTTTGTTCTTTTGTGGATATGCTTGCATATACGGTATGTGGAATGTCCCTTTTGCCGCATGGTTACTGAGTTTTAGCATGATATTTGCTGGATTTGCGGTCTTGGTAACGCATCATGCAAAACTCTTCAAACAAAAAGAGCAGTGCGACGCACTGCGCGAAGTGAATATCCGTGAAGAACAAGCATTGGCGGGCGATTGGAGTAGTTTTCCTGATGGCGCGGAATACTTCACGCATCCCGCCATTCCACAAGCAAACGACTTCGCGCTCGACCTTGATATTTTTGGCGAAGCATCGCTCTTTCAACGCATGAATCGCACGTGTACGCCGCATGGGAGCTTGCGTCTGGCGGAAATGCTCACTGCCACGCTGGGTACAAAAAACAGCATTGAAGAACGCCAGACAATTATTGCTGAACTCAAGGAACGGAGCGGCTTCCGTCAGGAATGGTCTGCGGCGCGGAGTAGTCGTGTGTTGTCGCAAAATGGGCGTGAAGGTTTAGAAAAATGGCTCAAAGAAGAACCTGTACTAAAAGGAAAAATATTCCTCAAACTGCTGATGTTTGCTTTGCCCGTGCTGTTTCTGTGTAGCTTGGCATTCCTGATTTTTCACGGAGAACAGCCACTCACAATGAAAATGATAACCGTTTGTTTTATTGCGAATATGCTCACGGCGGCAGTATTTCTGCGGGTTATCATGCGAGAAGCATCGCTGGGAGAACGCTTCGCGCCTCTTTTGGCGGTGTATGTGCGCTTGCTGAAAGTGGTGCTTGCGGAAAATGAAAACTCGCCATTGCAGACTTCTTCGCCAAAGCGCGTGGTTGCTTGCGCGGAAGAGGCAATGCGAGAAATACAACGCTTGGCGTGGCTGTTGAACCGTTTTCAAGAAGGGAATTCGCTCGCGGGCGCGATTTTCTTGAATGGAACGCTGTTGTGGAATCTGCATTGCGCCGCAAAACTTGAGCAATGGCGCGAGCGCAACAAAACCCGCTTTGCAGAATGGTTTGAGGCAATCGCTGAAATGGACGCACTTGTTAGCCTTTCGGGGTTTGCGTTCAATCATCCGCATTTTACGAATCCCATTGTTCTTGAAGCATCGCAAGCAGAACAAAACGAAGCTATTATGCGGTTTTCAGGGCTGGGGCATCCATTTTTGTCCGATGAAAGTTGTGTGCGCAACGACCTTAGCTTCGACCGCGAACATGGGCGCGTGTGCGTGATTACGGGTGCGAATATGGCGGGCAAAAGCACGTTTTTACGCGCCTTAGGGCTGAATACGGTGTTGGCAATGATTGGCTTGCCCGTAAATGCGACGCGCTTTGAATGCTCTCCCGTGCAGGTACTCACGAGTATGCGTACAACGGATTCGCTGGAGCGGCATGAATCCTACTTCTTTGCGGAATTACAACGCCTTCGCATGATTGTGGGGCGCGTTCATTCGCCAGAAGCCGCACAAACGCTGGTGTTGTTGGATGAAGTCTTGCGCGGAACAAATTCCGCCGACAAGAAGTCAGGAACGATTGGGCTTTTGCGCCGTTTTATTGCCGCAAACACGCCGACGGTTATTGCCACGCACGATACAGATGTCGGCGCGTTGGAGCAGGAATTTCCTGAAACGGTGCGCAATTACTCCTTCGAGGGGCGTATTGAAAACGACGAACTTTCCTTTGATTACCGCCTCCAACGCGGCATTGCGGCGAATAAGAACGCTACGTTTTTGCTGCAAAAGATGGGGATTATCCCCAAAGAATAACGCTCTTCCCGTCCTACCGTTTCTGAACGGTAGAACGGGTTTCGAGGAATTACAATCACGATTGCATTTTCGTAAAACCCGTGCGACGGCAGCATTCATGCACTCTGCGCTTCGCGTAAGCCATCGGACGGGAAGATTTGATGATACAAAAGAAAATCTGTATTTGTACCAAGAAATGAGTATTTTTGCGCGAGTTGAGACGATAATCGCAAAAAAATCTTCCAAAATAATTTTTCAAGGAATACTGCCATGAACCGCATATTTTCGAGCTTTCTCGCACTTTTTGTTGTGTGCGCTCTTTGGGGAATTGCACCAAATACCAGCAATGCACAAACAGGCTACACACCTCGCCGATACTGGGCAGAAGAAGGATTATCGGCTTGGCGAGCTACAAACCCTGACGCGCAAACCCTAGAAATGGGTGTGCGGTATTTGAAATTGGGCAATACCTACCGTGAAGCGCGTCGTTACGACCTTGCACAGAATTATTTGCGTTTTGGTTTAGATATTGTGCGAGCGCGTGGTAGTTACTATTGGGAAGCAGTTGGGAATGAATATGCAGGTTTGCTGTTTCGGGATGTGGGCGACCGCTTAACCTCGCTTGATTACTTGCGTCGTGCGGAATATCTGTATCGCAGCGTTTTATCATCAACTTCTTTAGAAACGAGTGTTGATGCGGTTCGCAAGATAGAACGCGATGTGCAGTACGATTATTCCTACTCACAGCCTGCCAATATGTACACAACGCGCCCAAGCCGTGATTATTCCTACGATTATTATTCAGCTGACGCAGAAAATCAGCGTTTGCGCGACATCAACCGTGCGTTGCAACTCCGTATTTCTGACCTCGAAGCACGTATTCGCATTCTGGAAATACCAGTGGTGGGGCGATAATGACAACTCTTGATGCGATATTGGAACAAGACATTCTGCTTGCTCTGCACGAAGTCATGGACCCAGAAATTCCGCGCCTTTCGGTGGTGGATTTGGGTGTCATTACCAACGTGGAAATAGGGAACAACAACGCCGTCCGCGTAACCATGACACCAACATTTTCGGGCTGTCCTGCGCTGCACGTGATGAAGAATGCTATCCGTGAACGCCTTGAACTCATGCCGCTTTCAAGCGTGGAAGTGCTTGTTTCTTTTGAAACGCCGTGGAATTCCAATAGAATCAGTGAGCGAGGGCGCGAAATATTGCAGGAGATGGGATTCGCACCGCCGCCGAAGCACGACGGCTATTTTGAATTGGATGTATTAGAAAACATCGCCTGTCCCTTTTGCGGCAGCACGAATACTGCGCTCCAAACCCCATTCGGACCTACCTTGTGCCGCTCTATTCATTACTGCAATTCCTGTTTGCAAGCCTTTGAGCAGTTCAAACCGCTTGCTTGAACCTTTTAAAAAATCTTTGGGATGAATACGCTGTTTGGTGGGATGAAGAATTTGTGCCGTGTAGGGAATTATGCTAATTTTCCTGTAATAAATCAAAATTGTACAATAAACTTCATTTCACCTCGTCATAGCATTTTTTATATTGCCAGAGCCAAGAAAATATGCTATATTAAAGGTTTGAATGGCATAAAAGCTGAGTTGTTTTGTGGTTTTCTCTGAAGTTGTAGGTTGTATCAGCTTTATTACTCAATTCTCATTGTTTTCTTTATTTTCACAAGCCTCTTAAATACTGGTTTACATTTACTGAATAGGTGATATTCGCAGTTTTAGATAGAGTTGAGTCGTGCTTTTGTCGAAATAACCGTTGATAGTATTCACAGTATTCAACGAGAAAATTCCCCAAAAGTTTCAATGCACCTGTATCTTTTGTCGTAAATATGTTTATTCTTTCTGTAATCCTCTTCTCATCTCATTTTTCAAGGAGTTCCTCTTATGAACTACATTGAAACTATTTTGGCGAATACAAGTGCGCCACGTGTACGGTCAGCAAAAACATTTGCTGCTGTCGCTCTCGCTCTTGTGTGTAGCTTTCTTACTGTCGGCGAGGCATTTGCCCAGAAATCTGTTTCTGGTAAAGTAACAGCTGCCGACACCAAAAAACCGATTGCAGGTGCGAAAATCACCTCCCGTGGCGGTAGTAAAACGGTCGGTGCTTTCTCGAAAGCCGACGGTACATATTCTATCAACGTTCCAGATGGCGCAACAAAACTTCTTGTAGAGTATGTCGGCATGAAAAAGCAAGAAATTGCTATTTCTGGTGATGTTGTTGATATTACCATGAAAGAAGACGTATTGCAACTTCAAGAGCTTGTTGTAACGGGTATCGGTATGACTCAAGAGAAAAAGCAGCTTACCTACGCTTCACAAGAAGTAAAGAGTGCTGAACTTACGAGCAACCGTCAAGTAAACGCCATCAACGCGCTTGCTGGACAAGTGGCTGGTGTGCAGATTAACTCTTCATCCGGCTCTCCAGGTGCTTCTACGTTTATTCGTATTCGTGGATTTTCTTCTATTACGGGGCGTAATCAGCCCTTATTTGTCGTTGATGGTGTGCCGATTGATAACAGTATTGCTGCTAATAGCAGTCCAGGTGCTGGTGGTGGTCAAGGCGGCGTGGACGTTTCTAATCGCGCTCTCGACCTTAACCCAGATGACATCGAATCCGTGAACGTTTTGAAAGGTGCTGCCGCAACTGCATTGTACGGTATTCAAGCGGGTCCTGGTGCTATCATTATTACCACCAAACGCGGCAAAAACGACGGTCAAATCAACGTTTCCTATAGCTTTACCAAAGGCTTCGACCAAGTAAATAAATTGCCACAATTACAGAATCAGTATGGTCAAGGCACGGGTGATGGATTGATTCGTCGCCCAGAAAACCGTACTTCGCAGTCTTGGGGAGCAAAAGTTGATACTCTTTTCTGGGATGGAAACAAAGACTATGACTGGGATGCAAATGGTAGTATCATCGGTAGAACGGCTGCTGCGGGTAATCCAAATGCAAAAGCATTTACTCCATACGATAACGTTGGTAGCTTCTTTACAACAGGACAAACGGATATTCATAATCTTACCTTGTCGGGTGGAAATGCTGTATCGAAATTCTATTTTGGTGCAACACAATCCCGCAATACTGGTATTGTTCCGAATACCTCGCTTGACAAAACAACACTTCGCTTGAATGCTGATTACAAACTTGGCGTAGATTTCACCCTTGGTGCGAATGTGCAATACAATCGTACTGGTCAAGTAGCAGTAGAGCGTGGCTCAAACGTTGGTGGAATTATGCTTGGTCTTTTACGTACGCCAATTACATTTGATAACGCAAATCGTGCTGCTGGCGTAACTAACCCAGGAAGCGATATTCGTGCTGCTACGTTTGCTCCAACGTCTGCACGTTATGTGAATGAGGGTGGCGCGTTGAATCAACGTACCTATCGTGGTACAGGTATTTATGACAATCCATATTGGGTTGTTCAGCGTAATCTTTTCAATTCCAACACCGAGCGTGTTTTGGGGAACACCCAACTTACCTTTGCACCGCAGTCGTGGTTTGGTAAAGATATTCTTGGTGAATTGAATGTAACATGGCGTTTGGGTGGCGACTTCTATACCACCACTAGCCAACAAAATACAGCTATCAATTCCGTAAATAATCCTGCCGGTGCGCTTCTGAACGTTGAAGAGCGTTCACAAATTATCAACTCCGACTTCTTGATTACGTTGAACAAAGAAGTTGATGAAAACACCCGTTTTGGTATTGTGATTGGTAACAATGCGTACCAAAACTATTACCGCCGCTATCGCACATTCGCTACCAACCTTGCTATTCCTGAGTTCTACAATATTTCCAATGCTGTTGACCAACCACTTATCAACGAAACATTGAATATCTTCCGCTTGGGTGCATGGTTCGGCAAAGTAGATTTGAGCTTGCTCAAAGAAGCCTTGAATATCAATGGTACGGTTCGTGCAGACTGGTCAACTACGTTGCCTGAAAAATCGAATCCGTTTATTTCTTACTCTGGTGCAGCTTCGTTCATTTTCTCGGATTTATTGCAACTCGACCCAGAAGTATTTTCGTTTGGTAAAATCCGTGCTTCATATGGTCGCATTGGAAACGACGCAGGTGGTTTGTTGTATCTGAATACAACACCGCTTACACGTGGTAATCCAACCGTTGGTGATGGCTGGGTAAACAATGGTGTTACCTTCCCATTAAATGGCTTCGCCGGTTTCCGTAAAGCAACCATCTTTGGTGCTGGCGATAATCTTCGTGCAGAAACCAAAACAGAATTTGAAGTTGGTGCGGAGTTTAAATTCTTTATGAATCGCCTTAGCCTCGACTTGACGTACTTCAATAACAATGTTGAAGACCTTATCGTTCAAGTACCAACATCGGGTGCTTCTGGTTACCAACAGCGGAACGTCAATGCTGCTGCTATGAATAATACAGGTATTGAAGCAGTTTTGGGCGCAACGCTTGTTCAAACAGAAGACTTTACCTTAAAAGCTACGATTAACTGGTCCAACTTGCGTAACGTTGTTACAAGACTTGCGCCAGGCATTCCGAACTACTTTATCGGTGGTTTTGGTGGAAATGGTATTTATGTATATCAAGGCTTGCCGTTTGGTCAGTTAGTTGGTCAAGGTTGGAAGCGTACAAATCAAGGTCAAATCATGATTGACGATGATGGCTTCCCAGTACCTACCGACACGGTTGCTGCTTGGGGTGCAAATATCCCTGATTGGCAAGCGGGCGTACGCCTGGCTGCTTCATTCAAAGGCTTTAGCATCAGCGCACTTTTGGATGTCAAACAAGGTGGTGTAATGTGGAACGGAACAAAAGGCGCATTGAATAACTTTGGAAAAACACTTGAATCTGCAGACCGCTACAAATCTACCTTTACAACAGGTGGTGGCGCAATCAGAGTTGTGGATAATGTATTCCAAGGTGTTGTTGCAAGCACTGTTGATGCAAGCAATAATGGTGGTAGAGCGAATGCTGTAAAGGTAGCAAACATTGGTCAAAACTGGTGGGGCAATCTTGGTATTTACAATGTGTTCAATGCCAATCTTGCAGAACCATTTATTGAAAATGCTGGTTGGGTTCGTTTGCGCGAATTGACCGTAAGCTATGCGTTTCCAAAAGATATGATGAGCAGTACTGGCTTCTTGAGTGGCTTAGAACTCTTCGCAACAGCTCGTAATCTCTGGCTTTCTACGCCGTATAGCGGCGTTGACCCAGAAACAAATCTTGAGAACGCAAGCGCAGCGCAAGGCTTTGATTACTTCAATAATCCTGGCACACGCAGCTATATGTTTGGTATTAAAGTATCATTCTAATCCATTAAACCAGTGACTTTTTACAATTTTTCATCTATTATCATGAAAAAAATTCTTTCATCTGTGATGGTCGTCGCTGCGGTTGCTCTTTCTTCGTGCAATCAATGGATTGACTATAACCTTAACGTTGATCCCAATAACCCTACTGATGCAACCCCAAATCTTGTTTTGGCACCTATTCAGGCATCGCAAGGCTGGCTTCAAGGCGGCGCGTTGGGTCGTTTGAGTTGCTTAATGAATCAGCAATTTGAAGGCATTGACCGTCAGCAACAAGGTTTGTATAATTATTTGCTTACCTTGACCGATGGCGATGACGCATGGCAAACAGGCTACAATAACGTTTTGACCAACGTGAATATCTTGCTCAATAAAACATCAAGAGCGCAGAATTTGGTGTACTATCGTGGTGTGGCGCAGGTAATGCGTGCTGTTGCGATTGGTACAATTACCGATACGTGGGGCGATGTACCATTTTCAGAAGCATCAAATCCGGATAATCCAAACTTTACCCCAAAGTATGATTCACAGCAAGAAATTTACACACGCATTCAGCAGATTCTTGATTCTGCCATTGTAAACTTGAATGCTACCAGTGGTATCGCTGTTAGTGGCGATTTGATTTATGGTGGTGCCGCCGACCAACGCGCTGCATGGCGCAAACTTGCATGGACGCTGAAAGCTCGCTACGCAATTCACTTGACCAAACGTCAAGGAAATGCTGCTGCTACGGCTGCGCTTGCAAGTGTGGCACGCGGCATGACAAGCAATGATGATAATGCCTTGGTGGTCTATGGTGCTGCTGAAACAACAGCAAATCCGCTTTATCAATTCCAACAAGCCCGCACAGGCGACTTAACGTTTGGTAGCACAATGAAAAGACTCATGGAAGGTTTGAAAGACCCTCGTCTTGGACCGTTCGGCACCGATAGATCCGCTTATCCAGGGTTTGGACCATACTACCATTCGCAAGCATCACCCGTGGCAATTTGTTTGTATGCTGAACATAAGTTCATTGAAGCAGAGGCAAATCAACGACTTGGTAATAATGCTGCTGCAAAAGCTGCCTACACAGCTGGTATTACTGCATCATTACAACAAATCGGAGTTTCTGCTGCGGATATTACTACCTATCTTGCACAGCCTTCGGTAACGCCAAGTGGTGATGTAACGCTGCGCCAAATCATGGAGCAGAAATATATCGCCCTCTTTGCACAACCAGAATCTTTTACCGACTGGCGCAGAACTGGTTTCCCTGTGCTTGCGCCAGTACGTGGTACACGCATTCCGCGCCGTTTGTTTACGCCAATTTCGGAATTGCAGTTTAATCGTGTCAATATCCCTAATGGCAGCACAGATGGTCCTTGGTTGTTTACCAATGTTTGGTGGGATGCAAACTAAGCGAAAAGATGAAGTTTGAGAGCTGAAAGCTGGAAAATGCTTGGCTTTTCAAACGTGGTAAAACTATTTCTAAAAAGCCCGAGACCCGCATGGTTTCGGGCTTTTTTGTTGCTTGTTTGGTTGTTTTATAGTATTTTTCAGGATGAGCATTCAAAGAACACGGATTAACTCAACGCAAATTTCTTGTGTTGATGGAACTTTTTGACCAGTATCTCGCAGTGCCAGAATTATCACTTAACTTCGGTGATTTCAAGCCCGTGCCTGATGTTGCCGTCTTTCCTAAAAGTGCGCTTGGCGAACTGCGTGCAATGCGGACAAAAATTTCTATCCCTCCAGTTCTGACCATTGAAATCCTTTCTCCGCGCCAAGCTCTGTACGATTTATTCACCAAAGCAGAAAACTTCCTCGCGCACGGCGTAGATGAAGCATGGGTGATTGTCCCTGAAATCGGCTCAATTACGGTCTTTCGTAAAAATGAGCAGCAAAAAACCTATATTTCTGGCGATGTTCGCCAAGAAAGTACGGGTATTGTTATCAACGTTGAGCGGTTGTTTACGGTGTAGGGCAAAGTATGCACTCTTCTCTTGGGTTTAGCCCCAAACCCAGATAATTTCAGGGTTTTGTTGCTTCTTCGTTGGAGCAATTCAGTTAAAAGTATATGGTTCAAGAAATTCGCTGTTGCTTTTTGAGGAAATACGATGTAAATTATCCGCTTGTGCAAAATCATTTAGACTGTTGTGGTACGCCAATGCGCGTATTGCAGCACGTCGCACATAATTCACCAATAACTAAATACTAGGAGTTTGTATGAAGTTTTCTGCTACTCGCTTTGCATTCGTCCGCTTTGCCGCGCTGCTTTTGGTGGCGTTGCTTTTCACAGCGTCGAATCTTTTGGCGCAGACAGTTTCCGGAACAGTCAAAGATGACGATGGTTCTTTGCTTTCCGGCGTTTCTATTCGTGTAAAAGGCGCGAACAAAGGTGCTATCACCAATAAATTAGGTCAATATACTATCGCGCTTTCCGAGAGCGATAAAGTGTTGGTTTTTAGCCTTGTTGGGTATAAGAAAAAAGAAGTTGAAATCAATGGTCGCACGACGATTGATATGGTGCTGCCGCTTGATTTGCAGAAGTTGAATGACGTTGTTGTCGTTGGATATGGTTCGGCTATCAAGCGTGAGATTACTGGTAGTATTGCTAAAGTAAAAGCCTCAGAAGTAGCTGATATGCCAGTTGCAACGATAGATGCTGCTATTCAAGGGAAAGCTGCTGGTGTTGTAGTACAAGGAAGTTCTGGTAAAGTCGGTTCGGGAATTTCCATCCGCGTTCGTGGTCCCTCTTCGTTGTCAGCCTCGAATGAGCCTTTATACGTTGTTGATGGTATTCCGCTTTCAACAGATATTGGTAATGGCATCACAACAAACATTTCAACCAATCCACTCGTTGATATCAATCCTCAGGATATTGAGTCTATTGACGTTTTGAAAGATGCTGCTGCGGCGGCAATCTACGGTGCGCGTGGTGCAAATGGCGTGGTACTGATTACGACCAAGAAAGGTAAAAGCGGAAGAACAAAAGTAACCGTCTCGGCGCAGCAAGGTTTTAGCGACCCAACAAGAACGCTTCGTATGCTCAATGCGCAAGAGTATGTTGATTATTATCGCCGAGCTGCTGCTGCGACCGATAGTATTTTGAATCGTCCTGCAACTGCCGCAAATTCTCGCCGTCTCTTGTTTGAAAATATTCTTACAGACCAGAGTTTAGAAACATGGGGAACACCTGACCAAGCAAATACAGACTGGTCTCGGGAGGTTCTCCGTACAGCACCCATGACGCAAATTGACTTTAATGTAAGTGGTGGTTCCGAGAGAACATCCTTTTATGCTTCGGGTCAATTTTTGAATCAGACAGGTGTAATTATCGGAAATAATTTAGAGCGTTTTACGGGTCGTCTCAATCTTGAACAAAAAGTTACTGATAATCTTACAGCAGGTTTCAATATTAGTGTTTCTCGCTCGCTCAATAGACGACTTCCAGGTGATAACGCATTCTCTTCACCAATGCAAGCCGTTGCACTCGCACCCGTAACTCCTACTCGTATTCCCAAAGGTAAACCAGGTGAGGGGCTCTTGGTTGGTTCGCCTCCAGGAGATATTGAAATTCCATTCTACTATAATCCTCTTCTCGAAGTTGGAAATTCTAACCGTAACTTAACGGTATTGCGTAATATCGGAAATGTTTTTGGTGAGTTATTGATTGTTGAGGGCTTGAAATTTCGCACAGAGTTTGGTTTCGACTTAACCAATCAAACAGATGAACGATTTTCTAATTCCATTACCCAATTCAATAGCGGTTCGCCACAAGGTATTGCCAGCATCGGCACAACAGGGATTGACAATTTCAATGTGAATTCGTTCTTTAATTTCAATCGCACGTTTGATGTTCACACTCTTGATGCAACCTTGGGTCTTCAGTATCAGCGTTCACAAGTTCGTGATGGCTATGCTGAAGCAAGAGACTTTCCATCCGATGCCTTCCGTACATTGACAACCGGAGCGCGTAAAACGGATTCTCGTTCTGCACAAACAGACTATGCTTTTGCAGGGTATTTTGCACGGGTAAATTACAAACTCAGCGACCGTTATTTGCTTTCGTTGAGTGCTCGTATGGAAGGCTCATCACGTTTTGGTACTGCGAATCGTTATGGTTTCTTCCCGGCTGCTTCAGCAGGATGGATTGTTTCCCAAGAAGATTTCTGGAAAGATATCGAATCAACCGTAAGTTTCTTGAAACTTCGTGCGAGCTATGGTATCACTGGAAACGCGGAGATTGGTAATTTCGCTTCTCGTACACTTGTAAGTGGTGATGCTGCCTATGGTGGTGTTCCTGGCACACGTCCTTCTCAGTTGGGTAATAATGGACTAAGCTGGGAAACCGTTACAGCTATTGACCTTGGCTTAGATTTTGGCTTCCTTGATAATCGTATCACTGGAGAGATTGCTGTTTATGATAAGCAGACAACAGGTATGCTTTTGAGCGTTCAAGTTCCTCAATCTACTGGATTTAATACCGTTTTTCGGAATGTTGGTAAAATGGGAAATCAAGGCTTAGAAATTACTTTGAATACCGATAACGTCAATGAAGAAGGCTTCTCATGGCGCACAAGTTTGAACTTTGCAACAAACCGCAACAACATTTCGGCACTTGAAAAACAGGTTATCCAAGGTGGTATTGATAACATGAGTCGTGCTGCAGAAGGCTATCCGCTCGGTTCCTTCTTTACGGTTGAGTATGCAGGTGTGAATCCTGATAATGGTGATGCACTATTCTACAAAAACACTCTTAATCCTGATGGAACAAGAGACCGTACAACTACGAATGACTATGTAACGGCGCAACGGGTCTTCATAGGCTCGGCACTGCCCGCTTGGACAGCAGGGGTAACCAATACCTTCCGCTTCTTCCGTGATTTGGAATTTAGCTTCCAGTTTAATGGTCAATTTGGTAATCTTTTGAATTTCTACGGCGTTGGTCGTTATTCTTCTGCGAATGCTCGCTTTGAAGATAACCAAACGGCAGACCAGTTAAACTCATGGACACCAACAAATAGAAATACACGTATTCCTCAAGCACGTTTCCGTCGTAGCAATGGCGACCAAGCATCAAGCCGCTTTATCGTGGATGGTTCGTTTGTGCGTTTGCGCAATGTTACCATCGCGTATAATTTTCCGAAAGCAATTCTTGAATCAACGAATGTCATTAACAGCGTACGGATTTTTGTTACAGGTCAAAACCTTTGGACAGCAACAAATTATATTGGCTGGGACCCAGAGGTAAATGCTGACTATCTTGTTGCTCCTGGTGGTTCTGCGGGTAATCTCGCCATTGGGTATGATTTCTACACCGCACCACAAGTACGCACTATCTTATTTGGTGTTAATATTGGATTCTAAGTTTTATCCTGAATTCACCACATCAAATAATTAACAAAAGACATTTAATGACTACAAATTGGAAATATTATTTATGAATACTAAAAATATGAAAGCGTGGTTTCTCGTAGGAGCCACTTCACTGATAATGGGAGGATGTGATAGTCAGTTAGCTATCAATCCTGTCAACACTATTGATGCAGCTTCCTCATTAGAGACCTCGCAAGGCGTACAAGTTGCTTTGACGGGTGCATACGATGGTACTGCTTTAGGTGGTGTTTTTGGCGGACAAGTTATGTATGATGCAGAACTTTTAGCAGATGATGAAGAAGTAGTGTTTGCTGGTTCATTTCAAGCTCTTGATGAAATTATCAGAAAAGCAATGGTGCCTGTAAACGGTAATGCAGAAACTGCATGGCGTGATGGCTATGTAACCATTAATCGAGCAAATACCGTTCTTTCGGCACTGGCAAAAGTAGAAATGGCAGAACGTGGTCGCGTAGAAGGCGAAGCACTGTTCATTCGTGGTTCTGTCTATTTTGAACTTGTCAAGAAGTTCGGAAAATTCTGGGGCGATGGTGATAATGCTACGAATCTAGGTGTACCGATTGTTTTACAGCCAACAACAACGATTTCTGAACAAGATAACCGCGTTCGTGCATCGGTAGCAGCCGTTTATACACAAGTTATTGATGATTTGACCAAAGCAGAAACTGCTTTACCAACAGGTACAAATGGCATTCGTGCAAATAAGGGAATGGCTGCCGCTATGCTTGCAAGGGTATATCTAAGCCAAGGTCGCTTTGCGGAAGCTCGTGATGCTGCGAATCGTGTTATTACCTCTGCCAATGGCTATCGTCTAGCGGCAACATTCGCTGATGCTTTTAATGAAAATTCCGCTGGCTTTGGCAACGAGGTTGTGTACCGACTTGCGATTTTGGAAACGGATATTCTTAATGTAAACAGTGGTGTGAATCAAATGAATCGTTTCTACGCGCCAGGTGGTTCAGGTGGACGTGCTGATATTCGTGTACAAGCAAAGCACCTTGCATTATACGACACTGCTGATGCACGTTTTCGTTTCTTTGTTACTGCTGCTGGACAACGTTTCACTCGCAAATATGCTTCGACAGGCAATGCAACGATTGACCAATACCTTGACATTCCCGTTATTCGCATTGCAGAAATGATTCTCACTCGTGCGGAGTGTAATGCTCGCTTAAATTCTTCAACTGGCGCAGCACCACTTGAAGATGTAAACCGTATTCGTCGTCGTGCTGGGCTTTCTGAGTTGGCTACGGTGGATTTGAACGCTATTTTGCGTGAACGTCGCCTAGAACTTGCGTTTGAAGGTCAGCGTCTTTGGGATTTGAAGCGTACACGTACCAACGTAAACGCACAATTCCCATGGAATTCTCCAAAACTTATTTTCCCGATTCCACAACGCGAAATGGATACCAATAAGCAGCTTGTTCAAAATGCTGGTTATGGTGGTTAATTCTGTCAAAACCTCGTAATGAGAAAAGCCCGAAGCCGCACCGCTTCGGGCTTTTTTATTGCTTTTTGCCCCAAAAACCAGTATATTTCTTCGTTATTTTTTACCCAATCTTTGGAGCAGCAGAAATGGAAACGCAATTCGTTACCGAAGAAGAAATCAGCGACTACGAAAGAGAGCGAGGAAAACCGCTTCCTGGCGTCTTGCATTCATTCGTTCAGATGAATCTCATCCAGCAACTTGCTCGTTCTAATGGGGAATCGTATGAGTTTTTGCCAGAGTTGAATATTGAGCTAAACGGCTACAAAGCCGTCCCAGATATTACCATTTTTGATAAAAACGAATCTTTCCTCAGGTCAAGAGTTGATATTGAATGGGTAACGGCGGTGCCGCTTGTAACGATTGAAATCAGCGCACCCAGGCAACCCGTTCATTCCTTGATAGTGCGAGCCGAAGAGTATTTGAAGCGTGGTGTTCAAGAAGCATGGGTGATAATCGCAGAAATACAAACGCTGACTGTCTGCAAGCCGCATCACAAACGGCGTACATATACTTCAGGCAGTGTTCGACACGAAGGAAGCAGAGCTACCATTTCGATAGAAGAGTTATTTGCAGATTAGTTGTACCAAATAGCTTTCCTAAGCCCGAAGCCGCACCGCTTCGGGCTTTTTTCATGTTCGCTCTTGGCGGAATGCTGATTTTTCCGTAACTTTGTGGCTGTTCAAACTCAAACGTCTTTTCACCAATTTCACCACATTCCAGCAGAATCGCTATGTCTATCCATCTTGTTCGTCGCAGTATGAGCGTTATTCTCGCGCTCTTGTGTTTAGCCGTTGTTATTCTTTTCACCACCACCAATGCTTTTAGCAGCAAGGAGCCACGCGCTATGTCGAATGCCGCATCCATCCACGAGTTTACGATGAATTCCCTCGAAGGCAAACCCGTAAAATTAGAAGACTACAAAGGCAACGTGGTCTTGATTGTGAACGTTGCCAGCCGTTGCGGTTTCACGCCTCAGTACGAAGGCTTGGAAAAACTCTACAAGCAATACAGCAGCAAAGGCTTTGTCGTGCTTGGCTTCCCAGCAAATAACTTCATGGGACAAGAACCTGGCACGGATGCAGACATCAAGCAATTTTGCTCGACAAAATACAACGTTACTTTTCCGATGTTTTCCAAAATTTCGGTCAAAGGCGACGATATGCACCCATTGTATCAGTTCCTCACGACAAAATCCACTCCCGCAGGCGATGTACGCTGGAACTTCGGTAAATTCTTAATTGGCAAAGATGGGAAAATTATTGCTCGCTACGATTCCAAAGTCGCACCAGAAGCAGCAGAACTCACCAGCGCGATTGACGCAGCCTTGAAATAAATACAACCTCCTCCCGTCGGGCGGCTGTTATCACAAGCACAGTAGCCGTCTGGCGGGTTTTCCGCAAGAACCGTCATCGCCAAAACGCCAGATTTTATGCGCCTTTTCAGAATACTTTGTGTCCTCACGGTTATCGCTTTCGGAGGCGGAACAGCTTGCCAAACAAGTCTCCGCCCCGAAACCCGCAAACTCGCGCAAGAAATTGGCGATTCCACCTCAGCACTCATGCGCCTTTCGGACAATTCCGATTTTTTTCGTCGCTACATCGCGTTTAATGTTCGCTTCACGCTGCGCCATAAATTGCTGTTGAATGATTCTACGGTGCGCACGGAATTAGAGCAGGAAGTCGCAAAAATGGCGGTGGTGCAAGAGGCGCAAAAGCGCGTCAATGCTATTCAAAACGGTCCTCAGTAAATTTTTCTTCTCGACTTATCCTTATATCAATGTTCCTCCAACGTGTGATGTGTGTTCGTTTCCTTTTCTTCGTGTGCGCGTTTATGCTTTGCTGTGAAGAGCCGATATTTGCTCAAGCAAAGTCCCAAGCCTCACAAGCAAAACCACAACAATTCTCCAAACCCATTGCCGTTTTCGACGCTTCCAGCATGATGCTTGCACAGCCCGGAGAGCGAGCAATCAAAATGGCAACGAAGCTCCAAGCAGAGCGGGGTTTAGGAGAAAATATCTCTGCCGTCCGGGACCGAAGCGGGATGCTGCGCATTGCGTATCTGCCCGGCGATGGTATGCAATCGAATTGTACGCCCTACGCGGATATGTATTTCGACAAAACCGAAAAATGGCTTTCCACTGAAGAGTATTTTGTTGTGGAGTCAGATTCTACGCGCTCTGTGGGCAAGGTTTGGTCGAAAATTATGGCAAATCTGAAGGCAAAAAATATGGAAATGGGACGCTGCTTGGAACTCGGTCAGTTCTCGCTTTGGCGCATTTCTACGCCGCTCAACACGTGGTACGAATGCGAAGTGTTCAAAAAAGGCGCGAGCAGTATTGCGCTGGTTATTCCAACCGAAAAAGCACCGTACCTCGCACCAAATCCCAATATCTTCGGCACAGCGTATTTTGATAAGCAAGGAAATCTGGTAAAGATACAAGCAAAATCGAAAGTGAAAGAACTCAATCCCGACCTCGTGAAAACTGCTTCAAACTAGCATCAAAGCTCGCTCTTCCCGTCCTACGCTTTCCTATGCGTAGAACGGGTTTCAAGGAAATGTGCGTTAATAACCGTGAAATCCGTTTGGGCGGCAACGTTCACGCACTCCTCAGCCGTCGGACGGGAAGAGCAATTTGCTTTCTTTTATCCTCCCATGCCACAGAAAGCAGCATTTCTGCGGCATTGCAAATACAATCACACAATCCTCCTCTATGAATTCATTACCAAAAATCTTAGCTGAAGAGCTTTCTCTCGGCTTGGACAACGTAAACAATGCCCTTGAACTCTATCAAGAAGGCGCGACCGTGCCGTTTATAGCCCGTTACCGCAAAGAGCGCACGGGCGAAATGAATGAAATTGTCTTGCGCAATCTCTTCGACCGCTTTGAATATTTAACTGAACTTGCCGAGCGCAAAACCACGATTTTGGAATCCATTCAAGCGCAAGGAAAACTCACTGATGAACTCAAAGCCCGTATAGAATCATGCACACAGAAGAATGAACTGGAAGATTTATACTTGCCCTTCAAACCAAAACGCCGCACCCGCGCCACGATTGCCCGCGAGAAAGGTTTAGAGCCGCTTGCAGAGGCAATCAAAGCCTTGAACGTGATTGGTGCTACTTCAGCAAACTTGCCCACAAGCGCACCATTGCTTGTGCTGGCGGCAGCGTACATTTCTGCTGAAAAGGGCGTGGCGAGCGCGGAAGAAGCATTGCAAGGCGCGTCGGATATTCTCGCGGAAGAAGTTGCGGAAAAAGCGGAATTGCGAGCGGCGGTGCGGAGTTTCATTTTGCAGAATGCTGTGATTAGCTCGCGCGTGAAAGATGAATTTCCCGAAGGCACAACAAAGTTTGAGATGTATCGCACGTATTCATGCGCCTTGAAGGACATTCAGCCGCATAATATGCTTGCGCTTCGGCGGGGGGAAGCGGAAGAAATTTTGTCGCTTTCGATTGAATTCGATGAAGAGTACATTTTGTCCTATTTGCAGAAAAAAGAAATTTTGACAGGACAAGTAGAAATATTTGATTTTCTAAAAACTATGCTGAAGGACGCATTTGCTCGTCTGATGAAGTTTACGCTCATTGGCGAAGCACGTTTGGAGAAGAAAATTGCCGCTGATGAAGCCTCTGTGGTGAACTTTGGCGAAAATGTGCGCAATCTGCTCCTTGCCTCGCCCGCAGGAATGAAGCCGACGCTGGGCATTGACCCAGGCTTTCGTTCTGGTTGCAAAGTTGTCGCGCTGGACCACACGGGCAAGTTTTTGGAATATCACGCCGTCTTTCCGCACAATTCTAAAAATGAGCGAGAACGCGCTTCAGCACTTGTTCAAGATATGATTGAACGCCACAAACTTGAACTCATTGCGATTGGAAACGGCACCGCAAGCCGCGAAACGGACGAGTTCGCAAGCGAGGTGCTGCAAGCTCTGGAGGCGCGTGGATTCGCCAAGCCCGTGAAAGTGACGGTGAATGAATCGGGCGCGTCGGTGTATTCGGCGAGCGAGGTTGCGATTGCGGAATTTCCTGACTTGGACATCACCGTGCGCGGCGCAATCAGCATTGGTCGGCGTTTGCAAGACCCGCTCGCGGAGCTTGTGAAAATTGACCCAAAATCTATCGGCGTTGGGCAGTATCAGCACGATGTGGACCAAAAACTCCTCAAGAAAAAGCTCGAGGAAACCGTCGAAAGCTGCGTGAATTTTGTCGGGGTGGACGTGAACACCGCATCAAAAGAGCTTTTGAGCTATGTTGCAGGAATTTCCGAAACCGTTGCGAAAAACATCATTGACCACCGCAATAGTAATGGTGCGTTCTCTAGCCGAAAGGATTTGCTGAAAGTTGCGAAATTTGGTCCGAAGACCTTCGAGCAAGCGGCTGGCTTCCTTCGCATCCGCAATGCCGCAAACCCGCTTGATAACTCGTCTGTCCACCCAGAACGCTACAACATTGTTGCGCAGATGGCGAAAGATACGGGCGTGGAAGTGGCGCAATTACTCAATTCTCCCGAGGTTTCTCGAAAAATTGCGCTCAAAAATTATATTACCGAAGAAGTAGGCGAGCCGACCCTGCGCGATATTGTGAAGGAATTGGAAAAGCCTGGACGCGACCCCCGCGCAGAGTTCCGTTACGCCGAGTTCCAAAGCGGCATCAGCGAAATTCAGCATTTGACGATCGGAATGCAGTTGGAAGGCGTGATTACGAATGTGACGAACTTCGGCGCGTTTGTGGATGTGGGCGTGCATCAGGACGGCTTAATTCACATTTCGCAGCTTGCAGACCGCTTTATTACTCATCCGACGGACGTAGTGAAAGTGGGGCAAATCGTGAAAGTGCGCGTTGTGGAGGTGAATGTTGCCTTGAAGCGCGTGAGTTTATCCATGAAAAATGAAAGCCGTGCCGCAAGCAATCACGCGCCTTCCAACGACAAACAGCCGTCGCGCCCAGCCGTGAAAAGCTCTCCAAATGACATGGTTTCTCAACTTGAACAACTCAAACAAAAATTTGCGAAGTAATGAAAAACGTAATGAAAACCTACATCCAACACTTCTTCGTGATTGCGCTCGCAATCAGCATCAATACTAGCTTTTCGGCTTGTTCCAAAAAAGAAGAAGCGCAAAATAACACAAAGCAAAGCAGCACGGAAAGCACGGAAAATCTTGTGTCTGTGCCTGTTCGCCGTGATTCCACCACGTATTTGTATGATGGCACCGTCGGCGATAAACTCCGCGTGAATGCGCAATTTGCAATCACAAACGGTGCGCTGGAGGGAACGTATCGGTATCATACGGGTTCGCGTTCACTCAGCTTGCGAGGCAGTGTTCAAGCCGATAACACGGTGCAAATTACCGAGCGCGATGACTTGGGAAGAGGCGGTTGGGAGAAAGATTCTAATGCAACAATTTCGGGGCGATTGCTTGGCAAACTCGACCCTGAAAAGGGCATCATTACTGGTACGTGGACGAGTAAGGATGGGAAAAAGTCGTTTCCGTTTACCATGCGAGCTGTCGCGCCATTTACCATGCTGAAGCATTCAAAACTGGATGTTTCCGTGCATTATCCCGTCTTTGCCGCACCAGAGCTTGCTGCGCTGAAAGATACGCTGACGCAGCTTTCGGAGAAAAACTACCAAAGTTCGGTCGCTTCGATTGATACTATGCGCAAAGAATACGCAAAGGAAGAAACAGTGGAAGAAAGATTGGATAGACTAAGTGAACATTCTGCTGCAACAGTCGTCTATGCCGCATCAAATCTTGTTTCTCTGCTGTGGATGCACGATTCATACGGCGGCGGAGCGCACGGGATTTATGGCTATGAAGGTATGACGTGGAAGCTGGAAAACGGCGCACCAAAACGCTGCAAGCTCACCGATATTTTCCGCACCGATACGGATTTTCGCGCGAAAATTTCCAATATTCTCGTTGCTGACCTCAAAAAACAGCAAGCGTCGTTGGTTGTCGATAGCGGTATTTCGAGCTTTGTGGATGATTTATTGAAGGAAAATCTCACCTTTACCGTACATCCTTCTGGTATAACGTTTCATTTCGACCCTTACGCAGTTGCCTCATACGCAGAAGGTCCATTTGAAGTGCATATCGCGTGGAAGATGCTTCAAGACTACCTTCGCAGCGATTTCCCGTTGCCGTTAGCGAAAAAAATGTAACATTTTCATCCCTAAAAATCTGCCATCCACCACATTTTGTGTAACTTTTTTGCAATTTTTACGCTTGTTATAGGAAAAGAAGTGATATACTCAGTACATCAAGGTAGCTTGCAAGCCGCATTATTCCTTGTTTCGTATTGATTGATATCACGATTTCTCTATCATCTTTAATGAGTGTTTGTATGCACGGAATTATTCATTTCGAGTTAAAAAAGTTTGTCGAGCAAAACTACGGTGGCTTTGAAACATGGGAAAAACTCATGCTTGGCGCGGGTTTGCAAGACCACACCTATACGCCAAGTGCTGCGTATCCTGACGAACATTTGGGCAAATTGCTCACCGTCGCATCATCGGCAACAGGCAAAAGCATAGACCAGCTTCAGCGCGAGTTTGGCGAATTTATGGTGCCAGATTTGGTGAGAACATACGCAGTGTATATCCGCAAAGAATGGAATTTGCTGGATTTTCTGGAAAATATTGAGGAAACCATTCACGGAACGGTGCGCCGTCAGAATCCGGGTGCTGCGCCGCCAAAGCTCGCTATTTCGCGGGTGAGTCCCGTAGAGGTTGTGATTGAATACAGCTCTGAACGCCGCATGTTTGGTGTGCTGCACGGCATTTTGAATGGCGTGATTAAGCATTACAAAGCAAATGTTCAGGTGAAAGAATTGCAACAGCAGCCAGTGTATAAGCTGAGTGTTCGGATGAATTAAAGTTCCAACGCTCTTCCCGTCGGGCGGCTGGGGAGTGTATAAACGCTGCCGTCCGGCGGGTTTGTCGTCTGCATAGCACTCGCCGGACGGCTATTGCTCTTGTGATAACAGCCGCCCGACGAGATAGTCTCTGACCAATTACCAAACAAAAATATATCCGCAATGGAGCATACAAGATGCTTGCTGCGGATTTTTTTTTGAATATCTGTGGAAAAACACGTATCTTGTGTTTGTGCGCCATTTCAGGCATTTTTTCGTTTTTATCACCATTGAATTTTTATCACCATTGAATATTCACCATGAAAACATATCGCGTATTGCTTTCGCTTGCTTGCTTTGCTATTCTTGTCCAATCATGTGTTGAAACGCCTAATAACTCAAATGGAACGCTTGTACCCCGCATCGTTTCTAATCTCCGTCCTGATTCGTTGTCTTACGTTTATTACTCCTTTGATTCCGACACAACGATTGCGGCAAGTCGCGCCGCAACTGATGTGTGGGATATTCGCTTGCCGCATTTAAGCCCATCTTCCCGCGCTGTTGATGTGATGCTCAATTCTGGCAATCTCAATCCGAACGGAAAAACGCTCGGCGTTGTGATAGATTCGACCTTCGACCTTCTCAGCACTGCGCCTGTTGATGCCACATTCCGCCAAGAAGACACAACTTCTTCCAAGCGCATTATTTCGATTGATTTATTTGGGAAGGGAATGTTCAACTACAACTCAGCAAGCCGCACCATTACGCCAAACCCGCAGAAAACCTTAGTTCTGAAGACACGGAGCAACGTGTACGTGAAGGTGCAGTTTGTGAATTTATACCAAAATGCTGTTGCAAACCCAACGATGCTGACCCCGCTTGGGTACTATCGTTTGCGCTATGTGAAGAGCATGACGCGGCAAATTCGGTAGGAGAGTGTGCATTCGAGATACATCTGCTTGCAATTGATTTTCAGATGTTTTCTTGTTGAAAATGTTCATTTGTGGACACGTATTGTTCGCAAATGAACATTTTTATTTTGGGGGTTTTCCTGCAAAGCGCGTAAATACTAGTGTTTTGGTTTTGGCATGAAATTGTACTCTTTTGTTTGTTGATGAGTTGATAGTACAAATGTAGTACAAATGCACACATCTTTTCCATGCTAAACCTTCCAACACCATGCTCACCAATTATATAAAAATCGCCCTTCGCAATATCCAGCGAAACAAGCTCTTTGCGTTTATCACCATTTTCGGGCTGTCACTTGGAATGGCGTGCTGTATTTTGCTCATGCTGACGGTGCATTTTGAGCAAAATTTTGATACGTTCCATGAAAAAAACAACCGTATTTACCGCATTGGCGTTATGAATCAAAGCGTGGAAGGCGTAGAACCTCAGACTTCCTGTCCTGTGCCGCTTGCACCCACGATGAAAGCTGAGTTGCCGAGCGTCGAATACGCCAGTCGCTTTTCTGGTGCGCCGCCAGCAACGCTGAAATACAACAACACTGCATTTCGAGAATATCCTGTATTTGTGGATGCAGATTTTGTAAAAATCTTTTCTCTGAATTTCCTACAAGGCAGTGCTGATGCGGCATTGAAGGATGTGAATTCTCTTGTTCTCACGAAAGAAATTGCCGACAAAATGTTTGGTGAAAATGCAATCGCGCTCGGCAAGCAAGTAACCATGCAGATTGATGGGGAATTTAAGCCGTTTGCGGTTACGGGGGTGATTCAAAATTTGCCGCCGAACTCCAGTCTTGACCTTTCGGTTCTCGTGCGTTTTGATAATGGTGCGTCGTACAAAACAGAAATGACACATTGGGATAATTTCTCGACGGAAACCTATTTTTCGTTACAACCAAACATCACGCAGCAAGATTTTGAGCGGTCTGTGGTACCATTTGTGGAGAAGCATTTTGCAGAAGTTATCAAAAGCAAACTGGATGTGGGAATTCGTCCGAATGAGCGAGGAAAAGTATTGGAACTCCGTGCGCAGCCGCTCCACGACTGGCATTTCAATACACTGATGGATAAATCTGGCACCGCAAAAAACACCTTTTATTCGCTTATTGCGATTGCTTTTCTGATTGTGTTGATTGCCGCAATTAACTTTGTGAATTTGTCCATAGCCCGCTCCTTTACTCGCTCGCGGGAGATTGGTATTCGCAAAACGGTCGGCGCGCAAAAGCACCAACTTGTAGGGCAATTTTTGGGTGAATCGCTTGTGATTGTCGGTCTTGCGCTCTTTGTCGGCATTGTGTTGGCGGAGGCATTGCTGCCCTTGTATAATTCGCTCATGCGTTTGAAATTGACCTTGCTTTTAAGTGGCGGTGTTGCTGAAAACCTCGTGTTTTGGGGTGGAATGATAGGATTGTTGCTCGTTGTCGGCATTAGCGCGGCAGCCTACCCAGCGTTTTATTTGTCGAATCTGCAAGCTGCAAGTACGATGAAAAGCCGCTCTCAAGGCGTGTCGCCCTCAACACTGCGCAATATCTTGGTTGTCGTGCAGTTCGCTCTTGCCGTTGGCTTGATTGCTTGCACGATGATTATTCGTAATCAAACCGAATTTATGAAGAAAAAGTCGCTCGGCTTCAACCGCGACGGCATTGTGGTCATTCCAACAGGCGACGGCGCGAATGGCGCGAAAACACTGGAACGCTACCGCGCTCGCCTTGCGGGGAATCCCAGTATCGTGAACATGAGCGCGGGCTTGCGACCGATTGGTCGCGGCTTGGATGGTTCTGACACGCACAGCCATATGGGACGCTCGTACAATGGCGGCGAAGTCAGTGTGGATGTGCTGTGGACGTATTTTAATTACATCGAAACGCTGGAAATTCCACTCCTTGCAGGGCGCACGTTTGATAAAGCTCACATTGCAAGTGATTCGCTCGAATCGGTGATAATGAATGAATCGGCAGCGCGGCAAGTCTGGAGCTTAATGACTAAAGAAGACCGCCTGAAACGCGCACAAAATGGTGAGTTCACGCCATCGGCAATTATCGGATTTTCTGTGCCGTCGGGTGAAAAAGATATTCCGCCCATGAACATTATTGGCGTAACAAAAGATTATCATATGGAATCGCTTCGGCGCAAGATTGTACCAGCGATTCAGGTAATGTGGCGCGGTTACAGTGCAAATTATATTTTTGCTCGCATTCGCTTAGAAAATATGTCGGAAACGCTGCAAGCAATGGAAAGCGCGTGGCGCGAGGTTTCGCCAGATGTGCCATGGCAAGGTTCGCTCGCAGATGAAAATATCGAACGCCTTTATCGCACCTATACACGCCAGACTAATCTCATAATGACTGCCGCCAGTATCGCAGTCGCGCTTTCCTGCATCGGCTTATTCGCACTCGCCGCAATAGCAATGGCGGCGCGGACGAAGGAAATTGGTATTCGTAAAGTATTGGGCGCGTCGGTGAGTAATATTATTTCGCTCTTGTCGCGGGACTTTTTGAAACTTGTCGGGGTGGGAATCGTTGTCGCTACGCCGCTTGCGTGGTGGATGATGCAGTCGTGGCTTCAGAGTTTTGCCTATCGCACGGAACTTGGCGCAGGAGTGTTTATCATCTCAGGTTTATTGGCGGTGAGCATAGCATTTATGACGGTTGCAGGGCAGGCATTTCGCGCAGCGCGGGCAAATCCAGTAAATTCGCTCCGAAGTGAGTAAAATAGCTTGTGTGAGGGTCTCGCTACTTTGCGAGGCTCTCACTTTCTGAATGGAGCCTCCTCGCCTTGATTATTCCTAGCCCCGAACCTGTCCCGTCCCGCGAGCAAGCCACTTGTAGCTCGTAATTTCACGAAGTGCCATCGGACCTCGCGCATGGAGTTTTTGGGTAGAAATACCAATTTCCGCACCCAAGCCAAACTGCGCACCATCAGTGAAAGCCGTCGAAGCATTTGCATAGACAACCGCCGCATCCACGCTACGCAAAAACTGCTCCTGAACCGCTTCATTGCTTGCGATAACGGCTTCGCTGTGCTTGGAACTATACTCAGCAATGTGGTCGAGTGCTTCCTCAAGATTTCCCACCGTTTTGATGCTCATTTTGTAATCCAAAAATTCCGTTCCAAAATGTACGGGTTCTGCTGGAGCAAGTAATTGAGCGGGATAGGAAGCATTCAAGGCTTCAAGAGCATCAACATCAGCAAAAATGTGGACATTTTTCTCAGCGCATTTTTGCACAAGCTGAGGCAAGTCCTGAAGCCGCTCGCGGTGAATTATCAGGGTGTCAAGTGCATTGCAGACGCTCACACGGCGAGTTTTGCTGTTAAAAATAATATTTGCTCCCAACGCCGCATCACCACTCGCATCGAAGTAAATATGAACAATCCCTGCACCTGTTTCAATGACGGGAACGCGCGAATGTTGGCGGACGAAATCAATCAGCCCTTGCGAACCACGAGGAATAATCACATCTACAAGCCCGACGGCGTTCAAAATTGCTGTTGTGGATTCGCGGTCTGCGGGAAGGAGATTCGCTGTAAGGGGCGTAATTCCGTGTTTTTCGAGAACGTTGTGAATAAGCGAAATAATTGCTTTATTGGAAAACTCCGCATCGCTACCGCCCTTCAGCGCGGACGCGCTTCCTGCCTTCAAACACAGTGCGAATACATCAAAGGTTACATTTGGACGCGCTTCATACACAATTCCGATAACACCCATTGGAACGCTAATTTTCTCAAGATTGATACCGTTTTCAAGCGTCCTTTTCTCCAACACAATACCAAGCGGCGAGGGCAAGCCAGCAACCTTACGAATATCCGCCGCGATAGATGTAATGCGCTCTGCGGTCAATTTTAAGCGGTCGTATTTGGGGTCAGTTTCGGGCATTCGCTCTAAATCACGCTTGTTTTCAGCAAGGATAAAGTCTGTTTCCTTCACAGCAATATCCGCAACATCGTGCAGAAGAGTATTGATGCGCTCTGCGGGCAAAGCAGCAATGGTGCGGCTTGCACGCTGCGTCTGGCGAAGCGAGAATTGAAGCGATTCTTGGGTGGATTCTGATGAGCGTGCTTGCGTAGTCATTTGGTCTAAGTTTTTGAAAAGATTGTATTTTATCCGCCTTCAACATAAGATGCTACGCCTTGTTCTCTCGTGCTTCTTCTATAACTTGGATGGGAAGATTTAAAATAGAGGCAACTTGTTCCAGCAGAATCCCCGCATTCAGCATGGCAAATGCGCTTTCGATTTTTCCTTCCAGTTTACCTTCCAGTTTACCTTCCAGTTTACCTTCTAGTTTTCCTTCTGTTTTTTGTTGCTCTCCATAGCGTTTGAAAGAAACATTTTCATGGAGGTCGTCAAAGATTTCTTCGAGTTCTAGCATGGCTGTAAGCTCCTCAAGAGTAATGTGTTTATATTTGCTAAGGTACAAATTTGTGAGTAATTGTAAAAGAACTTTTCGTGTGTTGCCTGCGCTTGTTGCGGTAATTGTGCGCACAATGTGTGAGAGTTCTTTTCGGTCAGCAGACTCGTTTTCTTCCGAAACTGTCAGCGCAATCATGCGAAGCGCGGCGTGTTCTTCGGCTCTCACCTTGCCTGCTTCCGAAGCCAAATCCAAGTGCGCCTGCACCTCTTCATCAATGATAACCACACGCAAAACTCCGCCCTCGATAAGGCTCTGCCACACGCCACTTCCCGTGTCCACCGCACGCGTGGGAAACACGACTACCATCTGTACGTGCGTGTATTCTGGCATTTGCTGAAGCAAATGAGCGGTTTCTCCGACAATGCGATGATAGATTGCCGCATCGCGCCGATACTGTACTTCGGCTACAATGA
The DNA here is from genome assembly GCA_013298775.1 of Ignavibacteria bacterium. Taxonomy (GTDB): domain Bacteria; phylum Bacteroidota; class Ignavibacteria; order Kapaibacteriales; family UBA4661; genus PH2015. Next base: position 143,758 of record JAAFIV010000002.1, on the reverse strand, counting down.
GCGGTGCTGTGGGGGTGTTCGGCAACAACACAGCATCGGTGCGCTTTGCCATGTCCTTGACTTCGATTGCCTGAAACTGATACTGCACTCCTGGTGGCGGTGTGATTCGTGCCAAATGCAGCAATATTGCGGGTTCAATCTCAAGGAGTTTGTAAAAGAGAATATCGGTTTTCATGGAAATGGAAAGGCTTGGATTTAAGAGGATTCGTCGTCTGAATTTCGCTTGCAATCTAGTAAAACCGCGCTTTGCAGCAAAAAAGCAAAATAAACACGCATGTTGGCAGTCTTTGTGTACGTAACGGTACGCTCTTGGCACAAATTTCTCACCATTTCAAGAATTTTATGTTTCGTACAATTCTTATCGCCATAGTTCTTTGCGGAACACTCGCAGCCGCATATTTTCTTGCCCAGCCCAGTCGTGCAGATGTGCAAGGCAGTATTGCGGTCAGCGAAGCACTTGGCTCCAATGCCAGTATTGATGCTGCCTACAAGCGCGTCCTTGCGCCGCGTCCGTTTGTTTTTCCAAACGACCACGCGCCGCATAACGACTACAAAACCGAATGGTGGTATTTTACTGGTAACCTCCAAACCCGCACCGGAAGACGCTTTGGCTACCAACTTACCTTTTTCCGTACAGCACTTGCACCGAATTTTTCTCCTGATTCATCGAATAAGAATGCAAATAAAAATGCAGATAAAAATGCAGATAAAAATGCTTGGAAAGCCCGTCAAATCTTCATGGCACACTTTACCATTACTGACGTTGAAACAGGGAAGTTTTATTCCTTTGAGAAATTTAGTCGCGTAGCAAATGGATTAGCGGGCTGCGAACTCGATTCTACGGCACATTTTCGGGTGTGGTTGCATGATTGGTCTGCGTTTTCTGATTCCAACAAACCGAAGAATTCTTCCATTTTTCCGTTACGTCTTCATGCTGCCGAGCAAGGTGTGGAGCTGGATTTGCTCCTCGACAGCATCAAACCTGTGGTTCTACAAGGCGACAACGGTTTTTCTCAAAAAAGCGAAGATGTGGGCAATGCATCCTACTACTATTCGCTCACACGTCTTCAAACGCAAGGAATAGTGCGTCTTGTAGGCACTGATTCTGCTCAGGTTACAGGTACAAGTTGGTTCGACCGCGAGTGGAGTACGAGCGCACTTTCCAAGCAACAAGTCGGCTGGGATTGGTTCGCGCTGCATTTTGACGACGGGCGAGAATTTATGTTCTACCAAATTCGCCGCAACGACGGAACATCCGACCCAACCAGCAAAGGCGTACTTGTGGCGCAGAATGGTGCTTCTACGACAATTTCTCATCGTGAAGCAATGCTCATACCTGAAGGAACGTGGAAAAGCCCGCTCGGTGCGGAATATCCAGCCAAATGGCGTATTCGCTTGCCTACGCAGAATATGGAGCTTCGCCTTACACCGCTCTTGCAAAATCAAGAGTTGAACGTTTCGGTGCGCTACTGGGAAGGTGCGGTGAAAATTGAGGGAACACAAGGAAAGACGGCACTTTCAGGATATGGGTATGTAGAAATGACGGGCTACGCAGATACTCCCAAACGAATTGCAGAAAAATAGTTTTCTTTGCTCCTTTTTATCGTTTTTTTCAACGGGAAAAGTGGTTATATTTGATGGTTGATACAAAGACAGTTGAGCTATAAACTATCTTGACAACTATTGATAAACACTTCTTTTCAGCACTTTTTCCAATGTATCTATGCCACATATTATCCTTGAACATTCCGCAAATGTCGTTGAGAAGTCCGATTTTAAAAACGTCATGAAAAAACTTCATGATGTGATGATGGACTTTGGCGTGTTTGCCTTGAACGACATCAAAAGTCGCGTATATTCTGCCGATAATTTTTTTATTGCCGATGGCGCACCGCATCACGCTTTTGTGCATTGCGAAGTTGGTATTTTGTCCGGCAGAACGCTCGAAATGCGCGAAAAATTGAGCGAAAAAATGATTGGCGTTTTGAAAGATGAATTTCAAGATTCCCTCCATGAGCGGCACTGTATCGTGAGCCTAGAACTCCGCGAACTCGACCGCGATACCTACCGCAAAGTTATTTCCGCGCATGCTTCTACATCGGGGATGTAAAAAAGGCAAACAAAAGGGAACAACATGCAATTTTTGGCGTGAATAATCGTTTGTAGGAACGAAACATCTCTCAAGAGACGTTGCTGTGCAGCGTCTCTTTTTTGTTCAATTTTGTTCAATGCGTTTGTCGCAAAAGCACCAAATTTCATGGAAAGTTCACCAAAAACTCTTCAAAATTTGCAAGGACAACAACGCCAAACAGGTTTGATTGGCTTGCTCAAGCGTCCATTTCCCATTGAAACGGCATTCTCTAAGCGCGTCCTGACGGCGGGAATGTTTGCTCTGACGATTACGGCGGTGTTGCTTCTTGCTGAACCTTTCGGTTTGTCGCGGGTGCAAAGTGAGTGGAAACAAGCGATTATCGCCTTTTATGGTGTCATTACGTTTGTGATGATGGTGTTTAATTACCTCGTCTGGGAGCAGCTTTTTCCGCGCTATTTCGAGGAAGAATCGTGGAATGTTGGTAAACATATCAGTTTTTCATTACTCCATGTTCTTTGTATTGGTACAGCTAATTTTATCTATTCGCGATTTGTTTTTTCTTTACGAATTGGTTGGGAAGGATTTTTTCAATTCCTTTTCTGGACTGCACTTATTGGTATTGTCCCAATCATTGTCCTCACTCTCGTTCTGGAGCGGAGATACTGGAAAACGCACGTAGAAAGAGCGAGTGAAATTACATCAGGGATTGAAGTTCGTAAAGAAGGTCTTGCCTTGAATCCCGCACAAAATCTTGCAACTCCGAAACTTATTATTCTTTTTGGTTCGAGCCAAAAAGAGCAATACGAGCTGAATCCCGCATCAATACTATGCATTCAAGCAGGGGATAACTATGTTACCTTATTTTATGAATCTTCTGAAACAATCAAAAAAATACTTTTTCGTGCAACGTTGAAGTCGCTAGAGGAACAACTTCAGCATCGAACTGAATTTTTACGGTGTCATAAATCGTATATCGTGCAACTTTCTCACATAGAAAAAGTCTCCGGTAATGCTCAAGGGTATAAATTGCACCTGCCATTTTTGGATTTTGTCATTCCTGTTTCCCGTTCGCTTCAAAATGATGTTTTAGAAAAATTGCACCACCTCCCACGCGGCTAACCATTCACCCCAAAGCCGAGATTTCACCTTTACCATTCACCCCAAACGCCTGTATCCGTCTGGGGTTGCAGCCGTTTGCCCCAAACCTCTTCCCATTCGCCCCAAACGCAAAACTTACCTCCATTTTCCGCGTAATTTTGTGCAGAGAATGAAACAATTCTTGAAACAATTCTCGAAACATTCATTTTTTTGTACAATTTTATCTAAGGACGCAGTTATGAAAACAACATCCATTTCCCGCCTCATCGTTAGCATGAGCATTGTTGTTGGGATTTTCCACATCGCTTTTGTGGAAAACCTTTTTGCCCAAACCTATATGGAGGGTGGTAACACGCGCCACCGTTTTGCGCAAATGTATTTTGGTGCCGAAGGGTTTTACCAACCTGGTTTGAACGCTCAAACGCGCAGTTTAAGCGAAGATGGGCAATTGCAAAATATCACCATGCAAGACCGCATCACTCCACGTCTGACGATTGGCGGGTCTCACTTTTGGGGTCATGCGGACTTCTACATTACCTTCAATCCGTTACCTCAACGCTCGGTAACATCTGGTCTGCAATACGGTTATCAAATTGGTGTGGAAACTGGCGCACGCGTGTATCCTTGGCGCGTTGAGCGAAATGCAGTCCGCCCCTTTGTTGGCATTGCATGGTCGTCTGGTTCGTACACACAAGGCAATGCCAATGGAGAGGCAAGCGAGCAAGGTGGGACGATTCGCCTTGACCGCGCAATTTTTCAAGGTGGATTGACGTACCAAACCGGCGATGTTATCATCGAAGGCGGAGCGAAATGGATTCCCCAAAACACGCTTAATTACTGGGTTAGCCGAGACGTTCAGACTCCAATTTCCTTTCCAAATGCCGCTTTTTGGCTTGGTGCAAAATATGTGTTTGATACCACCGTGCCTGCCGAAGAGGGCGAAACAACTGGCTATTTGAAAAAACGTGAGGAAGCATATCGCCGTAAAAACAAACTCAATACATGGACAATCGCTGCCGGACCTTCAGCGGCAACAGCATTGGAGCGGTCTTCGTACAACAAAGAAAACACCCCGTTTATGAATGAAACCTTTTCTGCAAATAGCATTGCACTTGATTTTTCTCTTGGATATTACGTGTTCGACTGGGATGCTCAGTTCAACGTGTCGTATCGTCCTCTCATTGGTAGCCAACGCGGATATGGAGTCGTGCAAGCACTCAATCGTCATGCCTTTGCAGTCGAAGCATTCAAATGTGTGGGCGATTATCACGGTTTTGTGCCGTTTGTGGGAGCTTTTTTGGGGTATGAATCACTTCAATACATCGAAACCGATAATGGCACACAAAAAGTCAATCAAACAGAAGGGAAGTTCGTTCCAGGCATCATTGCTGGCTGGGATATCCGCCCAACAACGACCGATGCTTGGTTTCTGCGTACCAATCTTCGCTACACGCCTTTTGCCACCATGAATGTGCAGGGAAAGCAGATTATTTTTCCCAATTTTGAGGTGAACTTCATTCAGTTGGTGGTGAATTTGAATCGCTTTTTTCAATAAATAACTCACTCACCTTACGCACAAGCCCCTCACCCAACCCTCTCCCAGAGAGAGAGGGCTTCAGAGCTGGTCTCCATCAACCCTCGCCCTCTGGGAGAGGGTCTCGCGCAGCGAGGGGTGAGGGCAGCGCGAGGGTGTGCGTAAGGTGAGTAAATAATTTTTCACTCAATAATAGCTCAACGTAGCATGAATACCTATCTTCTCCTCAAACTTACGCACATTCTTTGTGCAATCGTCGCCGTTGGCGCAAACATGAGCTACGCTCTCTGGCTCATGGTTGGTAAAATGAATCCGCAGCATCAGCTTTTCGCGCTTAAAGGTATCAAGCGATTGGATGATTGGGTCGCAAACCCCGCATATATACTCGCTCTCATCACGGGACACATTATGCTGTTTGTTGGTGAAATTCCTATCACAACGCCGTGGGTGATGGCTGGCGAAATCTTGTTCATTGCGCAAGGTGTGATTGCCTTCCCCTTTTACACGCCAACGCTGCGCAAGCAAATAGCCGCCGGAGAAGCACACGGACTGGATTCGGAGGAATTTCGCCGCCTCGACCGCAAAGGTACGGCACTGGGAATGACGCTCAATATCTTGGCGGTGGTCATCGTCGCGGTTATGGTTTTGAAACCTCAGTTTTAATCAAACCTTCAAGGATTTTTATACAAGGAGAACTATCATGGAAACGAAATTTGCAGAAACAATCTTCAAAATATTTTTAGCACTGCATATCGCAGGAGGCGCATTATCACTGATTTCTGGGGCGAGCGCGATGATTGCAGCAAAAGGCAAGCGTATTCACAAGCTCTCTGGAAGTGTGTATTATTGGGCAATGGCGGCAGTATGCGCTTCGGCACTGGTTTTGTGCGTATTGCATCCGCAGCAGTTTTTATTTTATGTGGCAATTTTCAGCTTCTATATGTGCTTTACGGGCAGACGAATTTTGCGGCAAAAACAACGTGGCACTATGCCTTCAATGCAGGATTGGTGGGGTCTTGGGCTGGCTGGCGTGGCTGGCTTGGCAATGCTCGTGCGCGGGGGAATGTCGCTTGTCAGTGGCGTAAGTTTTGGCTGGGTAAGTGTCGTCTTTGGCGCACTGTGTCTGGGCTTGAGCCTGCTTGATGCACAGCGTTTCCGCAATCCACCACAAGAGCGAATGCACTGGTTTTTCACGCATCTTACCCGCATGGTTGGCGGATATATCGCCACCTTCACAGCATTTTGCGTAGTGAACATCCATTTTCTGCCCGCTCTGGCAGTGTGGCTTTTGCCGACCGCGATTGGCACATTAGGCATTGCGGGCTGGACGGCGCATTATCGCAGGAAGTTTCAGGCAAACATGGCTGTGAGTGGAAATCATTGATTTTTTCGTACATTTGGGAATATTCATTCAAAAATCTTGTCGGATATTTTCAAGGAGCGTCATCATGCAAGAAGACCCACGAATGGTAGAACTATTGTCCGATTTGCTGCATGAAGTGAAAGGACTCAATCATCGAATAGAAAATTTAGAAAGCGAGCAAAAGCGCACGACAAACGGTATTTGGGAGCTTTCCCAAATGCTACAAAAAGTAGTCTGGGAGCCGCAGCATCAAATGGCAGGTGAAATTGCAGATATTAAGCGGCGTGTAGAAGTTTTAGAGCATTCACAAAAGTAGAAAATACGAAATGAAAACGTCGCAAATAGGAGTGTCTGCGCTCTCTGTACACGACAAAATTCTTTTCAAAGTGGCTTGAGACTTCTTGTCTGTGAGTGTTGGTGCGGGTTTCAGGCGACAAACACAGACAAGAAGTCTCAAGCCACTGAAGCCTGATTTTATGCGCCTTTCAGAAGTTTTGTCGTGTACAGAGGTCTGCGCTACAAATACATGAGATTTTATGCGACTTCGGTAGAACAGACACTCTTGTCTGTTCCCAAAAAAGCCCGTCGAAGCAGTGTTTATCTGTGTTCGACGGGCTTTTGTGTGAAATGCTTTTGCAAATAATTAGCGCGAAAGCATTAGCATCACTTGTCCAAGGCTTGCGCCATTGACAAGAACTTGTCCGAAGTACGCACCGTTGCTGAGGTTTCCGCCATTATCATCGCGTCCGTCCCAGTTGATGGAGGATTCATTACCTTCATTTTGAATGCCTTGACGCAAAACCCGCACCACTGCGCCGTTTGAAGAATAAATCACTACTTCTACTGCACCGTGCATTTGCTGTTTCCAACGAAGTGTTACGTTTTCGCGGAATGGATTTGGAGAGCTTGTGGCTTGTACACCAGCATTTATGCGCTGTCCAAAGATGCGGCTTGTAACGCTCGTTGTTTGATTTGTCGCATTTGTGCTGCCCGTGCCAGTTGTAGAGCCAAGGTTGGTGTTTGTGTCCGTGCCAATACCCACGCCATTTCCAGAGCCACTACCAGAACCACTCCCTGCGCCAGAACCAGGATTGTTACTATCCGCGCCATTGCTACCAGAGTTAGGATTTGTGCCACTTCCAGAACCATTACCAGAACCATTACCAGAACCATTTCCATTATCCCCAGATGGTTGTGTTGGTGGCGTAACCACGACAACAGGCGGATATACCATGTTTGCAATCACACTAACGCTGTCGGTGTAGCGCACTGCTTGTTCGGTGGTGCTGAGGGAAATTACTTGGCGAATTGCTTGTGCGACGGGGAAGGCACTCGTCAGGCGGATAGTGCATTCGAGCGATGCTTGACCGCGAAGGGGCGTAATGACAAGGTTTGTAGCCCAAGCCTGTGCTTCGCTAAAGCGAGCTTCTACGCCGCTTGGGAGTTGGATGTGCATATCATCCGAAAAACCTTCTGCGTCAATGCGGAATGTCATTGTTGCGTTTGTTTGTTGTTGAAGTGCGCCGTAGTCGAGAACGCGAGAAGATACGCCGAATGTAGGTTGTTTTGTGATTGCCTGTACGGGCAAGTTTGTTGTTGTTGAGCCGTTTCTGTGCGCGATTGTGCTGAGAAGTAATCCCGAAAAGCGCGGTGAATAGCGCACAAATACTTGCTGACGGATATTTCCATTGTTTGCTGGAATGCTCACCGACGGCGACCAATCTTGCTCATTCAAGCTCACAAGCATACCATCCGCAGGAGAAATTTCCAGTGTTGATGCGACGTTCACGGCATTTACCCAGTAATTTGCAAATGTTGTTTGGCGATTCGGCACGAAACCAAGCTGTAATGCGCCTTGACGCATCGTTTGTCCTTCAAAGCGCACCAATGCTTGTGAAACGTTCATCACAATACGCATTTGCTGAGAGCGAACACCAACTACGTGGTCAATAGACGCAGTAACCGTGCCGCTTGTCGCTGCTTGGGTGCGAACAAAAATTCTGCCCTGCGCGGTGCGCTGCTGTGCTGACAGCGTGAGTTTTGCCGACCAAGGACCGTTATCATCCAAACCAAGTTGAAAGCCGCTTGGAGCTTGAATCGTGAAGGGGCGAGAGATATTGGTTGCCGAAACATCGTAGGAAGTAACCGCAACTTGACCGAGCGAAAGTGTACCAAAATCCAGTGTTTGTGGGGCGTTGATGTAGCTAATGCTCGTCGCGCCAGAAACAGCAATACGGGCGTTGCTTGTGCCAGACCAATGCGTAACAGTACCTTGCAAAACACCTTCGCGCGTAGCATTGGTGCGCACCCAGAGCGTTACGGTGATGATATTGCTGGAATTTGGAATATCAATACGTTTTGCCCAGCGAGCAGATGCGGTGCTGGAGAGCGCGATTTCTACGTCGCCTGTTGCTGTTACAATCACTGTCTCGCTTAAAAGCTCGCCGCGAAGTTCGTACATTACAGGCGTAGAATTGTCGCCTAAGTCTGCGGCGGGAGTGCTGATGCGGGGTGTAGAGACTTCAAGGATTGGAGAAATATCTACCGAGCCAATGACATTCATCTGCACTGTCGGTTTGCCTTGATAGAGTGCCGAAAGAACTGCCGTGCGTGTATTCGTGCCGTTTGGACGGTATTCAACTGTAACAGTTTGTGTTTGTCCCGCGCCCAGCATTCCGCCTTGTGCAATAGTGCTTGCAATGACGCGGAAGTCGCCTGAATGCGTGCCTCCGACGGAAATTCCATTGTATTGAACAGGGCGTGTGTCATTGTTGCGAAATTGCGCGGTCAAAGTAGTGGTGCGGCTTAAACGGGTTGCAGGGAAGGAGAGTGTTGCTGTTGAAGCTGTAACGTCGGTCGTAAAGGTAAAAGGGCTGCTCGACGTAAGTGTGCCTGTACCCGTGATAACTTGGATGTTTCCGCTTGCTCCCGCGCCAACAACGGCGGTGATTTGCGTCGCATTATTCACCGTGAAGGATTGCGCATTTATGCCACCAAAACGCACTGCCGTCGCGCCAGTAAAGCCAGAACCAGAAATAACAACCTGCGCACCTTGTCCAGCAATTTGCGGCGTAAAGCCAAGAATTGATGCGACGTTCACGCCACCACCGCTTGTTGTACCGAAGCAGCTTGCCGCCGCCGCGCGAGATTGCATCAGGGTTGCGCATTGTGGATGAAAATTCATGTCGATATTCGATGTTCCGCCGGGCCAGAGATGGCAATAGCTCATAATCGTTCCGCGACTTGGCACTGTGCCTGAGAAACATGAACCCTCTGCTGGTGCGCAACGGTCAATCGCACCGCCCGACCAACGGCATGAATGCGTGTGGTGCGAGCCAAAATTATGACCAATTTCATGTGCAACGACAATCGTTGTCCACGCGGGGTCAATCGGGAAGCCAGCGCGAAGATTTGCCGAAACGCCGTAGCCAAGATTAGGGTTACACAAAACATCCATGTACGCAATTCCGCCGCCCAAGCCGCGAACCGAGAAAAGGTGCGCCAAATCGCGGTTTACGCTAGAATAGCTTGCATTCCATGTGCTGCGGAATACATTCAGCACCGAGCTAGTATTTGAGCCAGATGTGTACGGGTCGGGTGTTGTCCACACTTGCACGTGCGATACTTGAAGGCGTGTTTGTACGTCGCGCTCAAAAATTTGCGAAACGGCTGCAATGAGCGCGGCTGCGTACTGCGCGGCTTGTGATTGATTCGAGCCAAGTGATTGAAAGGTTGCAAAATCAATATCAATTCCCATTTCGCAAACACGGCTGGAATTGGCTTCACTACTGTTTTTGCCGTTATTTTGAATATTACCGTTTTCGTGTAAATGGTTGTCATGTGAATCATGTTCAAGGTCGTCAAACTCCGCTGTGCCGCATGTAAACTGGCGCGGATGCTTGGTGTCGAGCGTGGAGTAGGCAACGTGCAGATGGTCTTCGTTGGTATCCATTTGGTTCTGTGCATTGCCAGAAAGCGTCTCGTCATCCGTATTTGCGAGCGGTTCAATGCTCCAGACCATGCCGCGTGTTTGAATGGTCATCATCACGCCTTGTTTGCTCATAGAGCAGAATACGCTTGATTGCGGGTCGTTTTCAACGGTGCCGCGAAAGGTGGTGAATTCTTCTTCGAGCATGATTTTTTCATCACCATTTGCTGTTTTTGCGACGATTGTTGCGTTAGGCGCGAAAACCGAAAACGGCTGGAGGCGAAGAATGACGGGCTTTTGAGACTTTTTACCAAGCATTACTTCACAACGAAATGCAGCTTTTTCATTTGCTGCGTGGCGAAATGCCGACCCGCTTACTTCCAAGACAGAAAAGGTTTTGAAATGCTTAGAAGCCAGTTTTGATGCGGCTTGTAATTGTTGTGTTGCGCTGAGGTCTGCATCGGAAACGCTTTGGAAGAGCGGTAAAGAAAGCTGTGCGCTGCGTTCTTGTGCGATTGCGGCAAAAGAAACACTCAGCAAAGCGAGTAATACTGCTACAACGAAGCAGAGTGTATAGCTGATGAGCATTTTAGAATGCTGCATTGTTATCGTAGGGTTGTTTTGTGCGGTGCGCATTGTTGTTCCTGTTTGAACGTGAAAAAATTATTGTTAATCAGTGTAACTGGGAACAAAATTCGCTGTTTTTAAGCTGCCAAACATCCGCCTAAGCGTCAGGACTTTCTGCCTCTTCGCGTCATGGAAGTCTCTACCAAAACGTCATAACCGTATCTACCGAAAAATACTATCAATCCCTCAAAGGCGCAGAAAATCGTTGTTCAAGAACGAAAGGAAGGCTATTTTTCGCTTCTTGTGAGGCTCTGACTTCTTCGTCAGGGTCTCACTTTGTACGTGGTTAGTGAGAGCCTCAATAAGAATTGAGACCCTCACTCCGAGTTGTTTTTCTCCTATCCAGCAAGGTTTCACGCATGATTCAGAGCCAAAGCACCGTTCCAGCACGTATTCTCATTGTTGATGATATTCTCGAAAATCTCCAAGTTCTCCGCACCCGGCTTCGTATGAAAGGATTTGAGGTAATGGAAGCAATAAGCGGTCAAGAAGCTATTGAGCAAGCAATGACGAGCCTTCCAGACCTTATCCTCTTGGATGTGCAGATGCCAGAAATGGATGGCTTCGAGGTATGCCGCCGCTTGAAAGAACACGAGCAAACACGCGCTATTCCGATAATTTTCATCACAGGGCGCGGCGACACCGACGACCTTGTAAACGGCTTCAAAGCTGGTGCAGTGGACTATGTGATTAAGCCATTTAATTCTGCCGAATTGCTGACGCGTGTTCAAACGCATTTGGATTTGAAATTTGCCCGCGACGCGCTCAAGCTGAAAAATGCAGAATTGGAAAAGTTGAATAAGGAAAAAAGCGAGTTTCTCGGCATTGCCGCACACGACCTCAAGAACCCGCTTGCAAGCGTGCGTTGGCTGACGGATGTGCTGAAAACAGGCTTGCAAGCTGGCACAATTTCTCAGGAAAAATCTGGCGAAACATTAGACAAAATCTCGCTTTCGGTTGAGAGGATGTTTCGCTTGGTAAAAACATTGTTGGATGCGAATGCTGTTGAAGAAGCCAGTACCGACGCGCCTTTGGAGAAGGTCAATCTTGTTTTTGCTGTTGCCGATGTGTTGGCGAACTACGAGGAAAATGCAGAGCGCAAGCGTATTTCGGTGGAGTTTCATAATGCGGCGCAGAATGCAATGGTGCTGATAAACGGGGAAATTTTGCAGCAAATTATTGACAATATCGTGTCAAATGCGCTTAAATACTCGCCTTTCGGGAAATCTGTTGTGGTAAATATTTGGAATGAATCATCAAAAGAATCATCAAAAGAATCATCACATGAAAACCCTGAAACACCAGCAACGGTGAGCTTTTCCGTCCGCGACGAAGGCGAAGGTATTGGTGAGGAAGAGCAGCAAAAACTCTTTCAAAAATTCACAATGCTATCGGCAAAACCGACGGCAAACGAGGATTCATCAGGTTTGGGGTTGTTTATTGTGAAAAAATTAACCGAAGCTGCTGGCGGAACGATTTCTTGCGAAAGCGCGAAGCATCACGGCGCGACCTTTACGGTGCGTTTTCCTGTTGTGCAGCGTGAATTGGCGCGGGTTGCAGATGATACTGCTGAATAAGAATACGCAGAGTTAAGCGCAGGTGAAAACGGATTCATTTTTGGTTCATTGTGCAATCATAAAAAATGAGCTAATTTGCGGGACGAAGCGCACTTAATTCTTCAGGTATTTCAAACCTTTTGTGTGCTGAGTGGCATCAAACAACAGTCTTCAACGGAAAAATTAAGGAAGGAGAACCATTTGAACGAAACGCTACGCTCTCTTTTTCGCCAACTTGCTCACCCATTCGGCAGAGAATCCGTGATTCTGCTGCTTCGGATGTGGCTCGGAATCATTATGATTTATCACGGTTCTGATAAACTTTTTCGTTCCTTCGACCCATTTACAAACCATTTAACAACGTTTGGGATTCCACTTTCAAAATTTGTATCGAGCTTTTTTACGATTTCACAATTTTTGGGTGGAGCATTGTTATTTGTTGGCTTTCTTTCGCGTCCCGCGCTTGTTTGCGTGGTTCTGACGGTATTTTCCGCCGTTGTAGAGGCACTTTTTTATGTGAATTACGACCCCTTTTCGCGCAAAGGTGAACTTGCCTTTACCTACGCCGTGCTAGGTTTTGCCCTCCTCATAAGCGGTCCTGGGCGATACAGTCTGGACGCATGGCTCGCGAACAAAGCCCAAGAACACGCGGAAGATGAATAGATTTTCGGAATACATTTTTCAGAATATTTTTTTGACCTGACCCACATAGCGCATGAATACACAGTTTTCTCCTCTTTTGTTTGCAAAAAAACATCGTCTTGTCTGTGCCGCAAACGCTCTGTCTGCCGCATTCGTACTGCTGTTCGTGATATTGAGCGTGCCTTCGCTTTTTGCACAAACAATTAAAATTGGTATCAGTATTGTAACCTCCGACCCAACAGGAATGACGCAATTACGCGGTGCGCGTATGGCGGTGGAGGAAATCAATGCGGCGGGAACAGTGCTTGGAAAAAAGCTCGAACTTGTACCAGTGTACAATGAAAAACGTGATTATTCCAAAGCGAAAGCACTCATTTCTACGCTCATTAACGACAGCGTAAAATGTGTGATAACTTCTGGCGGCTCAGGAATGACGCTGAAAGCAGCCGATGTAACAATTGAAAATGGTGTGCTGTTGATGACGGGGTCGTCGTCATCGCCTAAAATTTCTGCGCTTGAAGATAACGACCTTGTGTGGCGGACTGTTCCGTCGGATGTGTTTCAAGGGCGCATTGCTGCTCACATTATGGATAGTTTGAAGTATAAAACGGCAGCAGTGATTCACCTTGATAATGCCTATGGAAACGAGCTACAAAAAGCATTTACGGAATCGTTTCAGAAAAAAGGCGGGAAAGTGCTTGTGTCGGTGAAGTATGCGGACTTGCAAGATTACAAAAGCACAGAGTTCAAGGGGCTTGTAGAGATTCTTGTGAAGCAAAAACCGCAAGTAATCTACATTGTGAGCTATGGTGAAGACGGCTCGAAAATTGCCAATGCACTTTCACCATACATGGGTGACGGCTACAAGCCAGCACTGATGGGCTGCGACGCGAATTACAACAATGACTTTCTTTTTGGTTCATCGCAATCAACCATAGATGGGATGCTGGGTTTGGTGTATATTCATCCAAAAAATTCCCCCAATTACAACACCTTTGCAGCCGCGTTCAAAGAATACGAAACCAAAGGTGATGCGGCAGAACTCTCCGCAAGTTCGCTTGCTACCTTGCTTGGCGCGGAATCAACCAATTCCTACGGCGCGACGGTGTATGATGCTGTTTATACAATGGTGTATGCAATACTGAAGGCGAAATCTGCGAATCCGAAAGATATTGCTGCAAATATTCGCAATATTGCAAATCACAAAACAAATTCGCAAGCAATCAATGTTGGTGAGTTTGCCAAAGCCGCATCAATCCTTGCAAAAGGTGGCGATATTCACTACAACGGCGCAAGCGGTTCGCTGGATTTCGATGATAAAGGAGACGTTACAAGCGGAACGTATATTCTCTGGAAAGTAGCGGAAGGGAAGTTCGTCGAAGCAGGTACAATCTCATTTCCGTAGCATTTTTGCTCTGGGCTGATGAGGAAATTTTTTTTTCGTGCAATTGCTCTATATCATGAAACCCAAAAAATCACCACTCGCAAAAGCTACAAAAGCAGCTTCTTCCGTCAAAAAGCCTAGTATTCTTGAGCGTTGCGAGGCGTATAATCAAGGACGAATACCATTTCTTGTGCAGCAAAAGTATGAGAAAATGAGCGATAATGTATTCAGTTTTTTTCGCGGTTCGTGTCATCTTTTTTATGAAGATTGGTCGTTGCACAACACTGAAAACGCGCCCCTCACCTGGATTTGCGGAGATTTGCACACAGAAAATTTCGGCTCGTACAAGGGCGCAAATCGTTTAGTCTATTTCGACATCAACGATTTCGATGAAGCCGTGCTTGCACCTGCAAGCCTTGAAATTACGCGCCTTGTAACGAGTATCTTTGTTGCGGCAGAAGCGTATTCTCTTGATCGCGAAGAGGCATCAAGTCTTGCGCAAATCACCCTGAATAGCTATGCTGCTTCCTTGCAATATGGCAAGGCGGGAGCTGTGGAGCGTGAAACGGCAATTGGCATAGTGGGAGACCTGTTGCAAACCGCACAAAATCGAACTCGCAAAGAATTTTTGAATGAGCGAAGCATTGTAGAAAAAAAGACTCGCAGCATTCTTGAGGACGGAAAAAAGTATTTTGCGATAGAAAATGAGAAGGAAAAAATTGTCACTGAACATATTGAAAACTTTGGACAAAAGCGCGGAACGCCTGATTTTTTCAGGGTTCTGGATGTAAAACGCCGTGTGGCAGGAACGGGAAGTTTAGGGGTAGAACGATATGCAATTTTGGTAGAAGGGAACGGCTCGCTGCATAAAAACTATCTTCTCGACCTCAAAGAGGCATTGCCTTCGAGTTTGATTTCGGTCAATAACAAGGCTGTATCAGGTGTGCAGCCAGAATGGACAAGCGAAGCCTTCCGCGTGGTGGAACTGCAACATCGGATGCAATTCCAAACACCTGCATTACTCTCTTCGCTGGAAATTGGTGGCAAAACCTACATTTTGCGCGAGTTGCAGCCTAGCCAAGATAAACTCGACCTCGCGGCACTCAAAGGGAAATACAAACGTTTTGCTGCGGCGTTAGAAACTATGGGCGAACTGACTGCTTTTGCGCAACTTCGCAGCTCTGGCAGACAAGGTTCTGCAACAAGCGACGCTTTACGTGAGTTTGCCTTCCAGACCGCATGGCAACAAGATATTTTGAACTACGCCGCATCGTACTCCAAGCAAGTACACAACGATTACACAAACTTTTGCAAAGAGCGACCCAAAAGTGTGAAAGCCGCATAAAAACAAGTGTTCAAGCGTGAGGGTCTTAATTCTTATTGAGGCTCTCACTTCAATGAATGACGCAACGGTTGATACAATCTTACTTCCAGCCCTTGAACGCAAAAAAGACGATATACACATAGCACAAAAGCGGCAAAATATACGACGGTGAAAAACCCCACACATCAATAAGTGCGCCCTGTGCAAGCGGTATCACTGCGCCGCCAACGATTGCCATTGTCAGAAGACTTCCACCGCGATTGGTCAAATGACCTAAATCTCGAATTGCCAGTGTGAAGATATTGGGAAACATGATGGAATTGCAATACCCAACCAAAATCAACGCCCACATTGCGAGTTCTCCTTGCGTGAAAATTGCCGTCAAAACAAGAATTGATGCGGTTGTCGCGTGAACGCCAAGCAATACTCCCTGCGGTGTTCGCGCCAGTAATGCCGACCCCAAAAACCGCCCAATCATCGCGCCACCCCAATACAACGAAACGTATTTTGCAGCAGCAATCGCGGCTTCAGCCTCCGTCATTGTGGGAAAAATGTTCAAATGCAAAATAAAATTGATAAGCAAACTCCCGATAGCCACTTCCGCGCCGACATAGCAAAAAATTCCCAGCACACCATAGCGAACACGCTTGATTGCAAGAGCGTCACTCATTTTTGCACTCCGCGCTTCTTCGCTCTCAACCGTAGAAATGACGGGCAGTTTGAAGAGTGCAAGCGCAATCCAGAGCAGAACAAGCACACCCGCAAATACCAAATAGGGTATCTGCACCGATGAGGCTTGCGCAATGCGGTATGCAGCTTGTTCGGCTTCCGAGCGTTTCAGTAATTCTGTTATCCCAAGAATTGCTGGCGGGAGAATGAGCGCACCCCCAACACGAGGTGCAATCGTTGTTCCAAGTGAATTGAATGCTTGCGTGAGCGTAAGGCGGCTTGGTGCGGTTTCGGGCTTGCCAAGCGCGGAAGCGTAGGGATTGACCGCAACTTGCAGCAAGGTAAAGCCAGAGGCGAGCGTGAATAATCCTGCAAGAAAAACTGGGTAGGAAGGCAGTGCTGCTGCGGGATAGAAGGAAATCGCACCCAGCGTAGATGTTGCCAAGCCAATCAAAATTCCTCTTTTGTAGCCGAAGCGAGAAATTATCCATCCTGCGGGCAGCGACATTACGAAATATGCAGAAAAGAAGGTGAATTGAATCAGCATTACTTGAGTGTAACTCAAGCTAAAAACCTCTTTCAAATGCGGCACCAAAATATCGTTCAAGCACGTAAGGAAGCCAATGATAAACATAAGTGCCATCATTGCCGAGAGCGGAGCAATGGTGTTTGTTTGAGCTTGGGTTATGATTGGGCGATTTTCCCCAGAAGCCTGATGTGATGCCGTATTGATGCTTGCCATTATGCAAAGAGATTGTGTGAATGAATGATGAATTGTTATTGCCACATTGCAGAAAGTAAAGATACTATATTTTTCAAATCTTGTGCAAAGGTTGTTGTTGAGGGCTTCTTTTTGAAGATTCATCGAAGTGCCTTGCCGCGAGATTTTGCACTGCATTCAGGGCAGTTTTGTTTTCATTGCCTTTGATAAGCAAATGATATGAAAAAGCCCTGTACGCAAGATATACTCTGCCGTACAGGGCTTTTTGCTGCTCAGATGCTTTCAATGTAATAAACGGCGTTCTTGGAAGGAAGAACTGTGATGGGAAGGCAATCCAGTTGGTGAAGAATTTACTTTGAACTTTGTAAGCAAGTTTTGTACATCATCAACGGAATTTTGGAGTTTGTCGGTGGAATGAGCAATCTCCGAAAGACTTGCCGTTGTTTGCTCAACCGATGCAGACATTTGTTCAATACTTTTTGCCACTTCTTCTGCGGTGGAAGATTGCTGCTCCATTGCTTGCGCGGAAGCTCGTACCATTGATTGCACCTCCGATGTGCTATCAACAATTTTCACCAACGCTTCACCAGCTTGTTCGGCAAGTGTGAGTCCTTGTTTTACCTCTGAATCGCCACGTTTCATGCCATTGACGGCAAGTCCTGTGTCCTTTTGTATTTGTTTGATTGTTTGGCTTATTTGCTTGGTCGCTGTGGCTGTGCGCTCGGCGAGTTTACGCACTTCATCGGCAACCACCGCAAAACCGCGTCCTTGCTCACCAGCGCGGGCAGCTTCAATAGCTGCATTGAGGGCGAGTAGGTTTGTCTGGTCGGCAATTTCTTCAATCACCTGTACAATTTCACCAATTTCTGCACTAGAATTCCCCAGTTTCTCAACCGTTATAGCGGCATCGCTGACGACGGTCGCTATTTCTTGAATTTTACTTACAGCCGATTGAACCACCTGCGCACCCTGCATCGCGCTTTCTCCTGCTTCGCGGGTCAAAGAATCCACCTGTGCGGCGTGGTGCGCATTTTCCGTGATTGACCGCGCCATTTCTTCAATGCTGGAGGCAATCTGCGTGATTTGCGCCGCTTGTTCTTGGCTTGTGGCGGCGATTTGCCGTGTTGCTAACCCAATGTGCGTGGAAACAACGGTTGTTTGGTCCACATTTGTTACTACTTCGCATACCAAATTTTCGACCGCTTCTACGCTATGATTAAAGCCGTGAAATATTTTTTCCATGTTGTCATTGTCGTGTTTGATTGCACTTTTCTCTTCGCTCACACGTACACGTAAATCGCCGTCGGCAAATTCTTCTAAAACAGCGAGGAGTTTTTCCGAACTTGTTTGCAAGTACCGTCGTTCTTGCTCGCTCTTTTCCACTGCTTGCACGACCTTTGCTTCAACCGAAGATTTTTCAGCGTGAAGATTATCAATGCCAAGTTTGATACTTTTCACCATCCCAGCAAAGGAAGATGCGAGTTTCCCAAGCTCATCTTCCGCGTGGACATCAATGGTTTGGTCTAAATTGCCTTGCTCCACAAGCTGGGCTTTCTGCGTGAGCAAGCCGAGACGTTTTGTAATGCTATGTTGCAATACATAGCGTCCGATAAAGGCTGTGAGAATACACACAAAGCAAGCAAATACAATACAAAGAGTAGCAATGAAGCTACTTTGCCGACTTTTTTGGGCAAATGCTTCTGCTTGTTGAAAATTTATATCAACAATTTTTTGTAAGGCAGACAACACATCGCGGCTTTTGGGAATACATTGAGATTCTAAAAGCAGAATGGCTTCTTGCCGCCTTTCTTGCAATACGAGGTTAATAATAGTCTGCCGTGCTTCTCGGAATATTTTCAATTTTTGTTGGAAATCTTCAAAAGCAGCACGTTCTTCCGGGCTTGAAATCAAGGATTGATACAAGGCAATATTTGTATTCGTTTCCTTGATACTGTTTTGCATTTCTGCTAGTCGCGCTTGAACAATGGAATTATCGGTAAAAATTATCATATCGCGCAATAATACGCGTGTATAGGGGATATTTTGCCGAATAAGTCCAAGCGTGGCGATTGGTTTTAGGTTCTTCTCAAAAATTTCTTCGGTATTTTTGGAAAGTATTCTCATAGAGAAAATAGTACCAAGGCTCAGAACAACCAAAAGGACAATAATTGACCCCAGAATCAGCGTTACTTTACTACCAACCTTACGGTTATTAAACCAAGACAAAAAATTATTCATAACAACTTTGGTGGGATAGGTGGGTGGGTGGGGGATGGTTTTTTAACCAATCTTGTGGTGGAGAAAATATATGAATTTATTCAAAAATCACAAACATCCCCCAAATATTTGTGTCCTCAAACTTGTTGTTCCTTCAATCTCATTACGGCGAACTTAATGGAAAACGGTAAAAAGAAAACGCTCCAACTCCTCGTGTATTTTGCAACCAAGGTCCTTGGAAAACAAGATATGATGCGGGATAGAAGGTGTCATTCCCATAACTAATGGATTTAAGATTCATAGCGCGGGGCAAGCGCAGTTTCACAATATTTCCCTCAACCTTAATGTTCGTAAAGATACTCTTGTTTCGTTGAAGTGAGCCACTCACATTGTCAATCACATCTGCCGTAAATGCTTGATGCAGCGCGAACTGTACAGAATCTTGCTTGTAGGCGATTGGTGCCGAAAAAGTTGTTGTCGCGGGTGCGAATTCCAAGACCAATTCCGTGCTGTCTTTGGGCGAAAAATATGCTTTGCGAATGGTGGGAGAAGCGATATTGAGCGTATCTGGTGAAGCGTGAAAATCCCGTGCATACAGCTTTACTGCTTGGTTTGCGAGCGCGTAATAGCCAGAATCCTGAAAATGACAACCATCATACAGAGGAATAGCGTTTGTTGCAAAGGAAACCACGTTTGGGTGTTTGTCTTGAAAGCGGCGTTGCATCTCGCGTAGGGTAAAATATTCCGTACCAGGCGTGCAATTTGCCGAGCGAATTTGCGCCACATATACCTTGCGCAAATTCGGCAAACGTTCTTTCCACTCGCGGAGTAAGGCTTCAAAATTTTCACCGTAATTGGATGCCGAAGTATTGGATTCCCCTTGATACCAAAAGATTGCAGAGGCGTATTCAAGCAGCTTTGCACGTTGTGTGCGTTGGAGCATACTTTGATTTAAGCGGCGAGGGAAATCCAAATGTTCTTCTATCGTTGTGCCGCCGAGTGCGCCATTTATCACGCACAGAGGGCGTTTGAATTCCTCTACCAAGCGTTTTTGCAATTCTCCAGCCAATGCACCCACGCGACCATTTTGCACACCCGAGCTGTTCGTTTCAATCGAAAGTTTCCAACTATTTCCCGCAATGTCATACATGAACGTCCGCATAAAATCTGCGTTTGGAGATGATGGTACGTTTCCGCCCATCATATTCGATTGCCCAGAGCAAAGAATCACATCACCACAGACGATGCTATCTGCCTTCAAAATCAAGGTGTCTTGGATATTTGCTGTGCTTTGTTTTGCTCGCAAAAATACACGAAAACCATACTGCGCAAACTCAGATTTTATGCTGGTTTTCAGGCTATATTGTGCTTCAGGAATACCTTTCTTTTTCGTGAAGGTCAATGTTTGTGCTTGCTTTTTTTGGAGAACGCCATTTCGATATTGCTCCAATTCCACCAGCGAATACGCGCCTCCTGAGACTACTCCTGCAATTTCAACCACACCCGAATCATTCTTCAAGCGTGGTAAAAACTGGCGCGAGACCACTTTTTTTGAAAACGAGTTCGATTGTCCTTGAGTGCAATATTGCTTCCAAACTGGGTCAATAATTTCACCGTAACCAAGATTTGCTGCTGCTTCGCAGTCTTTGCAGCCTTCCACAATATTGCGCCGCGATTGTGTATTGACTAAGCCACGACAGAGATAAAGAAGTGCTTCTGGCAAATCTTTGAACTCGCTACTTTTTTGAAGTGCGGCAAGTGCTTCGTCATATTTGTTTGCAGAGGTGTAGAATATAGCTTCTACGACATTTACAAGGGTTTCTTGCTTTCTGTATTTATCCATTTCTGCTCTAAGCGTTTTGGGCAAGACTGGATTCAGCGCAACTGCCTTCTTGAAATCAGTATTTGCTTCAAGAAAAAAATTTAAGCGAGCATACGCCAAACCGCGCCGGAAGTACGCTTCCCAGAGTTTTGGAGATATGTCAATCACGCTTGAAAACTCTTCGACTGCGCGTTCGTAGTTTTTAGAAAATTCATAATACGCAATACCATTATCCCAATTTTTTTGCCAAGGCGGTGTTTGGGATAACGATGTGAATGGAAGGAATAATGCGGTGATGAGCGCGAGTACGAGCTGAGAGAAAAAGTACATTGGTCAAAAAAAGAAATGAAAAAATAACCACGTCAAGGATTTTGGTTGAAAACGCGTATGAGCCATGATGAGCTGTGAAATACTATTTCATGGCAACAGTGTCGTGGCAACAGTGAACAGCGCGAATTTGCTGCCTTTTCAGGGTTTTCACAAACCTTTTTTCTATCAAACCTCGTGAAAGCCTTGCCACGCCGTGCGATTTGTGTAATTTCGCAACGCATTTCTTCAATACAAACAAGGAACGACGCTATGTTCTCGAATCTTCTCGAACCTTTACCGCTCTTTTTTCTTTTGGGTTTGCTCGCAGGTTTTTTGAAATCCGATTTGCGTTTGCCGAAGGAAATTTATGATATCATCAGTACCTATTTGTTGCTTGCAATCGGCATCAAAGGTGGGACGCAGCTTGCGAAAATAGGCGTTGGAAGCGTGCTTTTGCCAGCGTTTATGACCTTGCTGATTGGCATCATTACTCCCATCATTGCTTTTGCGATTGTTCGTGCAATTGGAAAAATGTCCAGACCAGATGCGGCGGCACTTGCAGCGCATTATGGCTCGGTGAGCGCGGTTACCTTTGCGGTCATTCAAAGTTATTTGGATTCTCGCAACATCAGCTACGAAGGCTACATGGCGGTATTGCTCATTTTGCTGGAAATTCCTGCAATCATCATTGGTATTGGACTTGCTCGCTACAAAAAAGCTGGGGCAGCGCATGAAAGCGTCTTTTCCAAAGATATGTTGCACGAAGTTTTCCTGAATCGTGGTGTGTATTTGCTGCTCGGCGGCTTGTGCGTAGGCATGATTGCGGGTGCAAAAATTGCGCCGCTCAAACTCGTGTTTACGGACGCATTTCCGGGCATTCTCGCCTTTTTCCTCTTGGAAATGGGCATCGTTGCTTCGCAGCGTTTGAATGAATTTCGCAATGCTGGAATATTTCTGGTACTCTTCGCGCTCACCATGCCGCTCATTTCCGCTAGTATTGCTGCGGTCTTGGGGACATTCGCGGGACTTTCTCTGGGCGGAACTGCGGTACTTATCACGATGGCGGCAAGCGCGTCCTACATCGCCGCAACAGCAGCCGTGCGAATTGCAGTACCAGAGGCAAATCCCACCTACTACGTTACGACGGCACTTGGGATAACCTTTCCTTTCAATATCGCGCTCGGACTGTCTTTGTATGTGTGGATGGCTGAAACAGCCCATTATTACTTGCGTTGAAGGTGATGTTTGCTGTGTTGCTGAGAGAGTTTTTTGAATCCAAACCATTTTTCATTTCTATTTTTCTTTTGCTATGTTTGAACGCATCATTTCCCATACTACCGTACTTTCGGGCAAGCCCTGTATTCGCGGTACGCGCATTTCTGTCGCTTTTATTTTGGAGCTTGTCGCAAGTGGGGCGCATATTTCCGACATTGTACGAGCCTATCCACAATTAACAGTCGTTGATGTTGAAGAAGCCCTTCGTTTTGCATCGTTCTCCATGGGACATGAAACCTTATTTACAGTGGCTATTGATAATGAAAATATTGGAGTTCCTGCATGATTTCCCGTGGTGCTAAAATTCTCACCGATGAAAATATTCAAGGTGAGGTTGTTGATTTTCTGCGCTCTGAAGGATTTGATGTCGCGCTTGCCAAAGAAGTATTACCTGAAGGCACGGCTGATACTGAGCTTTTACGCTACGCTTTCGAGCAGCAACGAATAATCCTTACGCATGACCGAGATTTTAGTACCCTGGCTATTGCTGGGCAGCACGCCACATTTGCTATTCTTTATCTGCGTCCAGGGCATATTCAGGCTGCTTTTACGATTCAAACCTTACGTGCATTATTCAATCATTCAACAAATCAGCCGCGGCTTGAGCCGCCGTATATCATCGTTGCAGAGCGAAATGGAGATATTCTGAAAGTTCGGGTGCGCCATTGGTAAGGTGATGTCTTAACCATCATCTCCAACAAAAACTGTCCGCAAATGAACACCAAACGTTCATTTGCGGACAGTTTTTTTATGAGCAAAATAAAGCGAAATCATTACAAGCCGCATAAAATCTCATTCTCAGAGTGTGGCATAGTTATTTGTTGCAAGAACAGGTTACACCAATTTTCTTATTTGCTAGCGCGTCCATTTGCGCAACAAGCGAAGTAAAATCTGTTCGGAGCAAGTAATATCGCGATTCACCAGTACATAAAGCATTTCACAACATCTCAATTTTTGAAGGATGAACGTATGAAAAACAAATTTTCTACTCACTTCCATTTCCTGCGAATAGCAGTCCTGATGCTGCTTCTCGGCTGTTTACTGCAAATGGCAAGCACAACAATAGCACGTGCGCAAACGCGGGTGAAATTCCCATCGGCACAGGTTTCGCCGAAGGTTTTGGCGGGCGATGGCTACACGCTGACCGTTCCGGGAAAGCTCCAGAGCGACGGCACGTACTCGCTTGCGAAGATTGTCCGCATTGCTCGTCCCGCCAAAGGCTCGTATTTACAGAGGTCTATCATCATCAAAACAAAAGAACGCTTTGATATGGGCAAGGGCAGTCGCTCTTTTCCGTCGTCGTCCATTTCTGGTGTGCTTGATGCCTACGTGGTTAGCGGCATTCGCAATATTGCACCGCAGACGAGGTTTTCCTCTAGTGCGGCACACGCTTTCGATGAATACGGCTTGGGGCGCATTTACGAAGTCCGCTTTTCCACGCCAACAGACGTGATTGCGGTCTGCCGCGACTTGAACACCAATCCCGACATCGAATACGCCGAACCAATCACCATTGACAAACAGCACCAAGACCGCTCCATTCCTAACGACCCGATGTTTGCTATGCAGTTCGCGCTTGAACGCGTCCAAGCAAGCCGCGCATGGAATGTGGTGAAGGGCGATTCTACCATGATTATCGCCATTGTGGATAGCGGCGTGGATTGGGAACACGAAGATTTGGCAGCAAATATCTGGACAAATCCCCGCGAAAGCGGCATGGATGCTCGTGGACGCGACCGACGCACCAACGGTGTGGACGACGACAGCAACGGCAAAGTAGATGACTGGCACGGCTGGGATTTCACGGGCGCAGTTACAAACGAAGAAATAGATTTGGGCATTTACCGCGAAGATAACGACCCGAAAGCGCGTCGGCAGATTGCAATTGAAGCCGATGACAACCTGCACGGAACACACGTTGCGGGCTTGGCGTGTGCTGTTACGAACAACGGCAAAGGTGTTGCGGGCGCGGCGTATAACTGCCGTATTCTGCCCGTAAAATGCGGTACCGACCGTGCTGGCGATGGCGGCTTTGTGTATCGCGGTTACGAAGGCATCCTCTACGCCGCGCTCATGGGCGCACACGTCATCAACAATTCGTGGGGCGGAACTGGTTCGTTTAGTTTGTATAGCCAAGACATCGTAAACACCGCAACAGCACTGGGTTCGTTGGTGGTTTCATCGGCGGGGAACGATGGCGAACTCATGGATAATATCGGCTTTCCCGCATCCTACGACAACGTTTTAACCGTTGGAAACAGCACGATAAACGATATTCCGCTCAGTGAAGATAATGGCAATTTTGGTGGCTCTAGTTTTGGCATAAAAACTGAAGTCTGGGCGCCCGGCACCAACGTTCAAAGCACGTATTTGAACGACAATCAATACGGTCCGCTCACGGGAACGTCTATGTCGTCGCCCATTGTGGCGGGCATTGCCGCGCTTGTCCGCAAGCAGCATCCAGACTGGTCTCCCATGCAAGTTACGCAGCAAATTCGCTTTTCAAGCGATAACGTTTTTAATGTCGGCGGAACTGCGGTGCGTGGTAATCCCGACGACCGTCCACCCTTATTTTTCGGGCGTTTGAACGCATTCCGCGCCGTTACCGCAAACCGCCAGTTGAACGAAGGTGATGACCAGCTTGCGGGTGTCATCACGGCAGGAACAAGCATTGCTGGGGTAGATGGCGTGATTGGCAGCTACCAGCCGCACCGTTTAGTGCTTCGTGTGCAAAACGTTCTCTCGAATGCCCGCGACCTCACCGTCCAGCTTACACCGATTGACGGGCGTGGCGTGGTGCTTGGCGCGGCGCGGACGATTGGCACTTTGAACACGATGGAACAAAAAACCGCAACCTTCGATGTACAACTTGCCGCAAATGCAAATGGCTCTGGGACGACGGACTTTTTGGTTACGTACCGCGCCACATCTGCAACGGGCGCACGGTTCTTGAATTATGACCGCATCACGGTTTCGTATCGTGTTCAAGCGGTGCGCCAGCCCTTGCTTGTTGCCTCGCCGCTTGCGAATTTTGGTGTGGTAAATCCAACAACAAGTGCTACGCAATCAGTAACGGTGCGGAATATCGGCAATCAAGGCGTGTGGGTGCAGCGACCAACGTTTTCGGGCGCGAATGCCGCCGCGTTTGCGCACATTTCGCCCTTTGATTCATCATTCATCGGCGCAGGAGCTTCACGCACCTACCCGATTCGCTTCACGCCCGCGCAAGCTCTGAATCCAGTTCCCGGACAAGATAACACCGACCTTCGCACCGCAACTATCACCTTCACCGGACGCTCACTTGGCGAAGTGGATGGCGGTTCTGCAAGCAGCTTCACAGGCGATTACACTTTTGAAAATGTTCGTGGCGAATATCAAGAATTTACCGACGGAACCCGCTTGGCTGGTGGCTCGGCGGTGGATGATGAAGATTACACCGCGCAATTAGGTTTCGTGTTCAGGCTCGGAAATAGGGAGTTTAACCGCGTTACCGTTAGCTCGAATGGCTACATTGCTTTTGCTCCGTCGGGACCAATTACCGCACAAAACGCACAAGGTTTTACGGTACAAGCCCCGTTGTACGCTCGCGGCAATGTCAATGCCGCAGGTTGGGTGATGGGATTTGCCTCCGATTTGCAATGCCGCACCGATGGCGAAATTCGTGTGCGTACCACAGGAACCGCACCAAACCGTGTGTTTACGGTGCAATGGCGCAGGATGTCGTTTTGGGATGAAGGAACAAATTTTGCGCAAGATGCAAACTTAAACTTTCAAATTCGTTTGTACGAAAGCTCGAATCGCATTGAGCAAGTCTATGGTGGAATGACGTTTACCGGCTCGCCGCGTGGAACGGGTCCGTACATGGGCGTTGGGCAAGTTGGAATGTTGGGAGAGAGCGATGGCGATTTTCAATCCCGTAGAGTCCGCGCCAATCTTGGGGTTGCTGGCGGAACGACAGTGCGCACGAACATTCCCAACACGTGGGAAAGCTCTGTGGAGGGCGGATTAACGAGCTTTGCGGAAGTTTCATCAACAAGTACGCCACCAAGCGGCTTGACGTATCGCTGGAATTATGCCGCTTCCGTGCCTGTGGCAACTGCCGTCCAACGCACCGCCGCACTGCAAGCAGAATTGCGCTCTGGCGCGTTTGCAACCTCGACAACCTCCGTATTGAACACGTTTCCAACAACAACGGTGGGCAACGTCGTTGTGCGCACACTCACCATTCGCAATATCGGTTCTCAGCCGCTCACGGCAACGCAACTATCCATCGTAACCTCACCAACGGTGCCGGCTGGAACCTTCACCATTCTTGATTCCGCGCTGACAATCGCGTCTGGCGATTCAGCGCGTGTGCGAATTCGCTTCGCACCCAGTACCAATGGCACATTTGCTGCGGGCTTCCGCTTGGAAGGAAATGCGCCAACCTTGCAAATTCCGATGCTCGGCTTGGGAACATCTCCCGCAGCAGCAAATACGAGGGTTCTGGTCTATGGCTTCACGGGCGGAGCAGATTTCCCCGTGAGCCGCATTCTCAGCCGTTTCGACCGCTTGCCGCAAAATGCACAAGGACGCTTAACACCTGTAACGATAGGTTCTGTGAGGGTTGCGACGGATATTGAAATTCGTTCACGCGGTACGGAAATGCTCACTGTAACGGGCGTAACGCTCACAGGCATTGGCGCGACGGAGTTTGCTATCACCGAACCAGCATTCCCAATTACGCTGCGTCCAGGGCAGGTACAGGCGTTGCGCGTGGAATATCGTCCGCTTGTTGCGGGCGAAAAAGATGTGCAGGTGCGCTTCAATGGCGACGTGCAAAATCAAGGCTCGCTGTCATTTGCAAGTGTTGCTGCTGTTCCGCGCTTCATTCAAGTAACGCCGCGCACGGCAGCGGAAATCTTTCCTGCAGTCGCACCAGATAATCCACGAGAACGCTTCCCGCTTGCCGTTCCGACGACGGAAGTTGGCGAAACGAGTAGCTTTGTTGTACGCTTGCTAAATTCCAGCACAGCACGCGCCCGCATCACTGCATTGCGCACTCGCGGCGAAGCAGCAGGGGATTATCTCATAGATTCAGCATTCATACGCCGTTTGCCGCTTCAGCTTGCGCCGGGCGAGTTGGCAGCATTTTCCGTCACCTTCCGCCCAACTGCGCCCGCAGACCGCCTTGCATCGCTGGTGCTTACTGCCGACGGTATTCCTGCGGAGGAAGATGTGAGTTTGGCGGGAATTGGCTTGGAACGTCGCTTCTTCGTAAGCCGCGTTGCGCGGGTCTTCACGACAGAAGTCGGCATGACCAGCGCGACACAGACGATTTCCGTTTTTGGCGATGCAAACCAAACGGTCAATATCATTGGAACACCACGTATCGAAGGCAAGGATTCTACGGAGTTTGTGCTGACGCTGCCAAGCCCCTTTGTGCGCCGCTTGCCGATGGATAGCCTTGCGCAGTTTCGCGTTGCGTTTGCACCGAAATCGCTAGGCAGAAAACAGGCGCAATTCGTGTTGCAAAGCGATGTTGGACCAATTACTATCAATTTAATTGGCAATGCCATTTCCGTTACAAGAGCTACACTCCGCACCGTTTCTGCGTCGGCGGACGTTGGCGCGACGGTAGATGTGCCGATTGTCATGTCAGAAATTCAAGGCGTACCGTCGGGAACACAGGTATTTGCTGATGTTCGCGTGAATGCGTCGTTGCTTGTGCCAGTCGCGCCAACGCCCGAAGGCGTGGTTGTGGATGGACAGCGCATCATTCCTCTCTCGCTGCGCTACACCGGCGATTCCGTTCTCACGCGCCTCCGCTTCCGCACACAACTTGGCACCGACGTTTCAACGGCTCTGCAACTTGGCGCAACAGCAAACAGCGATAACGGAAACGTCCAACTGACGCTCTCTTCAGGGCGTTTTACGCTCGCCAATCCGCCGAGCGCGAATTTCTCCCAAGCTGCCTACGAACAGTTCCAAGACCGCGATATTGCTATTCCGATTGTCTTTCGCAATCGCGCAAGCATTCCCGCTACAAGCCCGATGACTACGACGATGGAGTACAATGCGAGTTTGCTGGATTTGCAATCGCCAACCATCCCGCGCTCGTATAACACTACCACGCGCCTCAGTACGCTTACCTTCCGCATCCCGACTGGCACGGCGGATTCTACGGTTACGCTGAATTTCAAAGCTGCGATTGGCAATGCGCCAAACACCGCACTACGCCTTGTTTCTAGCTTTACTTCTGGTTTGGCAAATGGTTTGCGCATCACAGCCGCGCCAGCACTATTCACGCTTCGAGGCTTGAATCAAGCGGGCGGAACGCGCTTGTACTATTCCAACAAACCAAACCTGAAAGTGCTTGCAAGCAGCCCCAATCCTGCATCGGACGTGGTAAGCATCACCTTCACGCTCACCCAATCCGATGCGCAAAACGCAATGCCCGTGAACCTCACCACAACGGACGTGTACGGCAGAACGCTTTCCGCAAAAAGCCTTGGAAGCCTGACAGCAGGTGAGTACACGCTGGATGTGCCGCTTGGCGAGTTTGCTTCAGGAACGTATTTCCTTACGCTCACAGGCATTGGAACGCAAGCAACGGCGCGGGTTCAGACGCTTCGATAAGTATTTTACCACCCTCACCCAACCCTCTCCCAGAGGGAGAGGGCTTCAGAGATATCATCAAATCTTGCCCTTCTCCCTCTGGGAGAAGGGTTGGGATGAGGGGGCGCAAGATTGGTTTCAATTTTTCAACACAAATTTTCCTCCAAACTATGAATCTCAAACATAAAATTTCAACAACCGCCGCACTGATTTTGACAATGTTCGCTGGAATAAATACAGCCATTGCCCAAGACCAAAGCAGCACAAATACTAGCTCTGCGGCAAATGTGCGCAAATTTTCCTTCGGCATTTTCGGCAGCGCAGCACTTCAACAACACGCAGCAAATTTCCCTGAACTAAGCGGCGTGCCAGTATTTACGCCACGCGGCGACGGTCAAGAACCGCCGAATTTTGGCAATGTAAACACCATCGGCTTTGCCGTTGGCATTCTCGCGGAATACAGAATTATACCAGAACTCACGGTCGGACTTCGTGCGGGCTATGCTCCGCAAAGCGCATCATTCCTGACCTCGCACCAACGCCGCTTTGGTAATCCCAATGGCGCGAGTGAACTTGGCACAATCCAATATGCACTCACGGCGAACATCAACACGCTTGGCGTAGAGCCGTTTGTGAAGTATTTCATTTGGGAAGGGCTTCACGCCTCGCTTGGTGCGCGGGTGAATCTCGCGCTCTCCAGCAGTTATGCGCAAGCAGAAACGCTGCTTAGTCCCGCCACAGGCGGCTTCACGCCTGACGATTTTAAGAAAGTTGCAAATGAACGTTCTGGTGAGACAATTCCTGATGTGAGTGCGGTGCAGGTGGCAGGTGTGCTGGGTGTGGGCTACGATGTGAGTCTGGGCGAGCGTTTGGTGATTACACCAGAAGTATCGTACTCGCTAGGTTTGATGCCTGTTGTGGCAAATCTTTCGTGGCGGGTAAATGACCTTCGCGGAGGTATTTCAGCGCGATTCCGCTTTTGATATTTGCTTTAGTAAAGTCTTTTTGTAAGTGGCATAGACATTCCTGTCTGTGAGTGTTGGTGCAGGGTTTTGGCTATAAAAACACACAGACAAGAATGTTATCTGTAGTGGAGTAGAAGTCATAGAGTTCTTTGACAATGAGAGTTTTGATAGTCCATGGAAAATGGCTTTGCAGCTTGTCGCATTCGCCCCCTTGATAAAGGGGGAACGGGGGATTGCTGTTTTGCGCGGTCTCCACCACCCCAAGCTCACGCGAAGGCGGCCAAATCCCCCGTTCCCCCTTCATCAAGGGGGCGAAGGATTGATGCGACTTTCACGGCATTGTCGGCAAAAGACCGAACTACCAAAACTTTCGTTGTCAAAGACCATACTACCGTCTACTCCAGTGCAGATAACAAGAATGTCTGTGCCACTATGAAAGAGAAGAATTGCTAACTGACTAAAATTTACTGCGCCTTTGCGCGTTCAACAAGGTCGGCGAGAGCTTTGAGGTTCGCTTCTTCCTCGAACACCGCACGAATAGGGATGGAGAAGCCCTGAAGCGTACAGGAATGAATCATGCCTTCTTTTGCTTTGAGCAAGAGTTCGTATTCGCCACTGTTTTCCGTTTCATTGCCATTTTCATCGTCGCCTGAAATGAGGCGATATTGCTCAATCGTTTCGCTGTCGGGGTCAATTATCCAATACTCTTGAATGCCGTGAGCCGCGTAATCTCTGAATTTGATGCCTCTATCATTTTTCTCCGTAGATTTCGACAGCACTTCCACCACCCACGTCGGCGCGGGAAACTGCATTTGTTTTGGCGAAAAGGTTGCGGAAGTTGCGGCATCGAAGTAGCAGATGTCAGGCTCGTAGTCGTTGCGGGTGAGCGAAATCAAAATCTTCTCAATGCCGACAAAACCTTGCTTGGTCATGCGAGCAAAAGTATCAACGAGTTTGTACAACCAACCTGAAGCCGTGTTATGACGCATCATCACGGGCGAATGAAAAACAATCTCACCATTGATGAATTCCATTTTTTTGTTTTCATCAATGACTTCGTAGAAATGAAGCCGTTGTGCGCGTTCTTTGGCGAGCGCGTTTTGCAAATGTGCTACGAAAAGTGTCACATCTGGCATTGCAAAAACTTGTTGAAAAAACTGAGTATTCATGAGGCTTATGGGTGGTTTTGATTGCTAAAAAGCTGCTGACGGAATCACTTCTAGCAAGGTTGCAAGGTCAAGATTGATTGCTTCGCAAAAGGCAGGATTCTCGGTAATATCGCCTTTATCACGATGATATTTATGCCATTCGTTGCGGGCAAAATCATACACAAAGCCTTCAACCACGCCAAAATCAGTTGTGTGAAGAACAGTGCGAATGCGTAAAAGGTCGTTCCGAACACCCGACGTATCATTGACCTCAATAATGACGGGCGTTGTGTATGATTCCTCGTCAAATAAGGAAATATCAGGCACGGGGCTTGGTTCGCTTTCGTTCAAATTTGTTTCGCTGAAAGGTTCGAGGCGAAATGCTCCTTGTTTATAGTGCCAGTGCAGTGCTGTTGCAATACGCCCAAGTGTGCGCTGATGCTCACGATTCGCCTTGAAGCCCAGTATTAACGCTTCTTCGCGGGTAATCATTCTGTTGTTCCTAGAAGTTAAACAAGAACTACAAATCTACATTTTTCACCACTTTTTTCAAATCACCATGTTCCGCAACTACGTTAAAATCGCGCTTCGCAGCATCATGCGGCAAAAAGGCTATTCCGCGCTTACTATCATTGGTTTGGCAGTTGGAATTTCCGCGTGTTTGCTGGTCTGGCTGTTTGTGAGCAATGAGCTTGCCTACGACAAGCAGCACAGCAAACTCGACCGTCTCTACCGCGTAACATCGAATATGACGCTCTCCGGTCAAACAACAGCAATGGCGCGGAGTTCCTGGATGGTCGCGCCGACCTTGAAAAAAGATTATCCCGAAATCGAAGAATCCACGCGCCTTATGCCCATGAATAAGCAGCCTGTGTGGTACGGCGACAAGGTGTTTACGTTTGAAAAAATGTGGTTCACCGAAGCGGCATTTTTCAAAATGTTTGATTTCAATTTTATTGAGGGAAATCCCGCAACTGCGCTTGCAGAGCCGAATTCCGTCGTTGTTACCGACGACATTGCGCGAAAATATTTTGGCACGGAGCAAGGCGTGGTGGGAAAGATGCTGCAATTCAGCAAACAATCCTACAAAATTACGGGCGTGGTGCGCTACAAGCCCTACACATCGCATATTGAGTGGGAAATGCTGCTTTCGGCGAGTTCTCTGCCAAAGCCGCTTGTGGCGCAGTTGGAATCGGATTGGTTCTACATGGCGCAATTTAACTACATTCTTTTCAAAGATGCAGGAAAACGTGCGGGGTTTGAGGCGAAATTGCAACAAGTTCACGAGAACTACATTGCACCATTTTTGAAAACCTACCAAGTGCAAGGAAACCTCACCTACGGCTTGCAGCCTGTGTCGGAGATACATTTCGATACGTCATTGCAGTTCGACCTCGCCGAGCGCACGAATAAATCGTACTTAGTAATTTTGAGTTTGGTAGGCGTATTTATCTTGCTTGTGGCAAGTATCAACTATATGAACCTAGCAACGGCTCGGTCTCTGAAGCGAGCGAAAGATGTAGCGGTGCGTAAAACGATTGGTGCGGAGCGTCTGCATTTGATTGGACAATTTATTGGGGAATCGCTTGTCATAACAACTATTGCTGTGCTAATGGCTATCGTGGCTGCAGAATTATTTTTGCCAACCTTCAATGCACTCACGGGGAAGTCGCTCCAATTCTCGCTTTCCTTCGGTTTTGTGGGAATGATTTTGGCGATAATTTTCCTTGTCGGCGTTGCGGCGGGAAGCTATCCAGCCTTGTATTTATCAGGCTTTCGACCGATGGACGTGATGAAAAGTATTCGCGCTCCCAAGGGCGGTGCTGCAACGGTGCGTAAAACCTTAGTTGTGGTGCAGTTTAGCATTTCGATTGCCCTCATTATCGCTACGGGCGTTGTGTATTTGCAAATGCAGTTTATGAAGAACAAGGATTTGGGCTTTGCCAAAGACCAAACGCTGGTGCTGAAAGTGCCGATGCAGGATAGCAGCGTTACCAAGCAGTTGCAACTTATCAAAAATGAATTTCTCCAAAACAGCGCAATTACGCGGGTTGCGGGCATGAGCAATGTTCCGGGTTCGCCGTTTGGACAAATTTTTCACGTCATCCAAAATGGTAGTGCGAAGGAAGAACGCGCCATTAACATTGTGTCGGTGGATGAAGATTTGATGCCGATGTTGGGGATTCAAGTGTCCAAAGGGCGCGGTTTTTCTAAGGATTTTCCTTCTGATAAAGAGGGCGGTTTTATTGTGAACGAAGCGGCAGTGCGCACCTACGGCTGGAAAAATCCGCTTGGAATGAAGGTAGAAAACGGTGTGGGCTATTCGGGTGAGATTATTGGCGTGGTGAAAGATTTCCATTTTACCTCACTCCACAGTCCGATTGAACCGCTTGTGATGGTGCTTGTCAAGCAAACGCCCGAGTATTTGATGCTGAAAGTTCGCCCCGAAAATATGACGGCAACGATTGCATTTGTTGAAGAAAAATGGAAACGTTTTTCCACGCGCTTCCCGATGGAATACTACTTTTTGGACGACCATTTCAACAAGCAATACCGCGCTGAAGAACGCTTGCAGACAGTGTTTCTCTACTTTGCCGCCGTAACCGTGATAATTGCTTGCATGGGCTTGTTTGGCTTGGCAGCATACTCGGCGGAGCAGCGCACGAAGGAAATCGGTATTCGCAAGGTTTTGGGTGCGTCGTCGGCAAATATCATCGGGCTACTCAGTGTGGATTTCTTGAAATTAGTCGGCATCGCGCTCGTCGTCGCAACACCGCTTGCATACTGGGGTGCAAGCAAGTGGCTTCAGGATTTTGCCTTTCGTGTGAACTTGGGCGTAGGCGTGTTCGCGGGAGCAGGAGCATTAGCGGTGGCAATAGCATTCATCACGGTTGCAGGGCAGGCGTGGCGGGCTGCGAAGCAGAATCCGGTGAAGTCACTGAGAACGGAATAAATGCTGTTGTCGTTATCCTTGTGGCATCGCCAAAAGCGATTGCGCAGGAATGCCAAGTCTATGATGCAGAGAGCGCATCATTGCTGCTGTGAGTGGGCGTTTTCGGTTTAAGATTTCCGATGCACGATTGCGCCCGCCCAGCACGTCGGCAATATCAGTTTGGGTGAGATTATTTTGCTCGAGGTAAAAGCGAATTGCTTCAACGGGGTCGGGCGGGAATATCGCGTAATTCCTCGCTTCGTAGCTTTCGACGAGCGTTGTAAGTATTTCCAAATGGTCGCCCTCGGCGGTATTTGGTTCTGCATCAAAAAGACGCTCAATCATGGTTAATGCTGCCTTGTAATCGGCTTCATTCTTGATTGGACTGATGTTTAGCCGTGCTTTTTTCATTGCTTGTTAGTCTAAGTTTTTTGGGAAAAATGATTCAAACTGTTGTTGCATCAATCGCATCGTAAGCGGCATGAGTGCCGATAAACCGCACAAAACATATACCCATCGGGTAATTTATTGCCAAAAATATAAATTCCCAAATTGGGAATTTGTACAGAGAAGAATTCGGTGCATTTTTCAAGCAAAATTTTCAGAGAAATCATCATGAAACAAACCTCCAAAACCCAGATATATTGCGCCTTGTGCGCTATTTTTTCTGTTGTGGGAATAAGCTGCCGAGAACCCGTTGTGCAACCACTCGCACCACCAAAGCCCGTTGCAGTGGACACGACAACAAAACCCAGAACACAAGCGTTGTTCACAGATGTGAGCGCGATGCTCCCTTCCGGCACACAAGGCTCGACAATGGACGTAGCGGCTGCCGACCTTGATGGCGACGGCGATAACGACCTTGTGCTGGCAATGGAATTTATTCCCAATGTGATTTTGATAAACGACGGCGCAGGAAATTTCTCTAACGAAAGCCTCTCGCGCTTGCCGCAAGTAATGCGGGATAGCGAGGATATTGCGCTCGCGGATTTTGACAAAGATGGCGACATTGATATTATTTTTGTCAGTGAGGACGATATTCTCACAAATCGCCGCCCGACGCATGAATACTACCTCAACAACGGAAAGGGCGTATTTACGGCTGCTCCGTACCGCTTGCCCGACTCGGAAGCAAATGCGATTGCCGTTGCTGACCTGAACAACGATACTTATCCTGATATTGTCATTGGTAATGCGGGACAAGATTTCGTCCTCATCAACGACAAGGCAGGCGGGTTTATTGATGAAACTGAAGTCAGGATGCCGTCTCTGAGCGATATTACGCAGGATGTAAAACTTGCCGACATTGACAACGATGGCGACCTTGATATGTTTTTGGGCAACGAAAATGGGAATAAAATTTTGGTCAATAATGGGCAGGGAGTTTTTAGCGATGAGACGCAACGCCGCCTCATATCTCAGTTTGTAAGCCTGAGCGCACTCGAAACACGCAAGGTTACGTTTCAGGATGTGGACGCGGATGGCGATGTAGATGTGTATTTGTCCAACGTCGCTTTTCGGCAGGGAAAAAATGCGGATTCACGCTTGTTTCTGAACAATGGAAGCGGCATATTTACTGATGTTTCGCCAACTCAATTGAATCCAAACGCAAATTTCACTTTGGACGGAATGTTTCTGGATTTCGACAACGACGGCGATGCAGACCTCATCACTGCTGGCTTCAACCCCAATGTCCCTTTCACAATGTTCATCAACAACGGACGCGGAACTTTCCAAGCAACCACCGACCAACCCTTTGGCAAAGCGGTGTCTGGGCGAGGAATTTCACTCGAAATTGCCGACTTCAACAAAGATGGCAAAAAAGATGTGTTTTTTGGAATGTTTGGAGACGTGGATTTGCTCTTTCTGAGCAAACAGAATTAGCGAGAAAGCTGATAAATACTGCTCTTGCGAGGGTCTCGTTTCCTAGCGAAACCCTCGCTTTGTTTTGAAAAACTACACTTCTTCTATTCTGTATTGAAAATGAGTTTTCCTTGTGTCCGAAAATGAACAGTTCTTGTTCGTACATGAACATTTTTGGTGGATATTCACAAGTGCATTCCGCCTACAACGCCCGTAAAATCGTGCTTTCCTGAACTGGCATACTGTTTGAAATATCATCTTGAATATGCAAATGAACGTGAGCAATTCACCACTATCACCACAAGCACTATGCTCTCCACCCAACTCACCTTCACGCTGCGCAATCTTCGCCGCCGCCCGCTCATTACCTTCATCATGCTTTTTGGCTTGACGATAAGCCTTACAAGTGCCTTCCTGATTGGTCTGTACGTCTCCTACGATTTCCGCCACGATGATTTTCACGCCAACGCCGACAACATCTACCGCGTTCACGAGGAGCGGTTTGTGAATGGAGAATCGCAGTACAAAACAGCAACAACCTACGCGCCCATCGCCGCGCAACTGGCAGCCGAAAACCCCGATGTGCTGGACGCAACACGAATGTACCGCACGGGTGGCATTGTCACGATTGCGAAGGTTGTCAAGCAAGATTCCGTGCTGCTTGCAAAGGATTCCGTTGGAATATTAGAATTTCGATTAAAGGGCTTTCCTGCTGCAAAAAAGGTAATGCTTGCAGGCAATTTTAATGGCTGGAAGCCAGACAACATCAGCCTTGTGAGCAATGGCAAAAGCGGGGAAGCGCGTGAATGGTCATATACGATGAAAAATGTCGCCAGAGGCACGTATCAATACAAGTTCGTTGTGGATGGTGAATGGATGACCGACCCCGACAATGCAAGCCGCGTGAGCGATGGCAAGGGAAATCTCAACTCGGAAATATCGCTCGGCGTTCAAAAGCCTAAAATCACGCTGCAAGCCGCACAGTTTAAGGAAGAAGATATTTTTTATGCTGATGCTTCGTTCTTGCAGATTTTTTCGTTCCGAATGCTTCTCGGCAATAGAAATGATGCGCTCTCCAAACCGAATACGGTTGTGCTGACGGAATCCACTGCACGAAAATATTTTGGCAAGGAAAATCCGATTGGCAAGTTTTTGGACTATCAGCGCGACCAGCTTTGGCAAGTAACGGGCGTAATCCAAGACCCGCCTCAAAACTCGCGTGTACGCTACAATCTGCTTGTTTCCTTTGCTACGATTGAAGCTCTTGACCCAGCAATTCGCTCAAATTGGTATCGCTATTCCTACCAAACATATTTGCTTTTGAAGCCGAATGCGAATCTTGCTGGTGTTGCGGCAAGTATTGGTGAGCTGTGCGAGCGCGGTACAGGCGATGCGCTCCGCCGCGCTGGAGCAAAAGAGGTTTTTACGCTGCAAGCACTTCGCTCGCTCGAAATTACGCCAAACACAAAAACCGAACCGCTCTCCAACGCTGATATTATCTGGGCTTTGAGCCTTGTTGCCTTACTGCTTGTTTTGATTGCGTACATCAATTACATCAATCTCACAACGGCGCGGTTTTCAGAGCGAGCGAAAAATATGGGCATTCGCAAAGTTATGGGAGCAAGTCGTGGTGCGCTGTTGAAGGAATTTCTCACCGAGCCGCTCTTGCTGACTGCGCTCGCGCTTGTGTTGGCATTGGGCTTGGTGGAAATTTTGCTGCCATTTTTAAGTTCATTTACGCATCGTACATTGTCGCTCGGCGGCGCGGGTGCTGGCTTTTGGGCGATTGCTCTGGGTGGCGTGATGCTTACAAGCGTTGTTGCGGGCTTGTATCCAGCGTTGGTATTTTCTTCGACCAATCCGACGCTTGCCCTGAAAGGCAGTATTCGTGAGGGTTTTGGGCTGTATTCATTCCGCAAAGTGTTGGTGGTGGGGCAGTTTGTGATTTCGATTGCGCTTATCAGCACGGCGTTCGTGATGAATCGTCAGTTGCAGTTTGCGATTGATAAAGATTTAGGCTTGGACATCGCACAAACACTGATTGTGCCGGGTCCAGCATACACGAATCAGAATTATCCCGAACAAGTGCAAGCATTCAAAAATTCTGTGAAGCAATTTCCCGAAGTCCTCGCCGTTACTGCTTCCACGACTATTCCCGGCAGTAGTACAAATGTCTTTGGCGGCGGGCAAATTAAGCGGCTATACGACAACGATCCCACGCATACCTATTCGTTCAACGTTGCGGGTGTGGACTTTGACTATTTGACAAGCTACAAAGCGCAATTTATCGCAGGGCGCAATTTCCGTCAAGATGAGTATTCACCAGAGACGCAGAACGTTGTTGTGAACGAAACTGCACTGAAACTTCTCGGCTTTCGCACTGCAAAAGAGGCGATTGGGGAACAGCTAAAATTTCCTTGGACAAAAACGGCAAAAATCGTCGGCGTAGTGCGAGATTTCCACCAAACCTCGCTTCATGAGCGCATTCAGCCACTTATTTTCACCTACTACGTTGGTTCGGATTTTATTTCAGTGAAATTGCAGAAAAAGCCCGCAAGCACAGTATCGGTGCGCTCTGCGATAGAAAAAATCAAAACAGAATACGAGCGCGTTTTTGCAGGAACATCCTTCGAGTTTCGCTTTTTAGATGAATTTTTTCAAGAACAATACACCAAAGACCGCGAATTTGCGGCTCTTCTGAACGCTTGCACAATTCTCACGGTCATCATTGCGTGTTTGGGGCTGATTGGCTTGGCAGCCTTCACTGCCGAGCAGCGTACGAAAGAAATCGGCATTCGCAAGGTTCTGGGTGCGTCGGTGGCAAGTATTATCGGGCTTCTCACGAAAGATTTTTTGAAATTGGTGGTGCTGGCAATTATTCTTGCAATACCTCTTGGATACTGGGCTGCTGGGCAGTGGCTTCAGGACTATGCGTATCGGATAGAGCTTTCGTGGTGGATGTTCGCGCTGGCGGGTGTGGCGGCTGTGGTGATAGCATTTATGACCGTTGCAGGGCAGTCATGGCGGGCGGCGCGGGCAAATCCTGTGGAGTCTCTTAGAACTGAATAATTACAATTTATTTACCTTGGCAAGAAAAATTCTATGCTTCAAAATTATCTCAAAACCGCCTTCCGAAGCCTTCTTCGGCAAAAATGGTACGCTGTAATCAACATTGTGGGGCTGGCGGTGTGTGCGGCGGCGGCTTGTGTTGTCTTGCTTTATGTTCGCAATGAACTCACCTACGACACGCACCATACAGGCGCGGAGCGTACCTTTCGTGCCTTGACCGATATGCGAATTACACAAGAAAAAACAACAAGTTCGATTGTTTCTGCCAGCTTTGCAGAGGCATTGCAACGAGATTTTCCGCGCGAGATTGAGCTTGTACAACGATGTTCGCCGCCCGTGCCTGCAGTTGTGCGGGCTGGAAATGTGAGCTTTGCTGAAGATTGGCTCGTTTCCTATGCTGATTCTGCGTTTCTTGCGGGCTTTTCTTTTCCCGTTCTTTACGGCGATGCCGCGTCAGCACTGGCTTTGCCAAACTCCATCGTGCTGACGGAATCTCTTGCAAAGAAGTATTTTGGTCGAACAAATGTAGTAGGCGAAATACTTTCTGTACGCATGAACAATCAATTTGCTGGAATACCACAAGCCGCAATGGATCTACATATTACAGCAGTGATGCGCGATTTGCCAAGCAATACATCGTTTCATTTTGGCATTCTCATTCCCTTTGCTAAACAGGAGCAGCTTCTTCGCGCCAAACGAGCAACAATGACGAAAGAAGAGCTTTTTACTGCATGGTACGCTGAGACGTTTATTCGTTTTCGTGAAGGGGTGAACGTTGTAGCAATGAAGCGGGCTGTAGAGCAGTACATGGAGAAAATTTTTCTTCAAAACAAAGAGAAAGTAAACGGCAACTTTGCCGAATGGAAAAAACTTCAGCACGAAGCCTTTCTCTTGCAAGCGCTCAGTGATATTCACCTCAATACATCAGGAATAGAGGGCGTTTTGCGGCACAATAACGTTCACGA
The DNA here is from genome assembly GCA_013298775.1 of Ignavibacteria bacterium. Classification (GTDB taxonomy): domain Bacteria; phylum Bacteroidota; class Ignavibacteria; order Kapaibacteriales; family UBA4661; genus PH2015. Next base: position 103,658 of record JAAFIV010000002.1, on the reverse strand, counting down.
TACTCACGGAGATAGCGGCACAAATCAGTATTCTTGCCGCAATCGCGCTGGTGGTCTTGTTTGTGGGCTGTATCAATTACATCAATTTTCAAACAGCGCGAGCCGCCATGAGAGCGCATGAAATCGGGGTGCGCAAGACCTTAGGTGCAGGGCGTAGTGTGATTGTTTGGCAAATGCTTCTCGAAACGGCACTCATCTCGACAGCCGCATTATTGCTTGCGTTGTGTATGGTTGAGCTTTCTTTGCCGCTTTTTTACAAGTTTCTTGGAGTGCATTTATCCATGTCCTATGTTCTGCAAAGCTCACCATTACAGCTTTTTGGAGGAGTTTTTGCTCTTTGGATTGTGATGATTCTTCTTTGCGGCGTGTATCCTGCCTATTTTCTTTCGGGCTTTGCTCCAGCGACCATTTTACGGGCGTTCACGGTGCAGGGCAAGCAGTCTGGTACGCTCCGAAAAATACTGGTTGTTACGCAGTTTTCTGTAACCGTGATGTTGATTATTGGTGTGCTGATTATGACGCAGCAGATGAAGTTCATTCAGGCGAAAAATCTTGGTTTCGATAAAGAAAATATCGTGATGCTGGAGATTCGGAATAGAGAACTTGGGAAAAATATCAATACCCTGAAAAGCTCACTACAACAAGCTCCGGGTGTTCTTGCGGTGAGTGGATGCGGGAATAAATTGGCTGGTGATGTTGATGGATTTATGGTCATTCCCGAAAAAGGAAAAACCAGCAGGATGCAGTATATGCAACGTGTTGATGCTGATTATGCTCGAACAATGGGACTAACACTTGTTTCTGGTAGATGGTTTTCGCATAATCCATTGGAAAATATTGATAAAATTATTGTCAATGAAGCGGAATTGCAACGTAGAAACGCCGCTCCGCGAGATACGAATGAAACATCCGAAATTATTGGTGTTGTGAAGAATTTCCACTTCTCCTCGCTCAAAGACCGCATAGAACCTATTGTTTTGAACACTCCCTTTTGGAAAAATGATTCTGGCTTCGTGGAGCAATATTCTCCATATTCTCATCTTGCGGTGCGTTTGGAAAAAGGAAATGTACAATCAACTCTTATAGCCTTAGAAACCTCATGGAAAGGCGTTGTGCCAAATGAACCTTTTGAATTTTCATTTTTGGATGATGACCTTCAAGCCATGTACAAAAACGAAACGCGCATGACGACACTCGTGAATATCTTTTGCGGAATCGCGCTTCTGGTTTCGTCCCTAGGCTTGCTTGGTTTGACGGCGTTCACGGTGGAGCGTCGCACGAAGGAAATCGGCATTCGCAAAGTGCTGGGCGCGTCGGTGGCGAGTATTATCGGGCTTCTGACGAAAGATTTTATTAAATTGGTGGTGCTGGCAATTATTCTCGCAATACCGCTTGGGTACTGGGCTGCAGGGCAGTGGCTTCAGGACTATGCGTATCGGATAGAGCTTTCGTGGTGGATGTTTGCGCTGGCGGGTGTGGCGGCTGTGGTGATAGCATTCATGACCGTTGCAGGGCAGTCGTGGCGGGCAGCGCGGGCAAATCCTGTGGAGTCTCTGAGGACGGAGTAATTACAATGTATCTACCTTTGCAAGATAAATTCTATGCTCAAAAACTATCTCAAAACCGCCTTCCGAAGCCTTCTGCGGCAAAAGTGGTATGCTGTCATTAACATCGTCGGACTGGCGGTGTGTGCGGCTGCGACAGGTGTTGTGCTGTTGTATGTTCGGAATGAATTAACTTTCGACACGCACTATAAAGGCGCAGAGCGTACATTTCGAGTTTTAAGCGATATGCGCATTTTACAAGAGAAAACAACAAGTTTGATTGTTTCCGCGAGCTTTGAAAAGGAATTGGATACGCTCTATTTTATACATTGATTAATATGAAATTCCAACAATTCGGTTTGAAATTTTCTTTTCTTCTACACAATTCAATAAATAGTGAGCAAGGTCAGCTCTTGAAAGGTCTTTATCGTCATCAAACCATTTATCAAAAATAACCCTATGAGGACTTTCGCAAATGGCGCAGACAGGAGTGTTACGCGCTACCACATGATGCAGGTTTTACGAGCCTTCGGTAGTACAGACACTCTTGTCTGTGCCACAAAACGAGCATTTTGCGAAAGTCCTACCTATACTTCTTTCTTGCATTCAAGAAGGAAGTATTACTCAATTGGCGATAAGCTTTTACTACCTCTAATTAACATTACATACTGATAAAAATCTGTAGTTGCTTGTTGCAAATTATTCGGAAGAACGTCCTCGCCTACGACATTTACTTTTATACCAGCTAATCGTTGGCTTTTTCCGTAGGGAGAGTTTGGTTTGTTAAGATGAAACAATGTGATGGAATTTTCAGTTGTAATGCCTTTCATATCATTGATACCTTTCGTTAAGAGAATAGGTCCATCTACGTTAAACTGGCTCATCTTCTTATTGGGTGGTGTTATCATCTCTTCAGTGGGCGGAAGATACATTTCGCTTTCAAGTGTCAAACAGGCAATTGTCTGTACATTTTGGAATTGCGGATACATGTTTTGTCGTTTTAATTTTCCAGCAAATGGGTAAATATTGCTTTCGCTTATACCAGATTGCATACCATGATAAAAACCAAATAAGCCATAAAATTTTTCTTTTTGTAAAGCCCTTTTTTCAACAATAGCTTCAAAGTTGAGAAGCATAGAACTATCTCTACCAATTTTCGATTGCGTATCATTAAAATTTTTGTCTATACCGAGGACTTCTATTTTCAAGCTATCATTCAAGGTCTTATTGTAATCATATAATTTCATCCATTTATCATACAGCTGTTTACTGCTTTGTTGTGGAATACGAATGGCAATATCTTTTACAATTGATTGTAATAACGATACATCAGGCTTGTTGTTTCGTAAAAACTCATTGAGCATATTCGCTCTTATGCTATCCATTTCAGCTATATAAAATCGTACTCCTACTTTTTTATTAAGATGTTGAAAGATTTGAAAGTCTATATCTTGAACGTCTGCATAGCCGTGATTTTCTGCTAATAAAAAGATATTACTCTCGTAAAAACTGCTGTCAAAGCACTTAAATTGAGAGCCATCTTTCTGTAATACCTCCATATTTTGGCGTAAATACGCAATGTGTTGTTCGTCTTCACCACTCAAGTACATTCTATTTTTTACAGAAAAAAATACAACCGGAATAACAGTCAAAATTATCAGAGGCAGCATAAAAAACTTAACGAGAACCTTAACAATTTTCATAAATAAACTAAATAAATGTAATGAGATGTGAATTCAAGGTTGTATGTGTCTATGTGTATTGTCAGTTTGAATGACCACAACCTCATAATTAGGCGTTTGCTGTTTTTTGCAGTTTGCTCGTGCAAAACTTTGTTTTGTCTCCTCTCAAAAGTTCGTTTTACAATTTTCTGAAAATATGTTTTACAGATGTTTCAAAAGTTCACTTTTAAGTTTCTGAAAAAAAGTTTGTTTCTAAGTTTTCTGAAAATCTGTTTGCAGATTTGCCAAAAAGTTCGTTTTTAAATTTCTGTTCGTCTTGCAATTTTCTGAAAATTCGTTTTACAAAAGTCTTTTACAGGTTTTCACAAGTTTTTCCGTTTACTCGTTATAGTAACGCCTAATGGCGAGGTATTGCTATAGATATTTAATTTTTGATAAGTTTATAAGTGTAATTACCAGCGACGTTCAGTATAAGTGAGACCGTATAATTTCCGTTAGCATTAACTTTAAGATTGTTTCCGTTGAGTTTCAAAACGCCATCACCATCGCTGTCACCGAGATTGATATTCCAAGAACTATTGGCACGGAATTTAAATTCACCAGCTTTGAGATTAAGGGTGATTTTCCACGTCTTGCTTGCCTCGTTGTAGGTCATTGGTTGGTCAGAGTCCCAATTGCTGGGCGTTGCGTTGCCAATTATGCCCCATTGTGATTGACGAGCAATGTTTTCAATTGCATAAATATGTGCTGTTTCTTTTGCTTTGTCTGCCGTAATTTTTACATCTGGCTGTATGCCTGTACCTTCCCAATTTGTACCCGTTAGTGGATCAATCGGACGATAGTTTGGTAGTAATACAAGAAAGTTCTCGTTTAATACTTTGGCTTCACTAGGATTAGCGGCTCCTTTTGTGGTCTCACCTATTATTATAGCTGCTTTTCTATTTTTCAGTGAATAAATAAATGCTTCTGCTGCCGAAATTGTTTTATTGCTGGTTAAAATATAAAGTGGCTTCCCAAATAATCTTTTTCCGTCTAATTGTTGAGTAGTTTCGGTTTTACTATTTACTTTATTGTTACGGTCTATAAATTGTAATAAAACTTTTTTATCGTCACTTAAAAAATAACTTGCTAAATAAGGAGGCATATCAAGACTTCCACCAGTGTTATTTCTTAAATCTATGATGATAGCCTCTGTGTAAGATAAGAAATTCATTGCAGCAGTAATGGTTTCTTTTGCATGACGAAGATCGTAAAATGCTGTAAAATTTAGATAGCCAATATTACCTTCTAAAATGGATAGTTCTTTAAAGCCAAAATTGTTTTTTTGACCTTCTTTTATTTGTGTTTTCTCCATTTCAAGGCTGTCTGTCTTTGAAAGTGTTGTCTGTATGCTACGCACATACTGAGGAGAATGAGCTATACCAAAGTGTTCATCTTTTGAAATAGCTCGTAAATCTTGAGTGAGTACATCACACATCTGAATTATATTTTTTATGGAGTTGTATTTACCAGCTTTTAAGTTTTCGTTAATCTTTTTGCTTATTAAAATACCTGTTTCAGCAGAAACGTATTCGTTTTCGACCAATTTGCAAAGATTATTTATTACTTCTGTTTTTTCTTTGTCTGTTACTTTAGGAACTTCTTGTGAGAAAGTGTTACCTAATGAGCATACCATTACCATAACACTAAAAATTAGCTTTTTCATTTTTTGATTTATTTTAATAAATTATGACGATTTTTATCTAGCAATATTTCGAGATTGTCCAAAAGTTAGTTGAAATTCGGGTTTGAAATGGTGGTCGAAAGTGCTTGTTTGAGAAAGCTCAGTCGCTCAAATCGGAACCTTATTTTTGTTTGATTTCAAATGTACGAAAAGTTTCGTAAGATGGAAAACTTTTTAACAATTTTTATATTGGAAAGCTAATTGTCAAATGTAAGTGTTCTTCTGGCTTGACGCACAAACTCATAAATGTACGAAAGTTTTGTCGTATGTTTCGTCTTGTCAGTTTGAAAATGAAAAAGCCCCGTATGCAAGATAACATCAAGCATACAGGGCTTTCACATTTCACAACATCTTACGCCAATTCAAATCGGTCAAGCTCCATCACCTTCGCCCACGCAGCAACGAAGTCCTGCACAAACTGTTCTTGTCCGTCATTGCAGCCATAGACTTCAGCAAGGGCGCGAAGTTCGGAGTTTGAACCAAAAATCAAATCCACGCGGGTTGCTGTCCATTTTTTTGCTCCGCTCACGCGGTCTGTGCCTTCAAACGTGTCTTGGTGTGCGTCGGTGGCTTTCCACGTGGTGGTGAGGTCGAGCAGATTCACAAAAAAGTCGTTCGAGAGTGTTTCGGACTTCTTCGTAAACACGCCGTGCTGTCCACCGTCAAAGTTCGCATTCAGCACACGCATGCCACCCACAAGTGCCGTCATTTCTGGTGCTGTAAGTGTGAGCAGTTGCGCTTTATCCACGAGCATTTCTTCGGCAGACGTGGTATATTTTTTCTTCATGTAGTTGCGGAAACCGTCAGCAGTAGGCTCAAGCACAGCAAATGATTCCACGTCGGTATGCTCTTGTGAAGCATCCGTGCGCCCGGCAGTGAAGGGAACTGTTACCTTCACACCCGCATTGTGCGCTGCTTTTTCGACCGCAGCCGCGCCACCCAAAACGATAAGGTCAGCAAGCGAAACTTTCTTTCCGCCTGATGCCGAGCTGTTGAATTCTTTTTGAATTGCTTCCAGCGCGTCCAGCACTTTTGCCAGTTGTGGCGGATTGTTCACTTGCCAGAATTTCTGCGGTGCAAGGCGTACACGTGCGCCATTCGCGCCACCACGCTTGTCCGAGCCACGGAACGTCGAAGCGGAAGCCCATGCGGTGGAAACAAGTTCCGCAACCGATACGCCCGAAGCGAGGATTTTCGCCTTCAGCGCAGCAACGTCGTTGTCGTCAATCAGTTTGTGATCAACCGCAGGAACGGGGTCTTGCCAAATCAGCACTTCTTTCGGAACTTCTGCGCCGAGATAGCGGGCAATCGGTCCCATATCGCGGTGGGTGAGCTTGAACCATGCACGAGCGAAAGCATCAGCAAATTTATCTGGATTTGCGTAGAAATCGCGCGAAACCTTCTCGTATGCAGGGTCGAAGCGCAGCGCGAGGTCGGAGGTGAGCATCATCGGAGCATGGCTTTTTGCGGAATCATGTGCATCCGGCACTGTGCCAGCACCTGCGCCGCCTTTGGGCTTCCACTGCTGCGCACCTGCGGGACTTTTGGTGAGTTCCCACTCGTACTCAAACAAATGCTTGAAGTAATCATGCGTCCACTGCGCGGGTTTTGTCGTCCACGCGCCTTCCAAGCCGCTTGTAATCGTGTCGCCGCCGTGTCCTGTGCCAAAGCTGTTTTTCCAGCCCATGCTTTGTTCTTCGATGGTTGCTCCGGCTGGTTCGGCAGCCACGTATTTGTTCGGGTCGGCAGCACCGTGTGTTTTGCCAAAAGTGTGTCCGCCGGCAATGAGAGCGACGGTTTCTTCGTCGTTCATCGCCATTCTGCCAAAGGTTTCGCGGATGTCGCGTGCGGAGGCAAGCGGGTCGGGATTGCCGTTAGGACCTTCAGGATTGACGTAGATTAAGCCCATCTGCACCGCAGCAAGCGGGTTTTCAAGCTCGCGGTCGCCAGCGTAACGCTTATCTTCCAGCCATTTTCCTTCCGACCCCCAGTAAATATCCTCTTCTGGCTCCCACACGTCCTCGCGTCCGCCCGCAAAACCGAAGGACTTGAAGCCCATGGATTCGAGTGCGCAATTGCCTGTCAAAATCATCAAATCCGCCCACGAAAGTTTGCGACCGTATTTTTGTTTGATGGGCCAAAGCAGCAACCGTGCTTTGTCGAGATTGGTGTTGTCGGGCCAGCTATTGAGCGGCGCGAAGCGGAGCGTTCCTGCACCCGCACCACCGCGACCGTCCGCAATGCGATACGTGCCTGCGCTATGCCATGCCATGCGGATAAAGAACGGTCCGTAGTGGTTGTAATCGGCGGGCCACCACGATTGCGAGGTGGTCATCAGCGCGATAATATCTTTTTTCACTGCCGCCAAATCCAGCGACAAGAACTCTTTTTTGTAGTCAAATTTCTCGCTCATCGGGTTGGAAAGGCGAGAGTTTTGGCGGAGAATGTTCAGGCGTAATTGATTGGGCCACCAGTCGTGATTGCGCGTGCCGCCGCCTGCGGACTGCTTCACTGCGCCGTTCATAAAGGGGCATTTTGCTTCGCCGTTGGCAGTACCATTTGTGTGTGTGCCATTAACGGCTGTTTTCTCAGAAGTTGCTTGTTGAGACATTGATGCAAAAGTGATGAAGATGGGGAAATGAGGTGAGTTATGAATGTGAAACGCTGCAAATATACGGGATTTTTGTGGGAAATGTGGGGGAAAAATTGATGCAACGTCAGCAAAGATAAATGTCGAAGAATGGTAAGGAATCTATCCAAGATCTTTAGAGCATTACAGATACTTCCACTACCTTCAAGCCGTTATTCCATCTTGCCTCAAAGGTTGTTTTTCAAAAACCGCCTTTCCAAGCTCGAAACCCTGCATTATAGATAACATCTTGCTTGTAGGGTTTTTCTCTCACAAGGTGCATTGCAGTAAATAGTCTCCTTCCTTTTTCAATAAACTGTCCGAAAATGAACACTATGTGTGCTGTTAATGAACATTCATTATTGAGCTGCTCCTCTGTAAAGCTGATAAACACGTGCTTGAAAGATTGGCACGAATTTTCTTACGTCCTTCAAAGATTGAACAAAACAAATACTTTTTCTCTCAATTTTTTTCAAAAATTTGTATGATTCAGCTTAAAAACATCAACAAGTATTACCAATCTGGTTCGCTCAAAACCTTTGTGCTGCGCAATATCACGTTAGATATCAAACAAGGCGAGTTTGTGTCCATCATGGGACCATCTGGCTCGGGAAAATCCACGCTTCTGCATATTTTGGGAATGCTCGACGAAGCAAGCGATGGGGAATACACCTTCACGGACAAAAACGTGATGAAACTGAGCGAAAAACAACGAACAGAATTGCACAAAGAGCATATCGGATTTGTGTTCCAAAGCTACCATCTCATTGACGAACTCACGGTGTATGAAAACATCGAAACGCCGCTTTTGTACCAAAGCGTCAAGAAAGATGAGCGTAAAAGCATGGTTGCCGATATTTTGGATAAATTCAATATCGTTGCGAAAAAAGATTTGTTTCCGCATCAGCTCTCAGGCGGGCAGCAACAACTTGTTGGCATTGCTCGTGCCGTTATTGCACAACCAAAAATTATTTTTGCTGATGAACCAACTGGTAATTTGAACTCACAACAAGGCGAAGAAATCATGCAGCTTTTCACAAAATTGAATAGCGAAGGCACGACAATCGTGCAGGTAACGCACTCGGAGCGCAATGCAGAGTATGGAAGCCGCACCATTACTATGCTGGATGGTTGGGTAAAGTAATCTAAGCGTTTGGAAGTTGGTCGGGCAGGTTGCCAAAAACATCCACGAATCGCACGAATTGACACGAATCAAGGATATTTTTTTTGAAAAATAACTCGTTCAAATTGCCTGATTTATGAGTATTCATACGGTTTGTGGATGATTTTCATGAGGCAATTCCACAAAAAACGTCGCGCCTTTGCCCAATTCCGATTCGCACCACACACGACCGCTCATAGCCTCGACTATTTTTTTCACGATGCTCAAGCCCAGACCTGTACTATGTTCCCCGCCTGTCGGCTGCGCAGAAAGACGGGCGAACTTCCCGAACATCTTTTGCATATCTTTTTCCGAAACGCCGGGTCCTTCGTCTTGTATTTCTAAGCGTACCGTTCCCGCACCTTCTTGGTACACGGTTCGGATAAACACATTCCGCTCATGGGGAGAATACTTGATGGCGTTGGAGACCAGGTTATCAACAATTTGCACAAGCATAGATTCATCGGCAACGACTGGCGGCATACCACCGGACGGGGTAAAATGGAGTGTAATATCTTTCTTCCCAGCCACAACACGATGTTCATTCAAAATACCTTCCAGAAAATCATTGATGTCAAGGCTGATAGCATTGACCATAACTCCGCCGGACTCAAACCGGTTCATATCCAAGAGATTCTGCACCATTTCCAGCATTCGCTCGGAGGTCTTGACGATTTGTCCCGAAATATCCCGCACTTCTTCATCACCTTCCACAAAGCCGTTTTGTATCAGGTCTGCAAAGCCGCGCACCGCTCCGATGGGGTTCTTCAAATCGTGAGAGACGATGCCCATAATCTCGGTTTTTTCGTTGCTGAGTTCTTCCAGCTTGATGTTATTGGCATGGAGAACTTCATTCGCAATGCGGAGTTCATTGGTGCGCTCGGCGACTTTTTGTTCCAAAAGCTCGTAGGAACGTGCGTTATCCAGCGAAATAGCAATCTGCGCACTCAGCAATTTCAATACTTCCAACCTCTGCGGCGTGAAAACATTCGGCGCAAGAGAATTTTCGAGATAGAATATTCCAACAAGTTGTCCCTGATTTTGCAACGGCAGACACAAGACCGATTGCGGCTTACGTTCTTGAATGTAGGTATCGCGCAGAAACTGGCTTTGGGTCCGCGCATCGGCAAGCAGCACCAGTTCTTGGGTTCGGGCGACGACGTTGATGACAGCTTCCGGCACGTTGCCTTGCATCGGCAGCGAAGACATTTTGGCAATGATAGTCGCATTCTGCCCCACCGAAGCGCTTGCTTGTACAAGCCATTGGTTACCGGATTTTGCCAAAAAGCAGGCACGGTCGGCTCCGGCATTTTCCATCACGACGTTCATCATCGTTTGGAGGAGTTTTTCAACCTCGACTTCGCCGGAAATAGATTGCGCGGCTTTCATTAGTGAGGCAATATCAAGTACCGAAGGGTTAATGCTGGTGCTGTTGGAAAAAGAGCCAATGCTGGTGCTGTTGGAAAAAGAGCCAATGCTGGTTGCAATCGTTGTCAGCGAACCTTCTGTACGCGGGCGGCTGGCAAGGCTGTTTTTATCAATATACTCCGCAAAGCTGCTCTCCAACTGGCGCGTTTTTGCCTTCGACCCCCAGCGTGTATAGAGATAGTACGCTTCGGTCATATATGCCTTCGCAGCCCTTGTTCTTCCGCGTTCGATATACATTTTGGCTGCAAGTTCATTAGCGAGTGCTTGTTCGCGGAGGTACTTGTTTTCTTCGGCACTTTGTATTGCTTTGTCATAGAGTTCTTCTGCTTCTTCGTACTTTTTCAGCACCCGTGCTTCTTCTGCAGAGACAAGGTAGAAATTATGCAAGAAATTCATCGGGGCATTTTTCGCCCTTTTTTTAAGGGTATTTTTTGCCTTTGTTATAGCGCGGCGAAATTGGATTTTCTCGGCAATGGGGGCAGAAACCGAATAGGCTTGTGCGCAAGAAAGGGCAATGAAATATTGAGATATAACGGGCATAATTCCTCCAAATCCCGCTCCTTGATATTGTTGCAATATTCGGGTTTGTCGGAGAGATTCTTCCTTTGTACCGAGCAAAAATGCCAGCATCGTTTTCATGAAATAGAGCACTTGCAACGATACACGGTCTTTCACCTCTTCGTAGAATTGTATCTGCTTGGCTTCATGAAACAATTCCCCTTCCAGACGCGCCGGTTCATCAACAAATGCGTACTCGCCTTCGCCAAGAAGATTATGAGCAGCTTGTAGTCGAGCCAACATCATTTGATGATGATTTGCTTCATTCATCGTACCGACGGTTTCGGTATAAGAGGACATTGTTTGCACGGCAGCCTGCAAATCATTGCTCGTCCAGAACTGATACAACTGAGCAGCTTGGAGATTTGTCGCTGCTTCCAAGACTAATCCCATGTCCGTCGCATGATGATACCCTTCAACCAATGTTGAGATCCCTTCATGCAAACTTTGTTTCCATGGCATAACAAAGACGGCAAATATTGCTGATGTTTTTGCGGAGACTGTCGCTATGCCAAATCGTTGCCCAAAATACTGAATAATCCTCTGGTACGAATATGCTTTATCAATATTCCCCATCACACTCGCCATCATGCAATACATCCCCCAGATGGAAATTGTTTCTTCGTCAACCCCATATCGGAGTGAAAGCCGAAGGTTTTCAAACCCTGCGTACAGTCCCGCCCACCGATTTGAGAAAAAAGTGGTAATAAGAAGCAAACCTAAAATTTTCAGAATTGCTAATTTTTTTTCATCACTGACTATCGGAGCGCTTTGTATATCTTCAATAGTTTTGCCTTTCAGGGCAAGTTCCAGCCGGATAAATGAAGTCAGCATCCGTAGTGGTCCTATCTTTTCCATCTGCGGCAAAGAATATCCCAGTGAGCGTATTAATTCTTCACTGAGTTTCAAAGCCATTGGAAAATTATTCTTGGATCGGTAAAAACGGACACGATAAAATTCAATCGGTAAAAGCTCAACGACCGATTGTGAGTGTTTTTGAGCCAATAGTGCAACACGTTCAACACTATCGGTCATATCCATTCGTGCGGCGCTAAGGACTGCCTGCTCGGAGGCTTGAAGCATGATACTTTTATCCAGTCGCCAGCCTTTTTCGCCTACATACTCTATTGCTTTTTGGGCATACTCATAGCCCGAAGCAAAGGCAGACGCGGTATTTGCCTGTCGCGCAGCTTCGACATTCAGTTTTGCGGCAACAGATTTTTCACTGTATTCCATTATATATTCACCTCCTGCGTTCAAATGCCGTACTGTTTCAAAGATAGACTGACTGTCTGCCCCAGATTCCACAAAAAAGCGCCCAATGAACAAGTGTATTTTCGGCAAATCTTGGCTATCAATCATGGAATATGCGGCTTGCTGAATACGGTCGTGGGAAAATTTGCACCGCACCGTGTTCTCTAGCGTTGTCTCGGATTCTGCACCAATACGCACGTTGTAGAGCGTGTTGAACTGCCCTTGCTGGATATGAAGAAAACCCAACTCAATCGCTTGCAAGAGGCTGTCCAGCATGGTTGCTGTATCGTACTGAAAATGGCTGCGGCACAACTTCAGAAGGACATCCACTTCCACACTATTGCCCAAACACGCAGCAAAACTCAGGATTTCGCGCATTGCCGAAGGCATTGATTTCAGGGTATTTGCCACCAATTCCACAACATTTTCCGTGATGTCGGCTGTTACAACGTCTTCGTGTTTCCAAAGCCAACGATGCGTTGCTGTGTCAAAGCGGATTATTTCTCGTTCATAGAATGTTCGGAGAAGTTGCTGAACAAAGAACGGATTACCGCCTGTTTTTTTCAGCATCTCCTGTGCAAGCAGCCTTATTGTTTCGTTCTTATCGTCTTCCGAAGTAATCTGCACGGTATCATGCAAAAGTTCTGCTATATCCCCCGCACTCAGGGCAGCAACGCGGATTTCTTGAATGGAAATATTGCGCTCTCGCAAAACACCAAGCATCTGCATAAAGGGATGTGCCGCACTCACTTCATTATCACGATAGGCACAAATTATTAGCAAATGGTGCGTTTGGGGCGAAGCCATCCATTGCTGCACCAGACTTAGTGTTGCAGCGTCAGCCCACTGCATATCATCCAAAAACATCACCAAAGACTGACCTTCTTCAGAGAGTGCCTGTAAAAACTTCAGCACAACGTTTTGAAAGCGATATTGAGAGGCTTGAGAATCAGTAGTTTCAGCAACGGATGGCTGCGAACCAAGTAATAAAGCCGCTTTCGGCACAAGGTCAGTGATAATACCTCCGTTCACCCCAACCGCCTCCAAGAGCCTTGTGCGCCATGCCTGCAACTGCATCTCCGGCTCGGTCAGTATCTGGCGAATAAGCCCGTCGAGGGCGCTCACGAGCGCACTATACGGGACGGTGCGGGTGAATTGGTCAAACTTTCCTTGGGTGAAATACCCGCGCTCACGCATGATGGGTTTGTGTATTTCATTCACCAGCGCTGTTTTCCCAATGCCGGAATACCCCGAAACAAGCATTATTTCTGGTTTTTGGGTCGCTGCTCGCTCAAAGGACGATAATAATTCCTGCACCTGCGCCCCGCGACCGTAGAGTTTTTGTGGTATGCGGAGTTCGCTGACCATATCGTTTTTCCCCGGTTGAAAATCCTTCAAGGGCGTACCATTCTGCAATGCTTCCAAACACGTTTCCAAATCTAATTTCAACCCCAATGCCGTTTGGATGCGGTCTTCGGGATTTTTGCGGAGAAGAGCAGCAATAATATCTGACACCGCCGTAGAAACAGCAGGATTCACCTCATCCACACGCTTCGGGACACGGGCAATGTGGGAATGGACAAGTTCTACGGGGTCGTGGGCAGGGAAAAGCGTCTCTCCCGTGAGCATGGTATAGAACGTGGCTCCGAGCGAGTATAAATCGCTTCTGGCATCAATGACGCGGTTCATTCTGCCGGTTTGTTCGGGAGCGATATAAGCGAGTGTTCCTTCTAGTTGGTGCGGCGTGAGATTGGGTGCTTGCTCACGGCTAAGACGAGACGATATGCTCACATCAATAATCTGTGCTGTTCGGAAATCATTGGTAACAATGATATTATTCGGGCAGATGTCTTTGTGAAGAATCCGTGCAGCGTGAATAGCGGCAAGCCCGCCCGCAAGTTGAATGGCAAGTTCAAGGAATGGTTTGATGCCCAAGGGCTTGGCAGCGTCAAGAATGATACTTGTCAATGCCACAGCACCAATGTCGCGCATCACCAGCGCGGGAGCGTTCTCGTAGTGCTCCGTTCCGAGCGATTGGACGATATTGGGATGGCTGACAAGTTGCAATAAATCGTGCTGCCGTGTGAAGCGTGCGACTTCTTCAGAAAGCGGGTATTGTTTATTGAGAATTTTGATGATGGTTGGTTCGCCATCACTTTGACGAATGCCGCGATAGACGCGCGTTTGGTGATTCTCAAAAACCTTAGAACGAATGTCATAACCGGGAAGGGTAATCATAGCGGCGGATGAAGGATGAACGGGAAAACAATGTCAAATCAAGGCTTTACATACCGTGTGGGATGGGCAGCAATGTACAGCGAGCGGAAATCTGGTGTGATGAGCACTCAATATAAAACAATCCCGTTAGTTGGGAAATACTTTTTTGGTAATCGTTCACACCAAAAAAAGCAATAGAAATTTAGAAAGTATCTACTCCACAGCGTGTAAGAGGGGTTTATGTGCTTCTAACGAAGTGAAAAGCCTGTAAGACATATCAATTCAAGGTTTGCAGGCTTTTTTATGTTTTGGGGTAAATTTTTAGCCTTGTCTAAAAATTATTTTAGTTTTTCCAATAGTTTCGCTATTTTACAAATACTTTCCATCACAAAAAATGGTAAAACATGAGCAAATTAAACACAAATCCACGCGAAAATACTTCTCTTTCCGACGTTCACCGCAGCGTCGAAATACCGCATGAAACCAAGCGTTGGAAGCGAATTTTTGCATTTTTCGGACCCGCATATTTGGTGAGCGTCGGCTACATGGACCCGGGAAATTGGGCGACCGACATTGAAGGCGGCGCACGTTTTGGCTACGCGCTTGTGTGGGTGCTGCTCATGTCGAATCTCATGGCGGTGCTGCTTCAAACCTTGTCTGCGCGGCTCGGCATTGTGAGCGGGCGCGATTTGGCGCAAGCCTGCCGCGACAACTATCCCGCGCCCATTGCCTACGCGCTCTGGTTTCTTGCCGAAGTAGCGATTGCGGCGTGTGATTTGGCGGAAGTTTTGGGAACGGCAATCGGGATAAATCTCCTTTTTCACATTCCCGTTATTTGGGGCGTGGTCATTGCGGGCTTTGATACGATGCTGCTTCTGGCGATTCAAAATCTTGGTGTGCGGAAGTTTGAAGCGTTTATTATCGCTCTTGTCGCGCTTATTGGCGGATGTTTTTTGGTGGAAATGTTCCTTGCAAAGCCAGACGCTGCGGGCATTGTACAGGGTTTTGTGCCGAGTTTGCCAGAAGGTGCATTGTTCGTAGCGATTGGCATTATCGGCGCGACCGTGATGCCGCATAATCTCTACCTCCATTCCGCACTCGTGCAAACACGCGCTTTCGACCGCAGCCCAGAAGGGAAGAGGTCTGCGGCAAAACTCAACTTTTTTGATTCCGCAATTGCTCTGAATGCTGCTTTTTTTGTCAATGCTGCAATTCTTATCCTTGCTGCCTCGACGTTTTACAAAAATGGTATTGTGGTGAATGAGCTACAACAAGCACACCAACTGCTTTCGCCGCTTGTCGGAACCTCACTCGCAGGAACACTTTTTGCGGTCGCTTTGCTTGCGGCGGGGCAATCATCCACGCTTACAGGAACGCTCGCGGGGCAGATTATCATGGAAGGTTTTCTGCATTTCAAAATTCGCCCTTTTGTGCGACGGCTTGTAACCCGCATGGTTGCTATTGTTCCGGCGGTATGGGTGTTGCTGACGGTCGGCGAGAGCGGCACGTATAGTTTGCTGATTTTAAGCCAAGTTGTCCTTAGCCTTCAGCTTCCCTTTGCGATTGTCCCCCTCATCCACTTCACAAGCGATAAGCGCATTATGGGCGAGTTTGCGAATAAGGCGTGGGTGCAAGGTTTGGCGTGGCTTTCGGCAGGAATTATTATTGTGCTGAATGCAAAATTGGTTGTGGAAAAAGCACTGGAATTGATTGCAACAACCCCAAATACAGGAATAAAGCTGCTTGTGAGCATTGGTGCAATGGTGTGGGCGGTATTGCTTGGCTACGTGTTGGTAAAGCCATTTTTGGATAAACGCTCGAATACCATCGCCCGCGAGCGTAGGCGTGATGCGGTGTTTACGATGTTGCCCGAAGGCGGACGCTTGGCGTTGCAAGAACCACGTTTTGCGAAAATTGGCGCTACGATTGCCTTCTCAGAGAGCGACCGTAATGTTCTCTGCCACGCGATTCATCTTGCAAAGCAGCACGGCGCGGAACTGTGCCTCTTTCACGTCGTGGAGGGCGTAGGCGGCGTGGTGTATGGTACGGAGGCGTTTGATTCAGAAGCCCGCGAAGATGCGCTCTACTTGGAACGTCTTGCCGAAGCTCTTCGCCAAGATGGATTGCAAGCCGCACCACATCTAGGCTTTGGCGATGTCCCGAAAGCAATTATTCATCTTGCAAAAGAAACCCAGATTGACGCACTCGTGATGGGCGGGCATGGACATCGTGGTATTGCTGATTTTATCTTTGGTGCAACAATCTCCCCTGTGCGGCATGAACTCTCGATTCCGATGCTGATTGTGCGATAAATATTCAATGCTCACAAGAAGAATGAGGGTCTGACTTCTTTGTCAGGCTCTCATTTTTTTATGATAAAGGTTTGTTAAAATTCTGTTAATTCTGCACTCGCCACATTTTTCCTGCAACTTTTTCCACAAAGCTAAGTATATCATAGAAAATCAACACGCTCATCTTTGGTAAATGCTATCTCATACACAAGTGTTTGTCAATAGTCTGGGGTTCTAAAAATGTTTTTCGTTGATAGTTCGACTGTTGATTCTTCAATAATTGTTATCGTAATAGTTTAAAAATTTGATGATTCGTTTTTCCTACCATTTGCTTATCAAATAGTTTTACCTCATTCCATTTCGGAGAATTTTTATGTACCAAGCGACTGCTTCTGCAGTGCGCAGCGTTATTGCTGTGCCGTTTTGTTTCTGTTTGCTCTCAGCATTTGTATTGATGCCGAGTGCAGCCCTTTTCGCTCAACAAAATACACCGCAAATTCCACAAGCAAAAGGACCGCAAATCAAAGTAGCGGGGCGGGTTGTAGAGGATGGTTCGCAGAAAGGCTTGAAATCGGCAAGTGTATATATGAAACATCTTGGCGACGGCTCCATTACTGGTGATTTGGCAGATGCGGATGGAAAATTTACCGTAAGCAACGCCAAACCCGGACGCTACCACGTTGCGGTAACGCTTTTAGGGTATGCAAAATTCAAAGACACTATCGAACTTGATGCCGCAAGGCCGCTCTACGACTTCGGTTCCGTAAGTCTGCCCCTTTCAGCAGCGAAATTGGGCGAGGTGTCCGTTTCTGGCGAGCGAGAAGTGATGGAGCTTTCGGCAGAAAAGAAAGTCTTCAATGTGTCCAAAGATGCGACCGTTACTGGCGGTACGGCTGTTGATGCGCTGCGCCAAGTCCCGACGGTGGATGTGGATGTGAACGGCAACGTGAGTGTGCGCGGAAGCAGCAATCTTGTTATTCAAATCAATGGTAAGCAAACAGGCTTTGCGGGCAGCGACCGTGCGGCATTGCTGCAACAAATTCCCGCAAATTTGATTGACAAAATCGAAGTCATCACGAACCCGTCCGCTCGCTACGATGCTGAAGGAATGGGCGGAATTATCAATATCGTTACCAAAACCGAGATTACATCAAGCTGGAACTTAAATTTTAACGGTGGCGCGGGAACAAATCACAAGTACAATCTTGGGACGGATTTCGGATACAAAAACGGTCCGCTTGCAGTAACGGCGGGCTATGGAGCGCGGTATCACCAACAGTATTTTGGTGGAAATATAGAAAATACGCCACTTACAGGCATTCGTGATGTCTTGCAACAGCGCATTGATGGGCAGTGGGCGGGACTCGGACATTTTGGCAATTTCAACGCTGATTATTCGCTCACAACCGCAGCAACGCTGAACGTAAACGGGCAAGTGCGTTTCAACGATGGCGCGAACACAGAAAACTGGAATTATACTTACAAAAACGGCACCAGCAACGAGATTTTCCGCCGTGCTGAGCGCGATAACATCACAAAACGCGGCTGGAAAAGCTACGAATTTGGTGCGGGCTACAAACAACTTTTCACCAGCAAACAGCACTATCTCGACGTTTCGACGCGCTATTCCAACAACGATGCAAATAGTTTCGGCACCTTCACCCAGCAAGAATTAGACGCAACTGGAAACCCGCTCCAATCCAGGGCGAGCGTGGAACATAATAACTTCATCAACAATTTCCGCATTTGGACCGTGCAAGCTGATTACGTGCAGCCGATAGCGATTGGCAAGCTCGAAACTGGCTTGAAATCTACCTTGCGCTTGATTGACAACGACACATATTTGGATTCGCTCAATCGTGCTTCGGGTGAAATGGTGCCAAATCGCAATGCCATCAATCGCTTCAACTTCAGCGACCACGTGCTTGCGGGCTACGGAATGCTCTCCACGCGCCTTCTCGACATCAACGTTCAAGCGGGATTGCGCCTTGAGCATACGTTCGTGAATACCTTGCAGGTTACAAGCGGTGAGCGCGGTGGTCAGAGCTACACGCATTTGTTCCCAACGATACATTTGTCGCGCAAATTGGATTCGTCAAATACCTTGCAAGCCAGCTACAGTCGCCGCATCAACCGTCCGAACTTTTGGCAACTGAATCCGTTTACTGATTACTCCAACCCCGCAGCATTGCGCAAAGGAAATCCGAACTTGCGCCCTGAAACCATTGATGCAGCCGAGCTTTCGTTTGTGTCGCAAATTGAAAAACACACGCTGACCGCAACAGGCTATTATCGCCGCACAAACGATGCCATGCAATTCTTCGCCGACGTAGATCCCACCAAGCCTGTCGGCACAAATACGATTCTTACTTTCCGCAATTTTGATGCTATTGTGAATACAGGTTTTGAATTCGTCTATCGCGGGCAAATTCTACCGTTCTGGACGGCAATGGCAAATGTAAACGTTTTCTACAACAGCGTTTCAGGCGGCAGCGAGGTAGATAACATCAGCTCTGGAGCGATTGCCTACAATCTTCGCGCAAATTCCACACTCAAAATGCCCTGGGAAGGCGGCAATTTGCAGGTGAATTATATGTACAACGGACCAATCCAATTTGGACAAGGCACAATGCAAGCGTGGCACGCATTAACGCTCGGTTTCCGCCAAGATTTGAGTAAAGAATGGTCTGTTACGCTGAATGTTTCGGACGTGTTCGACACGCAGCGATTTAATATGCTCTTGCAAGGTTCGGCGTTCACCGCGAATGTGCAACAAAAGCCTGAAACCCGCATTGCTACGCTGAATGTAAGTTGCCGCTTGGGTGGCATTCAAGGCGAGCAACCACGCCGCCGCCGCGATAGTGGCGACGCGCCGCAAGATGGCGGTGGTGGTGGATTTGGATTCTAAAATTTAATGCCGTTTATTCTAGGGGAAAACTCATTACAACAACTCTCGAAGCCTCATCACGCCTTGTGGTGGGGCTTTTTTATGTTTTTCATTGGCGAAAAACGTGCGGAATAAGCAATAATTCCATCGCTTTCCCTATATTGTGGTTTCGTAAACGAGTCAGGTTCTATCTCGTCTCGCCCAAGCGGCTGTTATCACAAGCGCAGTAGCCGTCCGGCGAGTGCTGTGCAAGCGACAAACTCGCCAGACGGCAGCATTGGCGCACTTCTCAGCCGCCTGACGGGAAGAATTGTAAAAATGTTTGTGCCATGAATTTTGAACTATGAAATTCTCAACAAAAATCACGCTTGCTCTCGTCGCAGCCGCAGTCCTTCCTGTTGGCATTGTTGGCTATGGAATGGCGCAAATACAGGCTTCCAGCATCCGTGAACTTGCTGAGGAGAAATACTTTCTTGCAGCAGAGCGTGTCCAAGAGCGCGTGAATACTCATATTCAAGAAAAAGCACAACTTTTGCGCAACGTAGCAAATACATTAGTGAATGAAAACGCCGAAAGCCAAGCATTGATGCAGGTTCGCAGCCTTCTTGCGGAAGCAGAAAATGTTGATGTACTTGGCGTGTACGATGTGCGCGGGGAAATTGTTGATGCTGTTGTGAAGCAGCAAGGCAGCACTGTTCCTGTGAAACTCCGCATCAATGCTGGTATTTCGCAGAGTTCTGGGACAATTTCACTGCTTGATGCAATTTTTACAGAAAAAATGCTCATGCCCGCAATACCAGTTCTCACGACGCTTGTGAGCAATAATCGCTGTATCGGTTACGTGGCGGCACTCGTGAAAACAGAGGATTTGTGCGCCCTTGTGGAGCAGGATTCACGCCGATTGTTTCAGGGTGCGCCAGACCGAATTTCCTTGTTATCGGATTCGCTCGTTCTCCTTGCTTCTTCAAACCGAAATGCCGTCCAAGCCGCACAAAAGCAGGGTGCAGCGACACAAGCATTTCTGAATAATCAAGCATATTCTCAAACAGCATTCGTGGGAACATTGCGAGAATACTCGAAGAGCGAAGGAGTGCGAATGCTTGGTGCAGCCTTGTCTGTACCGCTTTTGCGCAGCGTGATTCTTGTCGAAGAGCCTACCGAGATTGCCTACAAACGAGTGCGCGAGATTCAGCAAAACACTCTTCTTTGGATGCTGCTGTGCGGCTTCATTGCTGGCGTTGCGGGTATTTTTTTCTCGCGTGAACTTTCTAAGCCCTTGCAAGAACTCTTGGAAAGCTCATCAAAACTGGCTCGGCGAGATTTTTCTGTGAAAATGAACCCAGAGCGCAGGGACGAATTTGCGATGCTTTTTTCTCAGCAAAATGCCGTTGCCGAAGAACTTGCAAAATACGAGCGATTGAACGTAAGCCGCATCATTGCTGAACGTAACAAGCTCGAAACGATGGTGCGCCAAGCGCAGGATGGAATTATTTTGCTGAATGCGGAAAAACGCATCGAACTGTTGAACGGTATTTGCGCAGAGTGGTTCGGCTTAGAACTGGCTTCCGAAGGGCTTTTGCTGGATGATGTGCTGGCGGAACATGATTTTACCACCATTGCAAGCGATATGCTTGAAACACAAGAAATGGTGCGCTCTGTGGAGTTTCGCCTCAGCCGAAGCGGGGAAGTGCGCGAACTTGTGCTACGCGGAACGCTCGTAAAAGTGCAGCAGGATGGTGCGGTGCTTGCGCTCATGGGCTTGCTGCGCGACGTAACGCACGAAGTGGAAATTGACCGCATGAAAACGGAATTGGTTTCGATTGTCGCGCACGAACTCCGCTCGCCGCTCAACAGCATCAATGGGCTTGCCGAGCTGATTGGCGAAGGCGAATTGGCGAAAGAAGAGGCGGAAGAATTTGGGCGCACTATCGCCTCGCAAAGCAAAAAATTGGCAGGAATTATCTCGAAGTTTTTGGATTTGAGCCGTATGGAATCGGGCAAAGCAGAAGTTCGGAGAATACCCGTCCGCCTTGATGAAATCGTGCGTTCGGTCGTTGCAATCAATTCATCACTTGCACAAAAAAAGAATATTTCTATTGATGCCATTTTCCCCGCAACCACGCCGCCTGTGCTTGGCGACCCAGATTTGCTGGGGCAAGCGGTCTTGAATCTTTTCACCAATGCTGTGAAATATTCGGACGAAGGCAAAAAAATGTGCATCGAAATTCGCCTCAAAGCCAGTGAAATAGAGCTTTCCGTACGCGATGAAGGCTACGGTATTTCCGAACGCGCGCAATCGAAACTTTTCACAAAATTTTACCGCGCCGACGACGATGCACGTGTCCGCACAAACGCTGGAACAGGTCTTGGATTGGCGTTTGTCAAGGAAATTGCGCTGCAGCACGGCGGCACGGTTGGCGTAGAAAGCACACGCGATGCTGGCTCGCGGTTTTGGTTCACTCTTCCTCTTTAATTTTTGCACTCAATGAATCGTTTCATTTCTTTCAGAGCGGCACAGACAAGAGTGTCTGTGCTACCGAAGCCAAGTTTTGCAGGTAGCGCAGACACTCTTGTCTGCGCCACGGGACGCGCTCACTCACACACAGCATTGAGAGCGGCACAGACAAGAGTGTCTGTGCTACCGAAGCCAAGTTTTGCAGGTAGCGCAGACACTCCTGTCTGCGCCACAGGACGCGCAAATATGAGCCTTGTCGCATTATTTCTTGTTCTCATGCTCATTTTTTCAGAACAACATGTATTTGCGCAAGAGCAATTCAATCTCAGTCCAGGAAAAAAAATCACGCTCACCGATGCTGCTTTTTCGCTCGGAAGTGCAAAGCTGGAAGCAAGCCAAAAGCAAGTATTCACGCGCCTTGTGGAGTATTTAGCAAAGCGCAATTTGCTGAACATCGAAATAGGTGGACACGCGGACAATCAAGGAAATGAGGCGCAAAATACGGCGTTGTCCTTGCAGCGAGCCGAGTCTGTGCGGGCATTTTTGGTGGAGAATGGCATTGCTGCAAGTCGCATCAGAACTCGCGGCTACGGTGCGCAGTTTCCGATTGCCGACAATGCGACACAAGAGGGACGCACGAAAAATCGCCGCGTGGAGATTATCGGGCTAAGTGCGCTCACGGGGAAATTGCTCGTCAGCCCAGATGGGAAGCCGCTTCCACCTGAAGCCCGCATCAGTGCTATAAAGCCGAGTGTGCAGATAAAATCAGCGTGGGAAGAGGATTGGCGCGAAGCCAAAATGAATGATGAATTGTACGAGGCATTTCGCCTGAACACCAGTGATAATGCCTGGTTGGACATTACCTTTCGCAACAATAGCGTCCTGCGTTTGGACGAAAATGCAACAATGTTTGTCTATGGCTTTGAAGCAGCATCACGCCTTGCTTCTGCGGGCGGACAATCTTCTGCTGCATCAAGCGAAGCCGTGAAAAACATCGAATTGGCGAAGGGGAATTTGATGGTGAAATTGCGTGAAATGAAAGCGCAGGATACCTTTTCGGTACGCACGAAAAATTCTCATATCGGCTTCAATAGCGCGTCAGCACAAGCCTCTGCGAAAGTGAAGGTGGACGCAAAAGAGCGGTCGATTATTTCTGTTTTGCAAGGCAGAGCAAACGTACAGGTTTTGAATGATGACCCAAGAGCGGGGCAAAATCTGGATATTGGGGAAGATTTCGGCGTTGTTGTAGGTGGTGCTGGCTTGGGTGATAACCTCACCGCACAAGGAATAGTGCCACTTCCACGCAAGCCAGAACTTCTTGAGCCAGAAGAGCGCATTGCACCGAACCCCAATCCAACGCCTTTTCGCTGGAACAATGGCGGCTACACAACAAGGCTGGAAGTCGCTTCCAATGCGGAGTTCAGCGAATTTGTTCACAATGCCATTCACCAAAACGGTACGGCGAATGTGCTGCTTCCCGAAGGAACATATTTCGTGCGCCTCACCAACATAGATTCTATCGGCTTCGAGAGCCAAGCCAGTCTCCGTGCGCTGGTAGTGAGTTCTGGTGTTCCGAAAAAAGCAGCAGAGCATCCGTTTCATTTTCGCATTTTGGAGTTTTTGCTGCTTGTTGCTGGCGGCGCAAGTATTTGGGGAAGTTTTCTCTTTCAAAATCCGCGTTTACGCTGGATTGGTGCGGTCTGCGTGGTGGTTGCTTTGGGAATGTTTCTGTTGTTGTAACGCTGTTTTTGGGATTAAAAAATCTCAGGAGAGTAGCAACAATCAGTCTTTAGTGGCACAGACATTTTTGTTTGTGAGCGTTGCTGCGGGTTCTCACAGACAAGAATGTCTGTGCCACTATTGAAAAAAGCCCATCAAAACTTGATAGTAAACGTTGTACCATTGCCAACCTCAGAAACGACACTTATTGTCGCACTATGTTTGCGCAACACCTGACGAGCAAAAGACAGCCCAATCCCAGAGCCTTCGGGCTTTGTGGTGAAAAAAGGAATAAAAATTTTGTCAATCGCTTCTGGCGCGATTCCTGTGCCATTGTCTGAAACCTCAATAATGATGCGCCCTGTGGGGCTTTGAAACGCTTTCGCTTTTACCACACCACCCTTTGTGCTTGCTTGCAACGCATTCTTTACAAGATTGATTATCACTTGTTCCAGCAACGTGCGGTCAGCGGGAATTTCCATCGTGCGAGGCTCCGTGCTGCATTCGAGCGAAACCGAGCGTTCACGCGCTTCTTGCTCGAAAAGGCGTACGGAATCTTTCAGCAATGGTTCGATTTTGCAGAGGCTGAAATTTGGTTCAGGAATGCGCGAAAGGGTGCGGTAATTCTCCACAAACCCCAGTAATCCTGCGCTTCTGCGGGCAATCGTTCCAACGGCATCGCGCACATCGCTTAAAAGTTCGCGGCGGTCGTGTTCGTCGTCGGGCAAATCTTCTGCAAGCAGCGTGGATACTGTTTCGGCGAGCGACGTAATTGGCGCGACGGAGTTCATAATCTCATGCGTGAGAACGCGAATGAGCTTTTGCCACGCGATAATTTCTTGCTCTTCCAATTCGCTCACGATGTTTTGCAAGGAAATAAGCGTGATGTCGCGCCCGCGCTGGCGGAAGGTCGTGGAAGCAAGCGCGAGCTGGAGAATTTCTTCGCCGACAACGAGTTTTACAAGTAATTTTCCATTTTGCGGAATGCTCCGAAGCGCGTCGGCAAGCGGCTTGTGGTGGACATTGAGTGTTGCGAGGGTGCGAATTTGCGTCAGTCCAAGAAGTTTGCGGGCTGCGGGGTTGATAAAATCTATCATTTCGTTGTCGTCGAAGGACAGAAGCCCGATAGATACGTGGTGGAGAATAGTTTGCAAGGCGAGATATTGCTCCTCTTTTTCGCCGCGAATGCGCTCAAAATCTTGCACTACCGCCGTAAATGCTTTTGTTAATTCTTCAAACGAGCCGCCCAAGCGAGCCACAGATTGCATCTGCACGGTGTCGCCGTATTTCACCGACTCCAAAAAGCGTATCAAATGGCGATTTGTCTGCTCTGCAAAGCGAATGAGCGACCACACTTGAGCGATGCAGGCGAGGATAAGAATGGTCATCGTTGCGTACAGCGACGTTTGCGTACAAACCCACAACACCGCACCAATGCTTGTCGTGAGGAAAAGTATGCGAAGGATAATTTTTACTTGAAAACTTCCCAAATAGCGAATGGGCTTGGAAGGCGCGTAGTTTCTGGGCATGAGGCGGGGGAAAGAAAGTGAGCAATCAATAAGGGTATGGACTCAAAAAAAGTGCGTCTTGTGGCGCAGACAAGAGTGTCTGCGCTACCTCATAAAGACTAGCTTCGGCACAAACAGACACTGTTGTCTGCCCAATTTAGAATGACTATGCCTACAACTTTACAACCCATATTTTTCCATACGCCGATATAACGCAGCCCGCGTCAAACCTAGTTCTTCAGCCGCATGGCTCACGTTGCCGTTGTGCTTTTGGAGCGATTTGCGAATAGCGAGTTTTTCCAAATCGTCCAAATTCAAATTATCCACGTGGAGATTCCCTTCAGAACCTTGTTGTGATGCGCTGTTTGGAGTGGAGAGCGCAATATCGCTTGCGTCAATGAGCGTGGCATCGTTCATTATCACAACGCGCTCCAGCGTGTGCTGCAATTCACGAACATTGCCACGCCAAGGATATTGTTCCAATTTTTTTAGTGCTGGCGGAGTGAGACGCATTGCGGGTTTGCGGTATTTTGCGCAATAACTTTTGAGGAAATGTTCTGCCAAAAGCGGAATATCTTCCTTGCGCTCACGAAGCGGCGGGAGGTGAATTTCCACAGTGTTGATGCGGTAGAGAAGGTCTTGGCGGAATTGTTTTTCTTCGACCATCGTGTACAGAGGCATATTCGTTGCGCAGACGAGGCGAATGTTGAGCGGAATTTGCTTGCTCGACCCCAAGCGAGTAATCATGCGGTTTTGCAGCGCGGCAAGGAGTTTGGATTGCGCTGGAAAGGAGAGATTTCCAATTTCATCCAGAAACAACGTGCCGCCATTTGCCAACTCAAAACGCCCTGCGCGGTCTTCCTTCGCATCAGTAAACGCGCCCTTCACGTAGCCAAAAAGTTCACTTTCAAAGAGCGTTTCGGGAAGTGCGCCCATATCCACGCCGATAAACACTTCCTGCGCCCGAAGCGAGCGGCGATGCAGTTCGCGGGCGACCACCTCTTTTCCCGTGCCATTTTCACCAAGAATAATCACGTTTGCATCGGTGACGGCAACTTTGTCAATCAGCGCATTGATGCTTTGCATGGCGGGGGAAGACCAGATGAAATCGTGTGTTGGTGCGCTTTGTGCGTTGATGGCGTTTTTGAGCGAGCGTTCGCTGGTTTTCAAGGTTTCGACTTCACGGCGCGAAGAAGCGAGATTTAATGCGGAGTTGATGGTTGCAAGGAGCTTTTCATTTTGCCAAGGCTTTAGCACAAAATCGGTTGCGCCACGCTTGATTGCTTGGATTGCGGTGTCCACATCGCCATACGCCGTGAGCATGATGACGGGAATATTGGGGTCAATGTGATGAATTTGTTCCAACCAATGAAAACCCTCCGCACCGCTTGAAACGTCCTTTGTGAAGTTCATATCCAGCAAAATTACGTCGTAGCGCGTGTTCTTGAGCAACGTGGGCAGCGCGTCGGGATGCGCTTCGGTGTGAACAGTTTGAAAATGCTGCTTCAAAAGCAAACGCAGCGAGGTGAGAATGTCGGTATTATCGTCAATCGCAAGGATTGTTCCTTGTTTGGAGGTAGCTTTGCTCATAAAAATTTTGTGGTGGTGAAAGTTCAATTTTTGAAAGAAGACGAGTGCTTGGATGAATTTGTTTCATTCCCAATATCGCATAAAACCTAATGCGGAATGTAATCAAATAAAACCTTGTACCGCACAAGTAACCACAACGTGAGTAACGACGCGGTGTGTCCGAGAGAATTGATGATGAAATGTTGTTGCCAAAAAATCGGGATATTGCTGACAACGTATAAAACAAAAATGTGCATGATGAAAACGTAGAGCGAGGCTTGTCCAATCGGTAGAAAAAACCAGCCAAACGCCTTATGGAGCGGCTTCCAGCAAATCGTAAGAATGTACGAGCCATACACCAACACTGCCACATAATTCACCAAACGCAAAACGCCAAGCGTATTTTTGAGGAAATACTTGTTGTACAATTCGCCAAACACTTGCGGAGGAATGAATGAAAGCCTTGCAAATGCTGGCATTTCAGGATTTGGGTTGTTGAGCGTGAACAACATAAATCCCCAAAAAAGAATGCCGCTCAGAACAAGAATCGGAACGCGGAAACTAGAATCCATCAGCATTGTGAGCGATTTTTTATAGTAACCCGCCGCCAAGCCATGCAGATACAGCACTTGCCACGTGAGAATCGGAAAACCGTACTCAAATTGCGCACCCGTCGGCATATTGGGCGAATATACATTGAAAATATACATTCCCCACGAAGCTGCCAGAAGCACGATTACAAGCCGTTTATGGAGCATCCACAGCAAAGCAGGCGTTGCAAAAAGGAGAATCACGTACAAGCCCATGATTTGAAATTGATGCGGACCAAATTGCAAGCGCAAAAGCTGCATCAGTGCTTGCGGGAAGGGAAGTCCTGGCTGCGGGTAAAGTTGATAAACGGTGCTTGTGGCAACGTCCGTGAACGTCATCAGTTTCCACGCTGACCAGAAGGGAAGGAGGCTGAGAAGCGCGACAGCCAGAATCACGCCAAGATTCGCTCTGTACAGCTTGATTGCTCGCTTCCAGAGCTTTTGTGAAATGCTGCGCCAGCCATCTTCTTGAATTCTGCTGCCGTAAAGCATTCCAACCACAAACCCTGATAAAATCACGAATCCCTCCGCGCCAGCGATAACGCCAATGCGCTCCCACGCAATGAAGTTGAATAACGAGAAAAAATCGAAGTGGACAATGACAAGAATGAGCATGACAAAACCGCGCAGGTAATCAATGCGTAAATCCCGCTTCCCGTCTTGCGTGTAGTGCCATTCTTTGGGAATAATTGTCATACTTTTTAGCGTGAAAAATGAGAAAAAATGCGCAGTTTGGGGATTCAAAAACTCAATCAAAAACTTAACCAAAAATTCCAACAAAGATACGCTCGAAGCATCCATTGTGGCAAGAGGTTTTACAAAAAAGTGTCCGCTTTTGAACAGTTTGTGTGCTATTTGCGGACAGTATTTATGCAGGAATAGTCCTACAAAGCGCGTAAAATCGTGTTCTTACAGTTTGGCACGCTAATTGAACAAATCAAGAAATCATTGCACGACCATCATTGCTGACTATCATTTCACGCAACTCAACATTCTCACTCTTCAAACGCAAAATATCATGGATAAGAAAATTGAAAAAAAACGCTGGACGGCGCGTAAAATCACGATTCTTGCGGCAAGTGCCGTCTTTGCCGGCTTCGTGATTTACACCGTCGTTTTGGGTGATACGCGCAGCACGCTAAACGTCGAGCGTGATAAAATCACGGTTTCGGCGGTGGAGCGCGGCGTGTTCCAAGAATTTATCCCCGTTACAGGCACGGTGCAGCCGCAACGCACGATTTTCCTTGATGCCGTTGATGGTGGGCGCGTAGAAAAAATGTTCGTCGAAGCGGGCGCGATGGTGAAGGAAGGCGACCCGATTGTTTTGCTCAAGAACTCAACAATGGTGCTGGATGCCGTCAATCGTGAGGCGCAAATGCTCGACCAAATGAACAACTTGCAAAACAGCCGCGTGGCGATGGAGCAAACCCGCCTCACCTTGAAAAATCAGCTTCTCGACCTCGAAAATCAGATTGCCAACGCAAAGCGCGTCTTTGAGCAGAATCAACTTCTCGTGCAAAAGCAACTCGTCTCGAAGGAAGAGTTTGAGCGGGCGCGGGACAATTACGATTTTTTGGTCAAGCGCAAAGCTCTCACGCTCGAAACCTCGCGCACGGATTCCATCATGCGGTTGGCGCAGGTGAATCAACTTGAAAATTCCACCGACCGCTTGAAATCGAACTTTGGCGTTGTGAAGCAAAACCTTGATAATATGCTGGTTCGCGCTCCTATTTCGGGGCAACTAACCTCGCTCAACTGCGAAATTGGCGAAGCAAAAACGAGCGGTCAGCGTTTGGGGCAGATTGATGTGATTGATGCCTACAAAATCCGCGTTCCGATAGATGAATTCTATTTAGCGCGAATCAATGTTGGGCAAATTGGACAATGTGAAATCGCTGGAAAGCCGCATAGATTGATTATTCGTAAGGTGTTTTCGGAAGTAAAAAATGGTCGCTTTGAAGTGGATATGTACTTTGAAGGCGCGGCGGCAGAAGGTATTCGGCGCGGACAATCGTTGCAAATCCGCTTGGAGCTTGGCAGCGAGGAACAGGCGAATTTACTGGCTCGCGGAGGATTTTACCAAAAAACAGGCGGACAGTGGGTGTTTGTGCTTGCGCAAGACGGAAAGCAAGCAATCAAGCGCAATGTACGGCTTGGACGGCAAAATCCGAATACGTTTGAGATTATCGAAGGTTTGCAGGTCGGCGAGAAGGTTATCACTTCAAGCTATGATACCTTTGGCGATGCGGAAAAGCTCGTGGTGAAGTAAATTTCAAAGAAGCGAATCTCTTAGAAAGCCTGTATTTATGCGGGCTTTCGTCGTTTTATGTAGTTTTTTTGGTTTGCTCAATCATTGCCTGAAGTGTTGCTGCCTTCTCTTGGCGATGAAAAACAGCACGAATAGGAATTGTGAAGCCATGTAAAGTTGTACTTGAAATTATTCCCTCTTTTGCCTTCAAAACAAGATTATACGCGCCTTCCAGCAATGTATATTGCTCAATCGTTTCGGCGTTAGTGTCGATAATCCAATACTCTTGCACCCCATGAGCCGCATAATCCTTGAATTTTATGCCTCTATCATTTTGCACGGTTGATTGTGAAAGAACTTCGACAATCCATCTGGGAGCGGGAAAGTGTGTTTGCTCATCAGTAAAATTTCGAGCAATTTCTTCGGGAAAGAAGCAGATGTCAGGTGTGTAGTCATTTCGAGAAAGAGAAACCATGATTGTTTCTATACCCACAAAACCCTGATGTGTTAATGATGCGAAGGTACTTGAAAGAGCTGCAAGTCTCCCTGTAACTTGATTCTGCTGCATTGTTGCGGGCGAATGGAACACAATTTCACCATTGATGAATTCCATTTTTTTATTTTCATCAACGATTTCGTAGAAGTGAAGCCGCTTCGCACGTTCTTCTTCCAAGGATTTTTGTATCTCGGAAATGAATAAGAGCGCGTTTGGCAGTGCAAGCACTTGTTTGGTAAGACGAGTATTCATGCGGTTTCTAGGGAATGAAATTACTGGCTGAATCATTGCAATATTACAACTTTTTCACCGTCCTTCAAAGTGTCCGCTTTTGAACAGTTTGTGTGCGCTGGTGAACAATGAAGGATGAATAGAAAACCTTGAATGCCTCACAAATACACGCTTTGAAGTTTTGGCACAGCATTTGAGAAAACTCTCGTATCGGTTGAAATTATCGTACTCATTTTCAGAAACTCACGGAGTATTTTTACTCGCAATTAAGGAACGAATATGTTTGCAAATTACCTCAAACTCGCTTTCCGCGCCCTTTGGCGGCGTAAGTTTACCACCGGCTTAAACGTGCTTGGTCTCGCGCTCGGCATGACGGCATTTTTATTTTTGATGGAATTTGCCAGCTTTCATGCGGGTTTTGATGCTTTTCACACAAACGCAAACCGTATTTTTCGCCTTGTAGGAACATCGCGTATGGGAGCCATTGGCAATGTTTCGCCCGCTATGCTTGCTCTGCGCGACCGTTTCTCCAGCATTGAAGCCATTCCGACGTTTATGACAAGCGCGGGTGGCGTAGTGAGTTATAGACCACAAAATGCCAGCGCAGGCGCACAAACACTCACTTTCCAAGAAGGAGATGTGGCATACGGCAACAACGATATTTTCCGCGCATTTTCATTCTCCTTCCTCGCCGGCAGCCCCGACCTTGATAAGCCCAATACGATGGTGATAACTGCCTCGGCAGCGCAGAAATACTTCGCTTGCAACGGAAATTACCAAAGCGCGATTGGAAAACGTTTGCTCGTAGCGAATCAATTTACTCCCAATGAGTTCACCGTTACAGGCGTGATGCAGGATATTCCTGAAAATTCGCACCTGAAAGGAAATATGCTCTTTTCGCTCACAACCCTCGCCAATCCTACAAACTTGAACAATAACAGTTGGGCGAGTTTAGACCCGCAGAATACATCTGGCTTTTTGACGGCGTATATTTTGCTGAAAGAAGGCGGGAAAGCCGCAGAAATGGAAGCGCAAATGCGAGCAATCAGTCAAAAAATGGGCAATTTAGATGTTACCTGGCACTTGCAACCAATTCGCTCCATTCACACAGGCGACAGCTTCAACGACCCGCTTCCAAATAACGCAGCACTGAAACTCGTGGTTATTGCTAGTTCTATCGCGTTTTTTGTGCTTGCTTTGGCGTGGATAAATTACATCAATCTTTCGACGGCATTTGGGCTGTCCAGAGCGCGTGAAATCGGGGTTCGTAAGGCAATCGGCGCATCGCGTCAGCACCTTGTTTTGCCGTATTTGCTGGAATGCGCTGTGCTGACACTCGCCGCGTTTCTTATTGCGCTCACTGCAGTTGAACTTCTCCAAAAGCCGCTTAATACCTTGCTTGGTGCGAAATTACATCTTGGTTATGCAGTTTCGTTTGGCATTGGTTCGTGGGGAATCGTCGCATTGGTGCTGGGTGCAGTGCTGTCGGGCAGTTACGTCGCGCTTGTTTTGACGGGCGTGGACCCGATTATTGTTCTGCGCGGCAATTTTTCACGCTCGGCGCGTGGCGGTCGGATTCGCTCAACGCTTGTCGTGGTGCAGTTTGCAGTGTCTATTGCGTTTATTGCGGGAACATTAATTGTCTGGCAACAGTTAAATTTTATGCGCAACCGCGATTTGGGAATGAATTTGGAACAGCTTCTCGTGATTGACGGACCGCAAATCGTAGAAAAAACACCCGAAGGCAAAAAAGATATGCGACCAGCACTGGTCTTCAAGCAAGAATTGGCGCGGTTGCCATTTGTTCAAAAAGTCGCTGGCAGCCAGAATATTCCTGGCGAAGGCTATAACTTCTCCACTGAAGGAATTACCAGCACTGCGGGGCAAAAAGGCGACGAGAAAAAACGCTACAATATGCTGATTGCTGATGAAAACTACTTCGCAACATACGAAATGAAATTTGTGAGCGGCAAAGGCTATCAAAACACCGATAATATGGGCGATTTCAAATTGCGCAATGTCGTTGTGAATGAGGCGGCAATGCAGCAACTTGGCTTCAGAACAGCATCGGAGGCGATTGGACAATTCATCAAATGGGGCGATGATGCAAAAGGTCAGCGCATTCAAATTTGTGGTGTGGTGAAGAATTACCATCACAAGTCGCTCCACGGCGCGATTGAGCCAATTATTTTTTGTCCAAGCGATGCAACGAGTTGCTTCACCCTTCGCATGACAACCAACAACGTGCAAGCAAACATGGCAACGCTGGAGCAGCTCTACAAGCGCATTCTGCCCGGAAACCCCTTCATTGTGCGGTTTGCAGACGAGATTTTTCAAAAGCAATACGAAGATGATAGTCGCAGCGGAAATTTATTCGCAATTTTTAGCACAATAGCTATCGTGATTGCGTGCTTGGGACTGTTCGGTTTGGCAGCGTTTGCGGCGGAATCGCGCACGAAAGAAATTGGTGTTCGCAAGGTGTTGGGTGCGTCGGAAGCAAGTATTGTCGGGCTTCTGAGCAAAGATTTTCTCAAATTAGTTGCTATCGCTTTTGTGATTGGTACGCCGCTTGCATTTTGGCTGATGAACACGTGGCTGCAAGATTTCGCCTACCACGTCGAACTCCGCTCTGGTTTTGGTGTTGCGGTGTTAGTCGGTGCGGGCATTGTGGCTGCGGTCGTAGCATTTATGACCGTTGCAGGGCAGGCATGGAAAGCGGCGCGGGCAAATGCGGTGGAATCGCTCAGGCATGAGTAATGGTGAGGTTGCTAGGGCTGTTCGGCGGGAATATTTAAGAGAGTCAGATTTGGTACTCGCTCGAAATGTTTTCTGTTGAATGTGGCAATGGGAATCTCGTGGGCAAGCGCAGTTGCGGCGATGAGCGTGTCGGGAAAACCAATAGTTTTATTGATGCTCCGAAGTGCATTTTGAATGATTAGTGCTTCTTTGATGCACGATACATCAAGCGGAAGTATTACTACTGATGATAATGCGCCTTCATAATCTGCTTGATGACGTTCATTGCGAACACCAGCTCCAAGTTCAAAAGCAGTGATGACGGAGGCACATAATTCATACTGTCCACTCAAGAGATAGTACAATGTTCCGGATTTATCATAACATCGGAAATAGTCAATAAACACAGATGTATCTACAAGGATTCTGTTTGCCATTGGTTCATCCAGCGTCGTGTTTCCGTTATATTGTGAATTTGTTCATCGGACCAAACAGAACATTCAAGTAACTGTTTCCGCCATTCTTCGCGTGAGTGCTGAGGAGTATCTTCAGTGCGGGAAAAATCTGAATTGACAATTTGTAAGACCGCTTTCTGTTTCTCAAGCGGAAGTTGCTGAACCTTTTGAATGAGTTCAATCGTAATAGCATCCATAGAATAGTTCAAATTGTTGAGAAGTAACAAAGTACGCTTTTTTCTAAAATACTCACCTTACGCAAACCACCCTCACCCAACCCTCTCCCAGAGGGAGAGGGCTTCAGAGCTAGTCTCCATCAACCCTCGCCCTCTGGGAGAGGGTCTCGCGCAGCGAGGGGTGAGGGCGGTGCTGGTGTTGAGTAAGGTGAGTAAAATACCATTTTTTACGTGAATCAACAGTATCAAATATTTTTCAAATTCTTCACATTTCAAGGATTGAAGCCATGATTAAACTCAATAATATCAAAAAGTTCTACCGCACCGAAGAGGTAGAAACTACTGCGCTCAACGGCGTATCGTTTGAAATCCACAATGGCGAATTTGTTGCCATCATGGGACCCTCAGGCTGCGGTAAATCCACGCTTCTGAACATTTTGGGAATGCTCGACAATCCCGACGATGGCGAATACCATTTTTACGAACACGAAATTGCAGGCTACAATGAACGCCAACGCGCTGAACTCCGCAAGAAATCTATCGGCTTCGTGTTTCAGAGTTTCAATTTGATTGATGAACTGACCGTCTTTGAAAACGTCGAATTGCCGCTTCTGTACTTGGGTTTCGATGCAGATTATCGCAAAAAGCGCGTGGAAGAAGTCTTGGAGCAGATGCAAATGATGCACCGCCGCAATCACTT
This sequence comes from Ignavibacteria bacterium, assembly GCA_013298775.1. Classification (GTDB taxonomy): domain Bacteria; phylum Bacteroidota; class Ignavibacteria; order Kapaibacteriales; family UBA4661; genus PH2015. The sequence continues at coordinate 69,400 of JAAFIV010000002.1, read as the reverse complement.
CCCGCAGCAGCTCTCCGGCGGTCAGCAGCAGCGTGTCGCAGTAGCGCGGGCAATAGTCGGGAAGCCGCTTGTTATCTTCGCCGATGAGCCAACGGGGAACTTGGATTCCAAAAATGGCTCAGAAGTAATGACGCTGCTCACCGAGCTGAATAAAGCAGGTTCGACGGTGATTATGGTTACGCACACGCCAGAATTTGCCGAGTACGCAGGGCGCACGATTCATTTGTTCGATGGTCAAGTTGTCACAGAAAATATTCGCTCAATGAACTAAGTTTTTGTCGCAAAATGTACAACGTAAAAGCCCTGAATGCTTGATTATTTCAAGCGTTCAGGGCTTTTTGCTTTTGCAAGTCAGGTACAAGGGTTTTCATCGTACAATGAATTTTTTGACGACAATACTTGTGTACAAGTGATTTTGTTGTCATTTTGCGATTCTCAAATTTTACCGTATTAGATAAGCAACCGTATCAGAGAAGCGTTTATTCACAGAAAAACTTGGAATATCAGATGGGACGTAGAGGAACTGCAATTGTGGAAATGGAACAAGGTATTTTGCTGGATGCAATGCCACGTGATGAATTTCTGTTGCCGGGAGGTGGGGCAAACCCATTTGAATCTCGAATGCAAGCGACTGTCCGAGAGCTGTACGAAGAAACAGGGCTGAGAGCCAATTTTGCGATGTATCTTTTTACGTACAAATCAAAGAAAAACGAGCATCGTGTTTTTTGGGTAAAAGCAATCGGTGTTCCACGCCCCATGCAAGAAATTGACCGCATTGGTTTTTGTAAAGATGGCATCATTACTGGCATCTTCGACCGCAAGGGAACGCAATATAGCGATGCTCCTTTGGAAAAATCTTCCGATAGTACACGTGCTATTTTGCAGCTTTTTGCCGAATATAAAACGAAATTTCCTGCTATTTTTCGCCTTGCAGACGAGCATCAGCTTGAGGTGGAACAACAATTTTCACAACGCATCTTTACTCCTGAAGACGCTCATTTGTTGTAGTCCTTGCAAATGAATACTTTACATAAGATTGATTCTGTTTACATTCTCATTGATTCTGCCAATCACCATGTACGCCCAACGCAGCGAAAACACTATCGCGGTAGCCTTCGCCAATATCAAGTATTTTGCCATTCTTGAGAACAACTTCAAATAATCGTTCCGAACCATCCGTCCGCTTCGTTAAGGAGCCAACAAAATCTTTTCGTACAATAAAGGAGCGGTGAATGCGCAGAAATTGTGCGGGATTGAGCCGTTTTTCCAATTCATGGAACGTTGAGCGTAAAACATGTGTATTTTCCCCAACATGAAAAAGTGCATAATTACGGTCTGCTTCAATCCAATTGACATGTTCACTTTCAACAAAGTAGATTCTACCACGAGTTTTGAAGGCAAAACGTTCTGAATACGCAATAGATTGTAATTGTTGTAACGTGGATATTTCTCGCAACAAGTGTTCATGGGAGTTGAGGGTTTGCCTGTTGCGAACATAATTTTTCACGCGAAAGAGCATTGCGTGAAATCGCTCAAAATCATATGGTTTGAGCAAATAATCAATTGCATGTGCCTCAAATGCTTTCAAAGCATATTCATCGAAGGCGGTAATAAATACCACAAATGGTGCGGTTGCCTCATCTTCAAGAGAATCTTGGATGAGACGCAAGGTCTCGAAACCATCTAGTTCTGGCATTTGAATATCAAGAAAAACCACATCGGGAACGTGATGACACAATGCTTCTACGGCTTGAAATCCATTGGAACATTCTCCTATGATAACGCAATCATGGTCTTCACCGCAAAAGTGGCGTATTTTCTCGCGAGCAAGGTCTTCATCATCCACAATCAGTATTGATATTTTTTGATGTTGAGGAAGCATACAGAAAAAATTACTATTGAAAAATTCAGTTTTTACGCGCTTTCTCTCGCAAAGAGATGTTGCTTTTCGTCAAATGTTGAAATGTTTCTCTGCAATGGAATCTCCATATACACAACAAAGCCTCCTTCGTGCGCATTGTAGGTATCAAACCGAAAATCCGTGCCATAGAGTTTCTCCAAACGCGCCTTTGTATTTGCCAGACCAATACTTGATTTTTTTCGCAAGAGAATACCACTCATCCCGCTTCCCTGCTCGTTTTCTATTGAAGAATATTGTGAGGAATATTGTGCAGGATATTGTGAGGAATATTGTGCAGGATATTGGGTGGTTGCCTTTTCCGTTGGTTGTATGCCTGGACCATTGTCTCTGACAGTGATTTCGATACAATGGTTTTGTCGTGAGGGCAATCGTCGAATACCAATATCTATGCGCCCTCCAGAGGTGCTTTGAAGGATGCCATATTTAATTGAATTTTCAACAAGTGGTTGCAAAAGTAAATTCGGAACAAAAATGCCCTGCAAACCCGCTTCAATACTAAATTCTACATGCAAACGTTGAGGAAACCGCATCATTTCAATATCAACGAAGCACCGGAGCAAATCTAGTTCTTGCTGGAGCGTGATAAACTGTGTGTTTGGATTTTCCAACGTCATACGAAGAAAATCCCCCAAGCGAGCAATCATCGTATCTGCGCGTCGTGGATTGCTGTAAAGCAGCGCAGAAATTGAATTCAAAGAGTTAAACAAAAAGTGCGGTTGCAGTTGCATTTTCAATGCTTGGAGCTGTGCTTGAGCAAGCTCCGTTTCTAAGCGTGCTGTTGTTGATTCTAGCTGTGCAGCACGAAGTTCTTGGGTTTGGAATTTTTGAAAATATTGCAACATAGAAAAGATGCTTACAATCAAGCAATAATGCAGGATAGAGAGAAATAATCCACTGAAAGTGCGCAAGAATATCTGCACGGGGAATTCTTCCATAGGAAACAAAAAGCCCAGCGTCAGTTGGGTACAAATACCATGAACGATACCGAGAAGAAGCGCAAATCCAGCATGCAGGAAGAGATTGCGCGTGTACAATTTCGTCGGAAAATGAGAGGTAAATAAGGGGAAATTCCCCGCAAAGCTCACCAATACTAGTCCATAGAAAACCCATGGCAAACGGCGAATGAATTCAAACAGGATAAATTTTGTCCAAATAAATTCATACAATGACCGAGTACCATAGCTTGCAAGCCAAGCGTTTTGTTGCGGCGTATTGATATACTCTACACTTTGGTAGAAAAACATCAAGGAAATAAGAACTGATTCAAGCAAAAAAGCAAAACACAAGCAGACAAACCACCGCATGAATGCTTGCTTCGATGGTTTGTCTTGAAACGATTGTGATTGAAAAAAGGTACGAAAAAAAGGTACAGCCCCAAGATTCATGGAAAGCCCACATACAAAAAAGATGCACAAGACCGACGTGTGCATGCTGGTCAAAAAAAGTAACGCCCTCGAATTGATATGCCAGCAAAATTACACTTTTTTCGTAAACATTGTATGTACGTCTATTCCCTTTTGTCCCGATATTTACAAGGTTTGTCCCATGTTTTCGAGTTGTATTCTTTCTTTACGTGGTTTTTGGTTTGCGTCGCAAGCCATCAGGAAAAATGAGCATAAGCAACGCAAAAATGAGCAAAAAGTTAAACTCCATACCATTTCGCCCACCACCAACAACAAACCATCCTTCCTTGCCATGAATCATGACGATACCTGCAACGAATATGAAAATTGTTGCCAAAGCTGGGTACAAAATATATCTATCCCAAAGCAAACAGATAGCACAAACAACGTGGGATAATTTAATTGCCCATGCAAGAAAAAGACCAAAGGGCGCAAAACCTATCTGTTCGAGATAAAGAGTGCCGAAAGCATTCACACCACCATTAAACATTCCAGGAACTGAATGAATGATGAGAATAACTGCTAAAGCAAATCGGAGGAGAAAGGTTGGGTTAAAGATGTTCATAAGAATACTTTGAAGATGGGTGAAAAAATTTTCTGTGCAACAAACAGTAATTCTTGAACAAATGCTTCCAACCTCGATTTTTACTACGGTTGTACGTTCACAAGAACTGTTGATGAATGCACAGGAAAAATACTACGGTACGAATATCAAAAAAAGTATTCTGGGATGAAGACCATGATTGCAGTGATAAATTGACAATTGCACGAGGATAGGAGCAGAACTACACCAAACCAAGCACCCTGCGGACAGCTTCTCGGAAGGTTGGACCAACAAAAGAGCGTGTAGAATCTCTCAGCACAGCTTGATATGTGCCGTCGGGGCTTAATTCTATTGTTGTAAGAAAGGAAATTTTTACGATGACCGAGCGATGTATGCGAATAAACTCCTTTGGTGGCAAGCGGTTTTCAAGCGATGAGAGCGTTTCACGAATAAGATGGGTTGCCCCTCCAACATGTAGAATTGCATAATTTCCGTCGGACTCTATCCAATCTACCGACAGAACATCTACAAGCGTGATTTTACCTCGTGTTCGCACCACAAAGCGTTCAAGCACTTCGCTTGCGACAAGTTCCTCATGGCGGAGAATCATCCCTTGCAAGGATTCATGGTGCAATTGAGCCATAGACTTCAAGTGGTACATTTTTCGTACACGTTCCATTGTAAGCGCGAATCGCTCAAAGTCAAAAGGTTTTACCAAATAATCAAGAGCGTTTTCCTTAAACGCTTGAATTGCATACTCCTCAAATGCAGTTATGAAAACAAACAAGGGTGCTTTTTCACCTATTGGCGAGCTTTCCTGAGTATTCGCGCTCAATTTTTTTTCAGTCTCGTACTCTTCCCCTTGATGCCGGAAATATTCTTGAACAACCTGCAAGCCACTAAGTTCAGGCATTTGAATATCAAGAAACATGACGTTGATAGAAATTGTATCATTGGACAATAATTCCAATGCTTCACTCCCATTGGAACATTCTGCAACAATTTCGACATCGGACATCTGTTCAAGGAAACGGCGTATTTTCGTGCGTGCAAGGCGTTCATCATCAACAATGGCTACGCGTAGATGTTCGCTCTGTTTGGGCGTTTTGCTCATAAATGCAGATGTTAAGCGGTTTGAAATGGAATACGAATATTCACAAAAAAACCAATGTTTTTATCTTCATGTAGGGGCGAAGGATTTGCTGAAAAAACGCTCCCAAAATCAAGCACATACGAGCCTGTAAAGAGTTTTTCTAAGCGTGCTTGTGTGTTTTTGAGACCTATTCTGTCATTCGATACAGAGGTATTCTTTGAGAGGATTTCACGTTCTTTTGAGGAAACAAACGTCAAATCTTCTTCTCGCCCTACCGCATACGATTTTTCAACGAAATGCTCATAATCATTTCCATTCCCATTTGCATTTGCATTACCATTGAGAAAAACCTGTTGTGCAGGAAAATTTATCACCTGCAACGAAAGCACCTTCTCTGCCGCATGTACTCTTGTTGAAAGCGTGATAGAACCACCCCTATTGAGCGGCGAGACCCCATGTTTTATCGCATTTTCAACCAAGGGTTGTAAGAGAAATGCTGGCACGAGTGCTTGCTTCGATTCGTCTGAAATTGACCAATGAATTTCCAAACGCTCTTCAAATCTCATTTGTTCGATTTCTAAATATCGCTCAACAAACCCAATTTCTTCACCAAGCGGAATCATTTGGATATGATGAAAATTCAAACTAATACGGAGAAATTCCCCTAGCCGAGCTATCATGCGGTCTGCACGATGAATATCCTCGAACATGAGCGATGAAACAGAATTGAGCGCATTAAACAAAAAATGAGGCTGGAGCTGGCTTTGAAGTGCGTACAACTGCGCCTTGACAAGCTCAGTTTCCACTTCCTTCCGCAGGTCGCGCTCCTTTCTAAAAGCACGTAAGTTTTGAACGGCTTGAACAGCAAATACCATCAGCCAATACAAAGCGACTGAGGCAAAAAAGCCACTGACGAGGGAAAAATGAATTGCAAGAATGCGCCACACGCTCGGCACACCATCGGAAAGTTGTTGCCAAATAATGGGGACGGTAATTTGAGCATGCAGGGCAGTAACAATTGCGCACAACAAGCCAAAGCCTAGACTGAATGCGCTCTGCAAGCCAAGATACTTAGCGATAGCATGGTTACCTTGTTGCCGAAACGGAAACTTTTTGATGAAATATAATCCAAGCGGAATAGCGAAAATCCATGTTAATCTTCTCGAAAATTCACCAGGTAAAAAATGTTGAAAAAAGACCATTGTCGGCTGAACGGGAGTATTGGTCGAGCTTGGAGCAAGAAGATAGATTTGCAAAAAGAATGCAATATTGAAAAGCCACATAAGCGAAAAGCACGCAAATACAATCACACCCCATTGCCACAGTGGAAGTTTCCAAATGTGAAGAATGCTTGTAATGGTATGTTTCCATGACTTTTGCATTACCAAATCCAGTGAAACTGAATGAAATTGACAGAATCTATTAGAGTTTATCTCGAATAAGGTTTTTAGAGTTTTGGAGCAAGGCAGCATGCTGCCTTGTTTAGTAAAAAAGTCTATTCGGAATAAAGTCTATTGATTGAACCTACTGATTTGTTTGATTTTCCCAAACGTTTGTTCTTGAGTTCCCTACCGAATAACTTTCGGCAGCAAACCAATTTTCGTAGCAAATTCCTCTGCTTCTTCGCGAGAATTTATCCCAAGTTTTTGATAAATATTATTCAAATGGGATTTCAATGTACCTCGCGAAATATCAAGCGTTTCGGCGATTTCTTCATTCGTAAAAAGAAGCATTTTTAGGATATTTTTTTCTGCTGCCGTAATTCCCGCCATCGTCAAAGCGCGGTCTGCGTTTACCATTTTTTTTGCTTCTGCGGGATTGAGCCAGAGTTCATGCGGCTTTTCGGCAGCATGACGTATTGCTTGCACAATGGTTGTACTAGATTCAGATTTTGATAAATAGCCATTCGCCCCACTTGCAAGAATTTCCTTTATGGGAGCGTTTTCCATGCCAGTCAAGGCAAGAATGCTCATTGTTTCTTTATCCAATCCACCACTACGCAAGCGTGATATAATCTCACTTCCAAGCATATCTGGGAGCTGAAAATCTACTAACAACACCTTGGGCTTTACTCGTGGAACAAGCTCTAATGCGGCTTCCCCACTTTCCGCAGTACCAACAACGTGAATTGGTCGCACATTAGATTGTGTCTCAAGGTCTTGTTGAATCCATGATTCCATCGCAAAACGAATAAGCTCGTGGTCGTCCACAATGCAGAGCGTGATTGGGTCTTGTGTCATAGGTAATCTTAATATAGACAAAGAAGGCTTGTCAATACTGGGGTTCAGGGGAATTGTGTGTAATGTTTTAGCGTTGTTTTTGCAGAAAACGTACTTCTAATGCCGCAAATAATTGTGCTGCAAAAATGCCGCTCGCTACAAGCAAATGTGCGGGTTGTGCGGCTTTGGGCATTGCCAAATATGCCAGCGTAATTCCTAAGCAAATTTCAAGGATAATTCCACCAAGAAAAATTGCCACCACGCGGCGTAGAAACTGGTATTCAGAGCCTTTTGAACTGGTTGTTTTCCAAAGTTGCACGACAATTGCCGCATTCACCATGAACACGAGCCACGAAAGCGAGCGATGCACAATAAACATGGAAGAAAGCTGCTGCACCCAGAGTTCACGCCATCTGTACTCAAGCGTTTTTGCAATGGTATCAATTTCCTCACGAACTTGTGTTCCCAACATTACTTGCATCAGAGTAAGCGCGACGCTGGCAAACATGAGCGGCAAAACCCAAGACGGCAATGCTTGAAGACGAGAAATGGCAAGGCTTTCAGACTGTACGCGCTGATAATGCACCGTTACAACGGCGAGCGCAAGAATGATAAACGCAGTCAGCATATGAATTGTGATTTTTACCGGCTCTAAATCGGTTTTTACCACAACCGAACCCAGCCACCCAACAAATCCTGTAACAACAAGTAATGATGCGGCAAGGAGAATATGGATTCGATGCGTTTTGCGGAACGAAAGCGATGAAACACACAATGCAAAAATGACAACCCCCAACAGCGCACCCAGCAAGCGATTGATGTATTCTACCCACGTTTTAAAAGCATCGAAGTCAGCAATTTCCTTACCTTTTACCATAAATCGAACTTTGTAATCGGCTGGGAGCTGCGAAATATCTGTTGGCGGGATGTATTGACCAAAACACTTGGGCCAGTCTGGGCAGCCCATTCCTGAGCCAGTTGTACGCACAACAGCCCCAGCGAGAATAACGAGAAAAACAAGTGCAAGCGTCGTCCAGGCAAGTGGTGAGTAAAGGCGAGCGAACATAGTGAGGTGAATGTGTGGAACATGAATGAAGCATGAATCTACCATAGTTGTATTTTTTCGACAAACAAAAATACACAATTCTGGTAAACAGGTTGCATAAATGCTCGTCTCTCCAACAAAATTCTCAAAAAGAGATGTTGGATTTAAGCAGCATTTCCGCTAATTTTGCGCCGTTCTTTCCACCTCACCAGCATATATTTTCCAACTACTTTGACTTCAACCAATTACATTTTTTCACTTTTCAGGATACCCTTGTGGCAAAAACTACCGATTCAAAAAAACGCCGTCGTCGTGGCGCAGCCTTGACGTTTCCGCTCATGCTTACTGCTTTTCTCGTTATTGGAACGGTCTTCGGAGCAGCATATCTCGTCTTTTGGCGCGATACTGAGCCGCATGTAAAATATAAATCGTTCTTTGCAGGTGCAGAGCAAAGCGTGTGGGATAACGACTGGTGCATGGACAGCGATACATGTGGCGCATTCACAACAGGCAAGCCCATTGAATCATTCAAAATGGCACTGGAAAATCTTCCCGCAGCAGCAAGCATCGGCTATGCTGGCTATTTGGCAAATGAGGGGTGGAAAGAAGCAAAAGATGGCGCAGAAATTATCGCCCGCACAAACCATCCGGCGGCAGATTCCGTGCAGGGTTTAGAGGCATTACGCGCAACCTTGCTGAATGCACCCGGCTACGCTCTCGAATACCGTGCGCACTTCCCCAAAGCTGGCTGGACGGAATGGCTTGGCGAAGGCATTCAAGTAGGTGAGCCAAAAAGCGGTGATATGATGGACGCATTCCAAGCGCGACTCATCGTTGCAGACAGCACCGTTGCTGTGTTCGATGCAAAAACTGGCGCGTATGTGGATTTCTCCGATATTTACTTCAAAGTTGGCTCAGAAGGCTTTAATTTTGAACTGCCAGAAACCTCACGAAACCTTGCTCGCGTCTATAAATTTGTGAATGAATCGTGCGATAGTTTGCAAGTTGCAATCGAAGGTCATTCCTCGTCTGAGGGTGATGCAAAAGTAAATCAAACATTGTCAGAGCAACGCGCTGGAAAAGTGAAAGATTGGCTTGTGCGTAAGGGCGTAAACCCAGCAAAAATCTCAGTTACACGCGGCTTTGGCTCAAGCAAACCGAAAGTTCAAGAGCCAGCGGCGGGCAGCGTTTCTCCTACGGAACTTGAAAAAATTCGCAAGCAAAATCGTCGCATTGGAATTATGATTGAAAAAGGTTGCCAATAACTTCGCATAATAGTTTTTGAATAGACTTATCACACAAAAAGCCGTTGAACAGATGCTTCTCAGCATGTTCAACGGCTTTTTTATGTTCTCATGTTGTCCCGATGTTTCCAGACGACGAACCTACGTCTATTTGCATCCGTCTTTGCGCCGAGTATCTGAAAGATGCAGTATTTTCCAGCCTTGTGCAGTTTTTGTCATAGTAAATACGTCCACTCCGCAGTGCCGAAATTGTGTATTCACGTACACTTCATACGGACACCACACAGTAGCAAAATCGCCATCGCGGAGAATATCGTAGCGCAAAATCCGCTCCTCGAAGGCAATTCCCTGCGGTTTCAAGGTACGTACTCGTTCCAAAAACTCCTTCACCGTACCAAACTGCGCAACAGAAGTAGTATCGCCTCTTGAAGGAAAAAAGTGCTGGACAGTGTGCATTCGGTCAATGGTATCAAAAAATTGAGTGCGAATTTTTGCCGTATCACCTTCGGACATTCCATCGAAGAGATTCTTTACAACGCCCGTGATTGCTTGCTTTGTGGCAGAATCTACGAGCGCGTATTTCTCCCACGAAGGATATGGAAGTGCCGAAAGAAGTGGCTGTGCAGCGCGATTTTGTGCCATTCCTAGAGCAGGAATTACTACAAGAGCGCATACAATCAGCATCCGTCGAAGAAGATGTGGTGTATTCTTATTTCTGAACTTCATACAAACTCTCGAAAAATTAGAAAAAAAAACAAAACTGCCCCCACGTGTACGGCGTGAAGGCAGCTTTGTTACTCATTCAGAACACATTTTATTCCGATGAAATTAGTTGCAGCAATTGTTGCATGTGCCGTCAGAGCAGCACGTGTCGCAATTATCGCAGCACTGTGTTGTTTGGCAGCACGAGCTGTCGCAACACGTTTGATTGCAGCACGAATTTTCGGTGCAATGAGCTGTTGCAGTAGCAAACGCTGTGATAGCGAGTGCAGTTACAAAAAGTTTACGCATGGTATTTCACCTCCTTTCCTTTCTTTTTTACCGGTATTTGTTACGATTTTTTGCGGTCATACTGGCAGCATTCATGCAGGTTTTTGTAGGCTTTGTCGTCGCCTTTTACATTTTGCGTATCATAGCCAGAACCCGCTACTTTTTCTTCGATTTGCTTCACAGAAATTTTGCTGTCATCAAATTGAACATCCAAAATTTTTGTTTGTTTGTTCCACGAGGCAGATTTTATGCCTTCTACACCGTTCAACGATTTTTCAATCGTTTTTTTACACATGCCACAATTCCCCCAAACCTTGATGCTTTCTTTCTTTTCAGCACCAAAAGCAATGGAAGAAATAGTAATCATACTTACAATGTTTGCGCTGAGAAATAGTATCAGCGCACGAGAAATACGTGAGGCGTTCATAGTTTGAACCTTCAAAATTGAAAATAAAAGAAGTGAATTATCGAAATGTATGTTTGGGCAGACGAAAGTGTCTGCTTGTGCCGAAACTAGTATTTATGCGGTAGCGCGTAACACTCTTGTCTCAAGCCACGAGATGCCAAGGTATTGTATCCAAGGTATTGTATCCACGACCTTAAACAATCGCAAATATTTCAAAGAAATATTTCAAAGAAATATTCAAAAAAATACTTCAAGAACCAGATATGGGAAAGGTGTAGATATTCAGCACAATCAAGGAATGATGCGCTGTTCAGGAGGAATAGGAGGAGCAGATTAAATCAAAAGAGAGCGAAACAGGATAGTACGATTAGTGTACTGCGGCGGAGGTGTATCAAGTGTGAGAGCGCAAAGTGCGCTTGAAGACTTCGTTTGAGCGAGAACATCAGCAACAGGAATGATAGCAATCATTGGTGCAACAACGCTGAACATTTGAATTGAAGCGATGTTCAGAGCATTCACCGAAAGTTTTACTACATGCAATTCCGTATGGCATTGCATATCATCGGCAGAAGAATCAGATGCGGAATCCTCAGTACAGCACGATTTCATGCTGCTTTCCGTGCATTCATTGCTTGCAGAACACGATTGCTCGTGGTTCACCGTTGAAGCAGTTGCCAGCGATAATGAACAAAAGTCATCACCACAAAACATATACGCAAGCGGTACCCCACTTGTGGCAAACACAAGGTGGAACGCTGCAATGAGCAATGCAATATGACGGAAGATTTTCATACTCAAACTTACGGAAAAAGTATGGATTTGTTTCAACAAATCACTCATCAAATGGAAAATGCGCTGAAAGATTGTTTGTCAAAACAATGCAAACAGCGCGTATTTCCTCAGGTTTACCATAGACTTTATTCCGAATAGACTTTTTTACTAAACAAGGCAGCATGCTGCCTTGCTCCAAAACTCTAAAAACCTTATTCGAGATAAACTCTCATGTATAACTCTTGCCCAGCAAAAATTATTGCCCAGCAACTCCATTTGCAAGTGCTTTGAAACGAAAGAGATAGAATGGCGCAGATGCTTGGATGTGAGCTTTGCTTTTCATCATCACATCAGGAATATCACTGTCAGCAACATACACATAGCCATCCCCACCAAAGCTCAAACCGTCGGGCCAGCGCATTTTTGGGTGCTTGACGAGTGTTCGTTGCTTGCGGTCATTGCCAATAACATTGATTGCCCCATCTTCAATAGACGTGATGTAAATGTTGTCGGCGGCATCCATTGTCAGCCCATCGCATTGAGATTTTTTTGCGTATAGTTCTACTCGCTTGGCGAGTTCATCGGCTGAAAGTGTTGTATTGGTGAGGTCTGTCGTACGAGCGCGAAAGAGCTTATCGCCAGCCATTGGACCGAAATAGAGCCATTCCTCGCGTTTATCAAGTGCAATTGGGTCGAGTGCTGGGTGCATCCAAAATAAGCCACCAAGTGGGTACATTTTGCGCCCCTGTGCATTGATTTCGTATGGCTCTTCCGTAACGCTCGGATGCCGCTCCAATACTCGCCTCGCTGAATGTGTTTTGGTATTATAGACAATGATTGCGGGCTTTTTTGCCACAACGCCAATATCAGCAATGTAGATATGTTCGCCTGTTGAATCAATTTGCATATCCTGAATATACGAGCCAATTCCTGCAATATCGCTGGGCAAAACAACATCATGAACAAGCTGATTTGTTGCGAGGTCGAATGCCATCAGACGTGGTTTTTTCACACCATGAAAGCCGTGGTCGAGTGTCCACAAGCGGTGTTGGCGGTCAATACGAATATTAAAAATATGGTCGAAAAAAGGCGCGTCATTCGGTCTGGGCTTCTGAAACTCTGCATTGGGATACGGCACTGGCTTGCCATTGACAAGCTCCATGACCTTGATTTCGGGATGCGATTCAGCATGATACGTGAAAAACACACGATTATCACGAGAGACCGCAAGGTTTCCCGGAGGTTCGGGTAAGGTTGCAACAATTTCAAGTGCATCGGAAGGCAGTTCTGGAGCCGTAGCGACGGAAGGAAAGGCTTTTCCAGTGCCGCCATACAACACATAAAAAACTCCAATAAATGTTAGGATGAGTCCCACAAGTCCACCTCCACACCACATAAGTATTTTTTTCATATTTTTGTTTGCATTGTGCAATAATGATAATTAAAACTGTGATGACAACATTCCTTCATGCTTTTGACTGCCGTAAAGCAAAGAACGTCCAAACACCTGATAAAAACTCAGTTCCCGCAAACAAGAGAATGATTGGCGAAACGAAACCACATCCTACCAAACCAATAAAAGCGATAAGCTGGAAGCTACGTGAAATCAGTGTCCATTGAAAGAATGGGCGAAAATCTTCCCGTGCTGCCATAATGTAAAAGAACCCAAGAACAGAAACAGCAATCCCTACAACCCGCACCCATACTTCATTTGCGAGCGGTAAGCCGACAATTCCTAACAGAAGATTTGGTACGAGGAGGAGAATTGCTCCCTGCCCCAGCATATACGCGCCGAAGGCGAAAACTGTTTTTGCTGCATAACTCATGCGATGACCCTGAAAAATTGGAGAAGTTGTAAAAAGGTTATGAATAATAAGGCGTATCTTCCACTCCTTAGTGCGTCCGCTCAGACATAGCACGCACCAGAGAGCGCACCACTGCTCGCGGGGAATACCGCACCGATTGTGCCATCAATTTGTTCATCACACCATGCACAGCTACTACTTTACCGCTCATCATAGCATTGTAGCCATATTCAGCCACTTCAGCAGATGAAGGTAGTTTTTTGCCTTTTACTAATTTTGAATCGTGCATATCCGCAGCAGACTGAAAGCCAGATTCCGTCGGACCAGGACACAAGGCAGTTACGGTAACGCCTTTACCTTTCAGCTCATTAGAAATAGCTTCTGAAAACGAGAGTACATAGGCTTTTGTGGCATAGTACACCGCCATAAGTGGTCCGGGTTGAAATGAAGCTGTTGAAGCTACGTTCATTATCTTCCCAGATTTTCTTGCAACCATATCTTTCACAAAGAGTTTTGTAAGAGCAGTAAGAGAAGTCATATTCAAGTTTATCATTTCCAGCTCTTTATCCCATTTTGTTTCGGTAAAGAAACCAAAATCACCAAAACCAGCATTATTGACGAGATAATCCACGTGCATTTTTGCTTGTTGAACAGCATCGTATATTTCCTGTACCGCGCTTAGTTTCGAGACATCTTTCGCAATCACCAAGGTTTTTACGCCGTAGCTTTTTTCTAATTCTTGCGCTATGTCCTTCAACTTATTCTCGCTTCTTGCAACGAGAACGACATTGTGTTTATTCCGAGCAAAGATTTTTGCAAGTTCATACCCAATTCCACTTGATGCACCAGTAATAAGGGCTGTAGCCATAACGAAACTCCAATAGTTTGATAAAATAAAAAATTATATTTACGTATATTTTGATTTTCAAAGTATTATTTTGAAGATAAAAAAACTGCTCCGGTAGAGCAGTTTTTTATCACATTTATTTATGCAATCTCACGATGCTTTTCTGTAAGCGATAAAGTTACTTTACGAAAAAATGCTAAGAATTTATCTTGTTCACTTGGGCTGAGAGCCGCGAGAATACTTGCACTCAGCCGCATATATGATTCAAGTTCCATTTGATAAATCTTCGCGCCTTTTTCGGTCAGTTCTACACTTACAATGCGCCTATCTTCCTCGCTGCGCTCGCGTTTCACCAATTTCTTTTCCACAAGTTTATCAATAATCGGCGTAACGCTACTCACTGCAAGCTGGGCATCTTCGGCTATTTCTCGCATTATCGCCCCTGCCCTTCGACCGACAATACTAATAATGTTCAGCTCTTGTTTGCTCACACCTGTATATGCGTCGTTCAAGGTTTGGTGTATCGTTAAAAATTCTTGAACTAAAACGTTGATATGTTCTGTTAATTCCAGTGCTTTATTATTCAGCATATTTTGACTTGCTTGATAGTTTGAAAATCGAAGTATTCAAAATTAGTATTTTTTGATATTCTATGCAAATCTTTTTTCACAGTACAGATAATTTTCAACGGTTTCAAGGCAAAAAAATATTTCATTCTCTCTCTTTTCTCGGCAAAATGCTCGTAAAATTCCGTAAATTTGCGGCTTGTGTTTCTTGCAACAATTCATAACAATTCAGTTGTTTATTAACTTTTTGAGGTTTGAATTATGGCTTCTGTTCTTATTATCGAAGATGATAAAACCATTCGCGGTGGCTTGCAACGACTTCTCACCAATGAAGGTATGACGACATACTTTGCCGATAACGGTCGTGAGGGAATAAAACTTGCCGAAGCTCACAATCCCACCATCATTATTTGCGATATTGCTATGCCCGAAGTAGATGGCTACCAAGTGCTTGCAGCCATTCGCGCAAACCCACGATTTGCAAAAACTCCCTTTCTCTTTTTATCAGCAAAAATCACCGCCGACGACGAAAAGCGTGGTTTAGCCGCAGGTGCAAATGCGTATTTGAAAAAACCTATGTGGCCCGATGATATTATTGAAGTCGTCAAAAAGTTCGTGTAAGGCGCGTATATTCTCAATTTTCTTTTTACTTTGATGCTAGGAAATACCAGCTTTTCCAGAAAAAATCGGCGATTGAACGAAGTTCTAAACGATATTCTAAACGATGTTCTGAAGGATGTTCTTGAAAGAATGCAGTCCGAAGTTGTCCTTGGGTTGAAGATTGCTCCATGTCGGCAATTGCTCATTCTTTTGGTATTCAGTTGTGTGTTGTTGTCTTGCACCAGCAAAGAAGAAGAAGAGATTGAAAAAGCACGAATGCGGGCAGATTCAATCAATCTTGCTCTACGTGTGCAAGCAATCATGCAGGATTCGGCAAAAGCACGCTTATTCCGCCACGCGCTGGATAGCGTTCCCAAAGTTGAGTTTACGAAACGGGTGATGACAAGCCGAGCGTTGTTGGATTCCATAAAAACGACCTTTGCCAAAAAACCATCGTCAATGCTTGCGTACAGAGCATTTACAACGGTAAATAGAAAAAATATTCAATACTTTAGAATCGGTGATACTCTCGTTCTCCCAAATGTTATTTCACCTGATGTACGGCTCTATTCCCCATTTCCACATCGCTTTCCTTGGATTGATTCCATTCCAAAGATAATTTTTGTTTCAAACAAACATCAGTGCTACGCGTGCTACGAAAAAGGGAGATTGGTTCGTTTCGCAGCCTGCAACACTGGGCGTGAAAAAAAGCCGACGTTTCCAGGAAGATATACCTTAAATTGGCGAGATAAATTGCGCCGCTCCTCTCTTGATAGCAACTGGATTCTTCCGCACACATGGAATTTCCATCTTTTTGCCGGAAGCGCGTTTCATGAATTTGATATGCCCGGTCGCCCAGCCTCGCATTCATGCGTTCGCCAGTTTGCAGAAGACGCGGAATGGCTCTATTCATGGGGTCGGGCAGGAAAAATAGACACCGCAAAGCGTAAGGTGATTCCAATGACAGGAACGCCAGTTATTATCCTTGATGTGTTCGATTATACGCGAAAAAAAGGCGGTCCTTGGTGGGATATACGCTCCAATAAAGAGCTTGTCATCAATCTTCCCAAAGATGTGTTTGGTGTTGAGGAAGCCCTGATTCCGATTTCCCAAATACCTCCAGAAGTACGGTGGAATCTACCGAGCAAAGAACGGTATATGACAGCCGAAGACACGTTGCGAAAACGTGGATGGATTGCCGAAGGTGTAGAATTGGATGAATCTGTAAACTATAACAAAAAACGCCGCGATAATGCACGTGCAGCAGCAAAAGCAGCAGCAAAAGCAGCAGCAAAAGCAGCAGCAGCTAACAAAACAAAAACAAATAATCTTCAGAAGAATTCCCCGATACAATTGCAATAAACGTGCATAGGAACCAAGCGTTTTGGGTTCAAAGCAAGGAAACATGCTGGTTTGCGCAATCCGATACGTTGCTGATAATCTCTACGATTCAATATCAAAATCACTCAGTACATTTCTTATTTTTTTCAATTACAATGCGCAATAGCTCCATGACCGCTCCATATCTTGGTAGAACAATACTTACTTGTTTTCTGGCATTGGTATTTATTGGAACATCGGTGTTTGCTCAAAAGAAAAAAAGCCCCAAAGCAGCACCAAAACAGGGCGGAAAAACCGAAACTGCTATTGTCATTAGCAATGAAGCACAAGCTCCGATAAAAATTGGAATGTGCTTCGTGGACTCCGACCCCCTTGATTTACCACAGGTTCGGGCTGCACAAATGGCGATTGAGGAAATAAACACGGCAGGTGGGATAAATGGGCGCAAGCTGTCATTGATAGTGGCTTCCAGCCCGAATCGTGTGTACAATAATTTTTATATTGCCCTCAAAGCTGTGATAGATAGCGGCGTTACGAGTGTGATTATCCCCGATGGCTCGGATTTGGTGATTAAATCGGCAAACTATACCGTTGTGAAGGATGTTTTGATGATGGCTACATCGTCCACGTCCCCTGATATTTCCCTTCTCAAAGATAACGACCTTGTTTGGCGTACTTCGGCTTCGGATGTCTTTCAAGGGCGCGTCGTTGCTGATTTGCTTGATAGTATGAAGCTCAAAAAAGCGGCAGTGATGTATGTTGATAACAACTATGGAAATGGCTTATTTTCTAACTTTCGCGATGATTTTGCAAAATTGAATGGTGTTATCACCAACGCCGTAAAGTATTCTCCCATGCAGTCGTACCGCGATGTTGATTTTCGGAAACAACTTGATACCTTATATTCTCAAAAGCCGCAAGCAATCTACATCATTTCGGATATTGAGGATGGCATTAAGATTACGATGCAATCTCAGATTTACGGTTTTTTGAATAAAGATTACAAACCACAACTGATTGGATGCGATGCAAATTACAGCAATGATTTACTGATGGCAGTGAATCCAAGCGGTATTGAGGGTATGATTGGGCTTTCATATGTGCGCCCCAAAAACAACCCGACGCATGAAAAATTCCTTGCACGTTTCAAGCAATTTCTCAAGCAAAGCAAAGACACAAGCAACTACACCGCAAGCGTACTTGATGGCTTGGTAGATACCGAAACAATTGACACCTACGCTTCCACAAGCTACGACGCAGCATATCTCATTGCGTTGGCGATTGCAAAAGGAAATTCGACCAGCTCATCGGATATTGCAAAAAATCTTCGCGAGGTTGCCAACACCGCACCACAAGCTGAAAATATAACAGCGACCGACCTGACCAAAGCTATCGGACTTCTCGCAAAAGGAAAACGTATCAATTACAACGGAACAAGCAGCTCTATTGAATTCGATGACAAAGGCGACGTTTCAAGCGGTTCTTATACCGTTTGGCGTGTCAATAAAGGGCGATACACTGTTACACGAACAGTTTCATTTCCGTAAAGTTTGGGGATGTCTTTTGGAAAATCTAAGCATGAAGACCTCATAACAACTCATGTTCAGCCTCTTATTGAAAGTCTGTTGGAAATAAATCTCCTACCGAAGCGGCGTTCTAATATCAACCTGCACGAAACGATTGTAGAAACGCCCTTCTGGTAAACGATTATCACTTAAATTTGTTACACCAACACCCTTGACATCTGCACCTGAAAAACCAATAAGATTTGCCACACTTTGCGCTCGTTGCCCCGATAATGCAAGGTTTGTTGCAGGATTGCCGCGTGAATCGGAATACCCACGAACAATTACTATTGCGCCAGGTTTCAGCGTTTGTTTAATCTGTTGAATAATACGCAAAGCATCAGAATTACCCGAAAGAGGAGCATTTGTGCCGTATGCAAAGGAGAAAAGGGTGTAGGAATCAATACGCTCATCGGCAATTTTATTCTGCAATTTATCTTCAACCGACTCAAGCTGCACTGGAATTTCTGTACGAACATCCTCGCCAAGACGCAATATTACTTGATTTCGAGAAACTGGCTGATTTTTAGGATTCGTCAAATCCCATTCTGCTTGTATTTCTCCGCTTGCATCTGCGCTCACCATTGCGTTTCGGAAAAGCTCTTTCACTTTTTGCGTCCATTCATCTTCATTTGCAAGCTGAGTTGCGAGAAGTGTGTACGTATCAGCCTTTCCAGCGATATTATCCTGTGGAAGTGTATAGCGAACACGCAATGCTGGTGGCTCAACCGCTCGAATGCGATATTCAAAACGCAATTCTTCCAAAACCTCTGGAGAATTATTGCATTGAATCTCAACACGGCGTTGTTCCTCGCTTTCCAAGATTTCATCACCATTGGTTGCCATCAATGTTCGCGAAGACCCAACCTTCACAATAACGCGCTGCGACTGAATTCCCCAAATTGAAATCAAATACGACCGAACCACTTCGGCACGCGATTTTGCCAGATCTCTATCGTTTTTTTCCTGTAAAGCATCAGCAAAACCCGTCAGCGTGAGAATTGCTTTCGGATGAGTATTCATACGCTGTCCGATGATGTTCAGTACCTGATAATAGATTTGTAAAATCTCCAAATCTGCTAAATCCTCCAAGTAAAACTGTCCTCGCTTGTCTGCCTCCAAACGCTGATACCGCGCATCCAACTGGGCAGAATTTGGCGCGAAAAAGATATTATTCAGCACATAGCGAGAACGCGAGGCAAGTGTCTCCGTAACCTGAATTGGTGAGGCTTCTCGACCATTTACCGAATCACGTAGAAAATTTTCTGTGATGGCTGAATTACTCCTCTGCCCCGTAATGCTGACAAATACTGGCTTCGCGGGAACAGGCACAGACACCTGATTTGATGAGCTTTCCACCGTTTTCTTCTTCGCGACAGTGCTATCTACTTTAGGAAAAATTTGCGCAGGAACAGTGCTTACAAGCCTTGTAGAATCAGGTGTTGTGGGAAATATTTTTTGTTGCGGGAGAGCGTCGTTGTTTGGCTGAGGCGAGGCAGGCGCGAGACGTAAGGAAAATCCACCTTTCAAGGCAATCATTGTCCAAAAACCTTGTGTTTGTCCACCATTGGCGGCACGCGCTCTCAGAAACTCTGGAGCAATAAGACTTCCAAGCGGTACATGGGCAAATATTTCTGGTGCAATGAGAAGTGAAGAATTGCCAAGATTTGCAAGAGGAATCTCGTAGCCCGCACCAATACTTGCTGTTGGCAAAAAGCCCGCAATGCCGTTGATACTGCCCTTTGCTTCATTGCGGCGAGGGAATGGTCCAATATCAATACTTGGTCCAACAGAAAGATACGGCTGCTCAAATTGCTCAAAAGCACTTGCAAGCGCAACTTTCCCACCAACTCCCGCTTGTACAAACAAGGCAGGAAGCGGTCGGAAGACAAAATATGGTTCAATATCCAACCACAAAAACGAGGTTTGCAAATGATAAGAAATACCCCCAAGCACAGGATTCAATCCCCCACCAAAAAGCAACGAATCTTGCTGAAGAAAAGAAGCTGAAAGCCCAGATATTCCTAGTCTCGCGGCAATGCTTGTTTGCGGGAAAAGTGGCAGTTCGCCGAACACGCTCGCGGAAAAGCCCAAACGTGGCGTAAGCATGTAGTTTTGCGAGCAACAAGAAATACGGGAAGGGTCTGGCAGCACCAAAGCACGAAACTGTGCGTTGTGCAAGCCCCAGAGCGCATGACCACTTATGCCGAAACGTATTCCTTCTTTGAGAGAAATTTCAGAAGGCAAGGAATCAAGCGGCTTTTGGGCGAATATTGTTTGAGAAAAATTGATAAACACAAGAACAAAAAGTAGCGCAGACACTCTTGTCTGCGCAGAGTTGGTGCGGGTTTGGGCAGAGTCTGCACAGACAAAAGTGTCTGTGCTACGGAAGCCTGATGTTGGTGCAAAACATGTCATTTCACCACCTCCACGCGGTAAGGAATACGTTCAAAAGGAGTACGCAAGACAAGAAAATACGCGCCTGTAGGGAGTTCTGTGCAAGAGAAATCCACGCGATACTCGCCAAGCGCGTAATTGTGTTGGAAAGCAGTAGCAATGCGCTTTCCGAGCGAGTTTACGAGGTCAATTTCTATCGGCATTTCTTTTCGGACAACAACGCTAAAACTCACCATTCCCGAAAGCGGATTCTCCGAATGGAGGAATAGAGCGGCTTCAGCGTCTTTCGTTCCGCGAAGTACCGTTGTCAGCGAGGTTCCTAGCCGCACGGAATCTGGACAGGTATTCACGCGCATTCTCAAGCTATCGGGCGGCGGAAAGACGTGCATATTCGGCACGACGACATCGTTTTCATCTCGCCAAATCGGGTCGGCAGCCAGAAAAAACACCGAGCTGTCGAGCGCATTCGTTCGTGAAGTTGCGAAATTCCGTAAACTTGCTGTTGCTAGCACAGGAACTTCCGCTAACACCGCATCACGAGCGGCATTCAGAGGACGTTCAATATCAAGGCTGATAAACGCATCTTGCCGCTCTCGCCCGCCTCCACGCCTGACAGGCTGCGGGAAAACCCGCACGGCATCTGCTTCGCGCCCTTTCGCGGGTGTCCCTGTGCGCAAGGTTGGTGAAATAACAGAAAGTGAAGAATTGTGAATGCCAATCTGAAGCTGCACACGCCGCAAACGCCGCTCTATTGCTTGCGCGGCAACGTTGAGTTCACGGAGACGTATTTGCAAAAGAAGCGGCTCACCAACAAGAAACTGCCCATTGACGGAACTTGTATTGATGCCGCTTGTGGAACTTGCTCGCACGAGACGAAAATCAAAACTAGCTTCAGGGCAAGTAAACATCAGCACTTGTGCAGATTGACAAAAGAAACCACTTCCGCGTAAAGGTACGCTCCATTCGTAAACACGTGTTGGTTCTTGTAAACTAAGTATCGCTCGACCCGCATAATTCCTTGCTTCTTGAGGAATAAAACTCAGCGAAAGCGGATATTGCGCAAGGTACTCCATGCTGCTTGGAAGCGGTGCAAATCCCAAAATATCTCGCGGACGAGTGGGAATGCGGAATGCAGAGGTATCGCCAGCAATGGTCAGACTTTGAAGGAGAATGCTGTCTTTTGGAACGGCAAGCATTCCTACACGCCGACGCTCGCGTTGGAGAGCCGTTTCGCCAAAATCAAAACCCGAAAGCTGCGCCACAGCAGGAGGAATTTGCGCAAAAGTATGGAAGAATGCGGGTTCTTGCCAATCGCTGACCACAAGCGTATCTTGCGAAGCAGCATCTAACTTCACTGAGCGAACCGACCAGTGATAGCTGGTATTTGGCGTAAGCGTTAGTATCGCATTTGTCGCGGATTCAGTATTTCTGCGGCTTGTGAGGAGTTGCGCAATTTGACTATTCCACAGCCATTCGTAGCGGTCAGCATTTGCGACGTTTTGCCATTGTAAGCGAGCCATTACACCACTTACAAAGCCAGTATTTGTCGGGCTTGGAGGACTTCCATTTGCAAAAGAAAGACTATTTGGCTGAAGAATTTCAGGCGGCGGCAAAACGTTCACAATTGCCCGAAGGCTTATATTTCCTTGTGTTGCGGGAAATTGCGTGAGAATTTGTAAACGAGATTCGACGCGCTCTTCAAGACTAGAACGGGATGAAAGTTGCCGAATTGTAGGGCGAACTTGCACAGTCAGTGTTGTGGACTGCCCTGCCACAAGGCGCATGGGAACTGCATTTGCGAGCGCGAAAACTCCTTGTCTATCAAATGACACGTTGCGAATTTCTTCTTCAAGGGTGCCTGTATTCCTCACCATTACTTGTTCTGTGGGAAAACTGCGGCGTTGGCGAACAAATGCTGCAGTTGAAAAAACAATCTCATTTTTTGCAAATTCAAAGCGTGCTTGACCACCTTCGCCCCTGAAATCAAGCCGTACTGAGGCTACTCCGACAAGCTGCACACTTCCCTCTTCCGCACCAAGTTGCTGCGGAGAATACGAGACAATAAGCATTTGTGCGGCGTTCGCGCCAAGTGTGAAGGTGGCAGGCTCTACGCGAAAGGCTGAGGTTGCCGCGCTTGTTGATTGTGTGCTTGCCGATGAAGAATTTTGAACAACATTCACCGCAAAAGAAAGCGGCGAAGGGTTCACAACCCTCACCATTGCTTGCGTTATGGAGCCAATGCGGACACGGCGAAAATCAATCATGCTTGAGGGAGATATTTCTAAGGCAAGTGGAATGATGCTTCCGCGCACAGGGATTTCTCGAAGAAAAATACGCTGCCTACCGCTCAAGATACGCACCGTTCCTTGTGTTGTGCTTAGGTTAGCTAAGAAATCAATTTGCGAAAAAAAGCGCACTGCTACGCGCGTTGGAGGAATTTGACTTGTTCCGCTCATTGGCAAAATCCGCAATGAATCCGACGACCACACTCCGCTATTCAAGGCAAGCTGGAAGCCGCGTGAAACCTGAAGAAGAACGCCGTTTGGCGCATTCGTGGCAGAAAGGATAAACTCTTGCGCATCGGAAGGAAACGTGCGATATGCCCGAAACTCTTGTAGTGATGGGGCTTCAAGGCTGAGTATTGGCGGTGTTTCGGGACGCTCTACCACGCGCAAAACAAAGACGGCTCGCTCATTTGTCATGCGATTGCGAATCTCTCCCTGCCTCGCGCCTAGCGTGTTTACAAGGCGCAGAGGTATTGCGAGGCTGATGCGTGTGCCAGTATTGCTCGTTGGTGTGAGTTCCTCATTATTCACCGATACCGCGCAGTTACTGAAGTTCAAACCATTCAGCGTGATTGTTTCGGGTTCATTGACAAAGAGCGAATCGGGTTGGACAGAAAGCAGCACTGGTGCGGTGCGCGGGACTTCCACAACGCGAAAAAGCGTACTCGCTTGCTGGCTCGGAATGCTCGCCGAAGCAGGATTGATGAGGCTGAGAATAATGTCGCCAACATTCGCAAAAAAACTGCTCTGTAAAGTACAGCGCACTTCCGTTGCCGACACAATGCGCACCATTTCTGGCGTGACGGGCTGTCCACCAAATTCTATCCGCGCGTTTTGTGCAAAATTTCGTCCGCGCACTATCACCTCCCGCATCGGCGAGCCAACAATCGTACTATCGCTGCTGAGGCTTGTAATCACGGGTGCGGCGGCAGTTCTGGGCGGCAAAGAAATTGTAAAAAATCCGTTGTCTGCTGTGCCGAGCGCGAGGGCGTTGTCTGTGTCGGCGAGCGTAAGAACAGTGCGAATGGTGTTTGGTGAAATGCGAATCCACGTGCGTCCGTTATCGCTGGAACGGTAGCATCCAAGCGATGTTGCGGCGTAGAATGTACCTTGCCGTTCCAGAAAAGCATTCACCGTGCCGATGTCGTTTGAATTTGGCTGCAACAGCCACGTTGCGCCATTATCGCTGGAACGGTAGATTCCTTGAGGTGTTGCGGCAAGCAGCGTTTCTGCTTCCCATGCCGCTCCGAGTGCGGAAATTGCGAGTTGCGAAGTCCAACGCGGCGCAGGCACTAAGCTCCAACGCTCGCCATTGTTTATGCTTTCTGCCAAACCAGAATTTGTCCCTGCCAAAAGGCGTTGCCCAAAGGCAAGAATGCTATTCACGCTGGCGGCAAAGTCAGTCTGGACGCGCATCCACGTCGCGCCTTCGTTGCTGGAGCGCACAATTACGCCATCTTTCGCGCCAGCATACAAGCGTCCACTCCCAGAAGCCGCTTGCGTACTTGCTTGCACGGCAAAACTTGTTATTTCTGTGCCTGAGGTTTCTCCGTCGGCAGCTTTCCACGCAAGGTTTGGTGAGCTTTGCGAAGGAATTAGCGCGGTAAAAATTCCTGTTTGTGTTGTCAAAATAAAGCGCGTTTTTCCTGAAAAAATACGTGGCGGCACAACGGCTATTTGACTAGCATTGATACGGCTGAGAGGGAGCATTATTCCAAGATTCACAAGGCTTTGATTATCCGCAACAAAACGTGCTTGTGCTGTTCCCGACAATCCAGCACGGAAAACACCTTCCTGCGCTTGCGCCGCCACCAGCGTATTGCCTTCGGAAGCGAGCGAAAAAGAATGGGCGGCAATGCTTGGAAGACCAGTATTTATCGGCTGCCACGTGGCACTCTGATTTCTCCCACCCTCATTCAAACGAAAAACCCCTTGCCCACTCAGCAGCGCAAGTTGCGACAAGGAGGAACTGGACGACGACGAAAACTCTGCAAACTGCATTACTTCGTCGTTTGCGGCAATGCCATCCACGTCCACACGCACCCACGAGGAATCTTTTGTTTGTTCATTCGGTTTCCATTCCATGAGACCCATATTTGTCGCTGCAAAGAGACGATTTTGCCAGCTTTTGAAGGCATTTGCGGTTTGTGTTCCGCGGTTCATTTCCAAGCCTTTGTTAATGGCTATCCAGCTTAAACCCGCATCATTGCTTGTATAGATACCGTGATTGGTGGAAAGATACAGCACGTCTTCTTGCGAGGCATACACCGCTAGCACTGTAACCGTCTGGCTTGGCGCAGAAAAACTCACTTGTTGCCAATTCGAGCCGTTATTCGTCGAGCGGAAAAGTCCGAGACCATTTGAGCCGCCAAAGAGTGCTTTGTTGCTGGTGTTTCGGAGAGATTGATAGGAAACTATTGAATTGATAGAATTGCGAGATTGCTGAATTTGCGCCCACGATGCACCAGCATCCACGCTGCGGTAGAACAAGGTCGGAACACCAGTACCGATGCCTGTTCTGGCAATCAAGGTATCTTGCCCCACTTCCACAATATGCGTAAAACCCTGCGTAACGCCCATCGGTGCTGACCATGAGCGACCATTATCAACAGAGCGCAGGAGTTTTCCATTTCCCACACTTGCATTATACATCAGCAATAGCGCGGTCTGCGAGGTACTGGGCGCACTCAAGAGGGTTTGGATATTGGCAGAATCAGGAATGCCTGAAAGCCGCACCCATGCTGAGTCTTGAGGCAAAAGCTGAAAAATTCCACTTTTTGTACGCACGTCCTGATTACTGGAAACGATACCGACAAAGAGCGTATTTCCTGAACGCACGAGTGTTTTTGGCACGCCAGAAAAAGGTCCGTTTGCGGAGAAGAACTGTGCAAGTTCGGTGGACTGTTGAGCGCGAAGTGTAAACGAAGTGCATGAAAAGAAGAGAAACAGTGCTGCAATGACGCTTGGGGTCATTATTTTGAATGCCCGATGCAGCCTCAATCCTGTAAAATTGTGCATAGAGAACCCCGTGAAATAGAACAGAAAGACATGTTGAACTAAACCAAACTGTACACCAACCAAACTGTACACCAACTAAACTGTACACCAACCAAACTGTACACCAACCAAACTGTACACCAACCAAACTGTACACCAATTGGAATGGGAATACTTGTACTTGCTTGCTTTGAGAGGTTAATTTGCAGAATTTCATTCAACTTCGCAAATATCTTTCTTCACTCGTTTGATATGAAAAATTCCATACTTACGGATGATAATACTGTTGCAATACCACAGATGCAATACCACAGATGCAATACCACAGAATTCATAAGGAACAACAAAAAATCAATGTGCGCTTTTCTTGATGGTAGCACAGGCACTCCTGTCTGTGCCTCTTTAAGCCCACATAAAGACTCGCAGCCAAGAGTGTCTGCGCTACCAAAGCCGAAAGAAGTTCGCTCATTTGTTTTTCTTCCATTCATAAGGAAAAATCTTTGTAGAAAAATCTTACAAAAAGTTAGCAGGAAGATTGTATTTTTGTGTCCAAGATTTTAATGCAAAAAATCGAATATTCACTGAGCATACCCAATCTCTGAATGCTATGGCATATCCCCTAAAGGCTTCCGAAAATAGCCAAGAAATTACTATTGTTATGCCTGTTTTCAATGATTGGCAGTCTTTTGGTCTCCTTATCAATGCTCTCAATACGCTATCAAACCAAAAGCCATACCAGACCCATTTTACTATTCTTGCCGTGAATGATGGTTCGACCACCCCTTGCACTATTAGTGGCGATACCCTTCAACATTTGAATTCAATTGCTTCAATCCGCATTATTCATTTAACAAGAAATTTTGGTCATCAACGGGCGATTGCTATTGGTTTATGCTACGCAGCAGAACATCTGGCTCACGCACCAACACTCGTCATGGATTCCGATGGTGAAGATACGCCAGAAGATGTATTTACGCTTATTCAAGCACTCGGTGTTCATACAGGGAAAATCATCTTTGCAGAACGCGCTAAACGCTCAGAAAACCTTGCGTTCCGCTTTTTCTATGCCTTGTATAAACGCTTATTTCGATTGCTCACGGGCGCACCCATTTCTTTTGGAAATTTTAGTATTATGCCAAAAGAATTATTACGACGAGTTTCTTCCGTATCGGAAGTATGGATACATGTTGCGGCGGGAATTATGAAGGCACGTTTACCACTCACTGCAGTTCCAACCGAGCGCGGAAGCCGTCTTGCGGGCGAATCAAAAATGAATTTTGTTTCTTTGGTATTACATGGTTTGAGCGGCATTGCTGTTCATTCAGAAGTGGCAGCAGCGCGTTTACTCGTTGTCTCGTTTGTATTTATCATCTTTTCTCTGCTTGGAATTGTCGCTGTTTTGGCAATAAGGCTTGCTACCGATGTAGCAATACCTGGCTGGGCGACAAGCTCAATCGGGACACTCATCGCAATTTTTATTGAAGCACTTCTGATGTCAATACTACTGGTTTTTCTCGTGCTGAATAATCGCTCGCAGCAGCCATTTGTGCCGCGTTTACACTATAACGATTATATTTCTGATATTGAACACATAAAGTAATCATTATTGTTCACCGTTTCAATTCACAACAATCTACCCTGAAATGACCGACTCCGTTTACATTGGAAATGAACTTGAATTATTTGAAAAAGCTGTTCATTGGAAAAGCTACTACGCATCTTTTCTAAAACCCTACCTAAAAGGACGCGTTCTTGAGGTTGGTGCAGGTTTGGGAGGCACAGCAACAACTCTTTGCGATGGCTCACAAACAGAATGGCTGTGCGTTGAACCAGATGCGGAATTGGCAGCACGGATTGAAGAGAAGATATCATCTGGCGCGTTACCATCATGTTGCAAAACACATATTGGCTTTCTTGAGAGTATTGATGAGCAAGAAAAATTTGATGTTGCGATTTATATTGATGTTCTTGAACATATTGAGCATGATACACAACAATTAGCAACAGCAATGCGTTATGTGAAACGTGGCGGGCATATTATTGTCCTTTCCCCCGCATACCAATGGCTTTTTAGCCCATTTGATGCTGCTATTGGGCATTATCGGCGTTACACGCGTAAAAGCCTTTTGGCAACAGCTCCATCCGAACTTCGCATAAAAAAAGCATTTTATCTTGATTCCTTAGGTTTATGCACCTCTACCGTCAATAAACTTTTCTTGAAACAATCCCAACCTACACCAGAGCAAATTGCATTGTGGGATAACGTTATTATTCCGCTTTCAAAAATCACTGATTTTTTGATTGGATATAATGCAGGACGCTCGGTAATTGCGGTTTGGGAATGCGTTTAGGTGAACCAAATCAATGCGCATAAACTCTACCTCAATTTTCTCATGTACTTGCCAATATTTACCCAACGAAGATGACAAACCGTATCCTTTTTGCCTCCCTTTTTTTCCTGATTGCACTAGCATACTTGCCATATATTATAGGTGGTGGTAGCTTCATGGTGGATGACTGGATGATGCTCGTACAGTACCATTTTGACCAAAGTATCTGGAAATCAGTTCATCATTGGAATACTATTGGTGGAGGCGGAATACGTCCCATTGGTTCAATTTTTTTCGGACTGACTCCAGCACTCTTCGGTATTCATCCCGTTCCTTATATTCTTTTGAATACTGCTTGTTGGATTGGCTCTATTCTTCTGATTTCGAGAGTAGTGAAAGAATATTGTGGAGAAGTTTCAGCGCGTTGGTTCATACTTCTGGGGTCTGTGCCGACTATTGCCTCCTCAACAATCTTTGAGCCTATTGTCATGATTATTGGTTCGGCAAGCACTCTTTTTTGGTCTCTTGCTTTGGTAAGTTTGGCGCGATATATGCGCACCTCTGAGCAGAAATATTATTGGGGTATGTTTATACTTGCTCTTATCGGAATGCTGATTTATGAAGTAAGCGCACCTCTGATGCTGATTATGATGTTTTTGCCTATTATCCCTCATCTCAAAGGACGACCATTCCCGCTTTCAGAACCCGTGCGACAAGCATTACGGCGTTTTACGCTCCCTGTTGTGCTGTTAATTGTAGCACTCATGCTCTTTCAAAAATTTATCGTGCCAATGTATGGCGTGAATCTTTCTCGTCTCTCAGCACGCCCGCTGGGTGATATGCTGCGCTCTTTCGCACGTTGGGCGTACAGCGTTATCGTTGATTCTCCCGTGATGATTGGTTCTTCCGTTACACATTACGGTTATGCGTTGCTTCTGCGATGGGATTGGTGGCTATTAGTTATTTCTACGATTATTTTTGTTATTACGTTACAAAAAACATCTTCTCACGAACCGAGCAGTCAAAAATCTTCACGAGAGCGGAAATTATTCCTCCTTCTCGTTACATTGACACTATTGTCGTGTTCAGCATTATCGGTTTTTTCTGGCTTCAATATGCGTATCGAAGGCATCGAAAATCGTTTTCTCGGTTCTACGTGGATTCTTGTTTGCATACTTCTTTCGGCTCTCTTCCACAAACTCAGCAATGGCTGGAAAATAATTATCCCCGCTCTATTCCTTATTTTGACCTACCATTCTTTTATGGTGCAGGCAGACAATTATGTGAAAAATCGTCAATTACAGCAAGCAGTTATTGATGATTGTTTTGAACGAATAAAAAATGCACCAATAGGAAAACAGGCATTCATTGTGGGAAATGTTCCTATTTATGCCAATAATAATTTTAATAATGAAATTGTGTTTGCGTACCGCCATGATTTTGGTGGGCATCTTAAAATTCTCTTGAATTCAAAAGAAATTATTGATGAAGGACAAACCATCAACGTCAATAAGGAAGCCCCAACAAATGATACAACGCGTTTTTTCCTTTCCCGCGACCGAGATACAGTTATGACAGGAAACCTGACAGGAGTAATGAAACGCTCAATCAATGGAAATGTTTGGTGGTATGAGTACGACCAATTTACTCGAAAAGCAGCGTTGATGCGCGTCCGAGATACACTTCATTTTGATTCAATCCTTACAAGCTCTCGCAAAGGATTGGTGAATGCGTCACCATTACCTGTTACGGAGCGTTTCAGAAATAGTATTAAGTCTATTCTGACAAAAAAATAGCCCGTTACAACGCAATGACAATTTCACCTTGCCCCGAATCCGCATCAAAGGGAGCAGAAACATCTTCAGGGATTGAATTTTCCTTACTTTGAGCATATTTTTCAATCGCGAAGAGGGTAATATCATCGTCGTAGGTGGTACTACCTCGCCAAAGTCTGATTTCTGCCGCGAGTTCTGCGACAATCTCATCGAGGGGCAAATTGGCATATTTGATAAGTGTTTCAATCAGCCGTTCTTGCGAAAATTGTTCCCCAAAACGGTTTTCACATTCGGTAATGCCATCGGTGTAAAAAAACAATCGGTCATGCAGAGAAAGGGTGAGTTCAGTTTCATCGTACAGCATGTCGGGTAGCATGCCAATTGGTACGCCTCCTGCGCCTTCTACTAATTCTGCGCTTCCATCGGCACGGAGCAAAATTGCTGGTGGATGCCCCGCCTGAGCAAGAGTGATTCGGGACGTGCGAACATCCATTACGCCATAAATCATTGTAAAATAATTCATTGCATCGTTTTCATGCTGCGAAGTATTATTGAGTTCGTAGAGTGCTTCTGCTGGGGGGCGGATATACACATGTGGTGTAAATGAAATATCATCCTTCAACAAACCCGCCTGACCATTCGCTGCAGACAAGGTTTGATGCAACATTACCGAAGTCATTGCCGATGGAATACCGTGTCCGGCAACATCAACAATATAAAAACCAGCATGATTACTATCTAAACGGAGAAAGTTAATACTATCTCCCCCAATAAATGCTGCTGGAACGTAAAGCCACTCATACCGAAATCCATGCGATAAAAATGGTTGGGACTCCTTCTTATCTGGCAATAAACTTTTTTGCAAACTTGCTGCTGCTTGCAAGTCTTTTTGCAAGGAATCTTGTGCTTCTCGTAGTTTTTTATTACGCTCTTCTAAGATTTTTTCTAATTGAATAACCCGCTCCCCTGCGCGAATGCGAACTCGCAATTCTTCTTTATTGAAAGGTTTTCCCATAAAATCATCTGCGCCAGCCTCCATGCCTTCCACAAGGTCGAGTTGGTCTCTTCTAGCAGTGAGCAAAATCACATAGATATACCGGTCGAAATAATTGTCTTCTCGTATTTTTCTGCAAAATTCAATGCCATTCATTAGCGGCATATTCCAATCGCTGATGACGAATTGAATCTGGTCGTTTTCTTCAAGGATATGCCACGCCTCCGCTCCATTGCTTGCAAGAAGAACGTCATGCCCCCAATTTTTCAAAAATTGCATCAAAAGAAGAAGCATATCTTCATTATCATCTACAACCAAAATTTTCATACGATACTCTAAAATAGAAGCCTAAGGAAAGACAAATGGACAAAAAGAACCAAGATACGGGAGCTTGAATTCAAGGAGTTCAAAATATACTTTTTGCAGGATATTTCACTCTCGAATTCGAGATTAAAACCTCTGTACACGACAAAACTTTTTTCATAGTGGCGTGAGACTTCTTGTTTGTGAGTGTTGGTGTGGGGTTCAAGCAACGAACACAGACAAGAAGTCTCAAGCCACTGAAGACTGATTTAATGCGCTTTTCAGAGGTTTTGTCGTGTACAAAGGATTAAAACACAAAGCTCCACGAAAGCGATAATGTTCCATCCAAAATACCACGCAGCGTAGCTTTGCTCGGATTCCAAGGGAAACGCCCGCCGACATGGTTATTGTATTGTAACGAAAGTGTGTACGGATGCCAATCAAAAAAGCCAATACCGTAGGTAAAATCAGGGTCCCAAGGCTGCTGCTGTCCCGGAATGGGATACCAAAATACCGTAAAATTCGCATAAATCTGCTCATAAATCGTGTATTTTGTTGAAAAACTGAGCGCAGTTTTCCAAAACCCCAACTCGTCCTGCTTTGCACCTTGAATTCTATATTGCGGGTGAATATTGAGATGCAAACTATGACCAATTCCGCCGCTTGGATGAACAACGCATACATGCTCAATGAGCTTTGCAGAAGGAAATTTCCACCCAAGTGCAAAATTTCCTTCCCAAAAGTGCGTCACAACTTCCCCGCTCGCAATATTTGGAAAAAGACGATTCCCTTGAAAATTTGAATAGACGAAACTAAATGTATAAGGATGCCAATCGTTATAGCCAAAACTATACGTAAAATCTGGATTCCAACTCCTTTTCTGGTCAGGAAAAAAATAACGCATGACCGATACACTCACAAACCAATATGAAATCGGCTTATACGATAAAGAAAGCCCCAGAACCGCAGAAGATAAGGCTACTCCCTGCGAATTGCTACCGTTATCAGCTCTGGAAGCCGCATCGCTGAAGGGATAAGTAATTGCAATGCTTCCGCTTAAAGCATCTACTTGGTTGTTCTTGAGAAAATCTTCAAAGGGAAATTCAAACGAGGTTTTCATATTCGACCAAATATTTTCCCACGTTTCATCTTCTCGAATATCTGGCTCTATTGGAATAGATTTTATTGCTTTTGGACCCGTACCATCAAGCTGTGCCTGAAGACCACCGTATTTATTGATGGAGCGTATTGTCGAGGAATTCGCAGAATTGTTTATCGTTTTAGTCGTTGCACCATTTTCTGTGGTAGCTGGTTGTACAGATTTTTGTTGGCATAGCAAAGAAAAAGGAAGGATTCCAAACGATAGTAAAAATCCAATAAAATTGAGATATTGATATGGAGACACAAATCGCATACTACCCTTCGTAATTTATTCAGACCGATACACAATTTTTTTAATCACAACTTCAATCGGCTTGTTGTCAATGGGCGAGCCAGTACACCATAAGCGGAGGCGAAGAGTATTTGTCGGTGTTGGCTCAGGGACTTTCAGACCTGTTGCTGGAGAACCAGAAAAATCCCATAATGCAGCTAAATACTTGCTCGGCAGACCATGGTCGTGGTAGCTTGCAAATTCACAACTACGGCTTTTCCACGTCATTGCATGCGTGGAAAAAAGCCCTTGCATCCGAAATGGTTCATCAGACCGAAAGACTTTTTCTTTGCGCTCACCGACCAGATTCTGCTCCACATTTGCCACAAGGTAGCGAAGTGGAGAAATTGTCTGTTCATGCAGTTTTGTACATTGAATAGCAAGTATTGGTGCGGTGTATGTGTCCATTGCCGCATCGGGCGTAATGGAAAATTCAAACTGTACATTCGGAGCAAATTCATCGAATTTTGTTTCGGCAAATAACCCATATACGCCGTACCCTAAGCTCGTATCTGCTGCTAAATCAATACTATACCAATAGCCATCTCGCTTATTGATAACAAGGTGCAGTTTATTTTGGTCATCCACAAACACTTCCGTTTTTTTTCCAGAAAAAATGGTGTTGAAAGGTTCACCTCGTTCTGAGGAATTCCGCGCTATCCATCGTATTCCGCCCCAAAACAGTGTATCTGGAGCTGGATAACTACGGCTCGCATTTCCTTTTTCTTCGAGGCTTTCTTCTTCGTGGCGAAGATTATGAAAATTATGCGGTTGCGTTTCTTGTTGTTGCTCGTGTTCTTTTTCTTTCTGAAGGTTCTCTTTTTGAAGCTGTTCCTTCTGAAGTTGTTCCTTTTGAAGCCGTTCATTCACAGCTTTTTGGATTGCGGGCGGTAGTGGTGGAAGAATAGGTTCTTTGGAGAGCGGGATTTTTTTTAATTGTTTGGATTCCAAACTACTAGGAGAAACTACTTGATATTGAGCAAAGAGACAACCAGCATACAGCAAGAAGAAAAGGAATCCACTAATGTTAATAAGATTTTTTAAGTGGAAGACATTTTTTGAGGAGTTTAAATTCATCGCGGAGATAGATTCTATAAAGGTCGTCTTCTTCATGAGCTTGTTCGTATAAGCGACCAGATTTTTTGAATAAGAGCGATTCTAAGACAATAGCGTTTGTTTGACAAGTAAGTGTGCGGACAATATCACCTGTTTTTTCTAAACGCCCTTCGTACCAGCCACGTGCTGGGTCAAAAAGGGAGTTGGAAATTTGCATGAGTGCGTCGGTGTAAGGCGTTTTGAAGGCTGCCCACATAGCAAAAGCAGCTTTTGTGGAAACGGCAGCATGCTGTGGAAAATAGACACCTGAACTGGAAATTGTTGTCCATTTATAGCCATTGGAAAACAACGCATCGTACACAGTAAATGGCTCTGTGGTAACTTCATGCTTTGCACGGGCAGTGAATATGTCTTCGCGCTCATGTCGTCGTTTTTGAACTTCATACACATTCATAATCTGCTCATAATACCGTTTATCCAGCGCGAGATACGAGATATTTTCCCAACCAAATTCTAATAACGTGAGAAAATAGGGCATGCTCGTTACCGCATTATTGCTGTTGCTTGCCCGCTCGTCATTGCCATCAAAATAGATTTCAATATCGTTTATACGAATTGTTTCTATCGGGTCAATGCTAGAAGCCGCTTCCATACTGAATCCCCACGCTTTGAAGCCACGAGCAGTATATTCTTTTTGCCCATGCTTGCCGTCGAGAAATTTTGCCGCTTTGTCGTTTACATTCACTGCACTATACAAATTCCCTTCTTTATCTATGCAATTGCAAAAAGACCAACGCAAAATAACTCTATCAACGTATTCGCCGTAATACGCATACTTATTCCGAAGAAGGCGTAAAACTGTCATAAGCCTTCCGATATGATGTATCTGCCAGCCAATAACGGCGGGCTTTGCGGCATAATTTAAGGGCTGTAAAGAAACGGCGTGATAATTGACATTGGGCAATTCGCCGAAGGCAAGTTTCATGGTATTCAAGAAACCAAACACCAAACTTAATCGGCTGTCAAATTCATGTTTGCTAATTACTTCCAGTTCACGCGCTGCCATCAAAGCAATAATGTAATCGCCAATGCTTTCCATTGTTACAATCTGCGACGCATCTTTCGCATTCACCAAACCAGTTTGCGGATTGTAATTATTCTCGAAATATTTCCAAGCAATTTTCGCCCAGAGCTGCTCTTCTTCACTCAAACGACCGCGCCGACCTTCTTTGAAAACATTCACCGCTTTTTCAGTACCTTCATCAATAGAGCGAACAATAACACCGCATGAACTCACAAACACAAGACAGAGAGCGGCACATAGGGAATAAGCTCGCCGGAGCAAATTATGATGATGATTGTTCTGAAAAAGTTGTTTCATAAAGATACCGATTCACACTCATTGCTTTAATGCGCTTTCCAATGGTTTGCGCTGTCGCTCGTAAATATAACTATTCTTGGGTTCTTCGCGATTACGTAAGGTTTTGTCCCATTTACTATCTCGTCCAGAAAATCGAACCAATTTTCCTTGCATCTTGTATAGCAAGGTTTCAAGCATAATTCCGTTATTGTTCATCGTGAAGGTTTTTATGAGGTCATTCCCTTTACGCTCAAAAATGCCTTCGTAGTAGCCTTTTTCTGGGTCGTAAGCATTTTTGATGTAATTAAACAATGAATCGGTATATTTTGTTTGCCAAAGAGACCACAGTCCCAATGCGCCTTTCAGAGCAACCGCCGCATATTGTGGAACATGTTTGCCGGGTTCGGTGATGGTATTCCAAGGATAACCATCGGTAAAAATAGCATCATACACAAAATAGGGATCGCCGTCGAGCTGATGCTCTGTTCGTGCGGTCATAATGCCTGTTTTACGAAATCGCTCTTCTTGAACCTTGTAAATGCGCTGGGCAAATTCCGCAATTATTTTATCGGTGTAGTCATCATCGCGCGAGGTACGGTCAAAGCCAGAATCCCAGTTTAATTCGATGCCATCCAGCACATAACTTTCTGAAACGACGTAGTTATGCGCACCTAATTCGCGTGGGTCGCGGGTGTCGTAGGGAATCTCAACGCCGTAAATAGTGCGGGTGTCGTAGGGTTCAGGTTTTGCAGCCATTCCCGTTTCAAAGCCCCACAACTGAAAACATTTTGCGGAATATTCTTCATAGCCCAAACGCCCTTCCTGCAAATACTTCGTTTTCTTTTTGTCTTTGTCATCCACCGTTGCGCCGTAGAGCATGCCAACACTATCAATCACATTTTTGAATCTCCAGCGCAAAATGAACTCATCAATGCGGTCGCTATGCTGGGGAAAGCGTTCTTTGATGACCTTCGACCACAGCAAAAAGCGTGCTAAGTCAATCGCCGAAAAGCCGATTTCCATTGGCTCGTTACCATAATTCACCTTTTGTGCGGTGATTGTGTGGTAACATTTATTGGGCAATTCATCACGAAACAACGAAACTTTTTGAAACGTTGCAAACATTTTGGTAATGCGAGCATCGAAAAGTTCTGGCGTAATGATACCCATTTCCCGCACCGCCACGAGTGCAGCCATATATCCAGCAATATCCCACATCGTTGTGGAAGGATATTTGTCTACTGCGTTTACAAGTCCCGTCGAATCTTGATAGTTGCGCTCAAAGTATTTCCATGCACGGCGAGCCATCGTGATTTCTTCTTCGGTCAAAGCACCATTTCTGCCCGGATGCCGCCCAAAATCTCGCTGCGGAAGCTGTGCATGCAAAGGAGATGTAGAAAAATACAAACTACAAACAAGCAAGAAACCTGATAGAATGCGGATTGTAAACATAATTTTGAAAGATTATTGCAATGATTCTCAAGCGGATAAACCACGTCGTTCTTTAGGAAGTTCAAGCAAAGCAAAGGTTTAATTCAACAGTTTCAAATGTGGAC
The DNA here is from genome assembly GCA_013298775.1 of Ignavibacteria bacterium. Taxonomy (GTDB): domain Bacteria; phylum Bacteroidota; class Ignavibacteria; order Kapaibacteriales; family UBA4661; genus PH2015. The sequence goes on along the minus strand of JAAFIV010000002.1, from coordinate 32,555 downwards.
CAAATTTTTTGTAGCACAATGCTTCTAAGATAATTGCGTTTGTATTACAGGTGATAGCTTTGTTGGGCTTCCCTGTTTTTTCATACACTCCAGAAAACCAGCCTTTATCAGGGTCGTAGAGGGAGGCGGTTTTTTCAAGAAGTTTCTTCGTGTATTCGGTTTGGTACAAAACATACCAGCCAAAAACCGCTTTGGTACTCAATGAGCGAAACTGCGATACATCTTCGCCCTTGTCAGTAATACAGCTCCATTGCTTACCAGCAGTAAACACGGTATTATACACAAAGTACGGAACGGTATCAATGTTATCCTCACTTACTGCTGTTGGAATGCCAGTTCTATTGAAACGCTCTTCCTGTGCGCGATACACGCGATAGGCAAATTCTCTGGAATAATTATCAAAGCCATATTCCAAACCGTCCAAAATATATGGCTCACTGACCACGTAGTTGAAAGCCTTGTAACGGTCAGGTGTTCGGCTGTCTGTTGGAATTTGTATTCCATAAATATTTTCGTATTGCAAAAAATCATCGTATTTCAAAGCACCGAAAACGTCTGTACCCATGATAGAATAAGACTTTGCAGCATATTCCTCATATCCAATACGTCCTTCTTGTGGGTATTCTGTTGTATTGCTATCCCCCACAACTGCGCCAAACATGATGCCACCTTGTACCACATGCGAAAAGCGCAAACGCTTGATAACAGCTCGCACCTGCCCAGCAAATTCGGGATATTGCCACGTAAGAATATTCATGGGAACAAACAATCTGCCAACATCAATTGCAGACCAGCCAATACCGCGTGGTGAGGGGGAATTGTCGTAATTGACCATTTGCTTTGTCGTGGTATTGTATGATTTATTTGGCAATTCGTTATCATACAAAGGCAATACAGCCAACGCCTGCAAGCAAGAACTGATGCGCTTTTTGAAAACTTCTTCTGAGATAATGCCCAATTTATACGCCGACAGAACACCCATGAGATACGAACCCGTGTCCCACATCGTTGAGGCTGGATATTGGTCCACCGAGTTCACCAAGCCCGTTTGTTCTTGATAATTCCGCTCAAAATATTTCCATGCAATCCGCGCAAACTCTTGTTCTTGGGCAGATAATTCCTGCGAAGGAGGCGTTGGAATTCCTTTTGATGTGTCCACCAAAAAAATATTGCCGGGCGTATTTACACCGCGCAAAAGACGTTGGTTTTTAGCGATAGTCAAATCGGAATTATCAATGGCAACAATTATTCCCACCGACGTAAGCAGCCCAAGAATAATAACAATGCGGCTTCGAGCAGCTTTCAAACCTTGTGTAAAGTTCATAAACAATGAAAGAAACGATAAAGAAATTGGCAAATTCTCATAATCATATGATAGTATTACATTTCAGTTGCTAGGATTGTGGACATAATACCTTGGCATCTCGTAGCGCAGAGATAAGAGTGTCTGCGTTACCGATACATACTGGCTTCAGTAGGGCAGACACTCTTGTTTGCCCAATTTAATATAGTTCTGTCCCTAACCTTAACAAAAACAATCAGCTTTCTTGCGGCTTCCAGAGCGCAGCCATCACAATTCCGCTCATTGCAAAGATATTGACACCGCCCCAAAAACAGTTTGTAATAAAACCTGAGTAATTACTGTTTTTTCCCAAAGCGAGCATTGTTCCTGAGTACAGAAGCCCAGAGAGCGTGAGAACAATAATCGCTACTTGCGGGATGACGAGATGCAAAAAATTTCCTTCTTGGCGACTTTTCGGTGTTACCGGAAATTTGATTTTTTCACCACGCAAAACCGTCCAGATAGCGCGTAGATTCACGGGGAAGAAGGAAAGATAACTTGCCATGCCCTGCCAGCCAGCCACTCCCCAAGTTCCCACCAAAAAAGCACACTCTGTTGCCAAGATGAATGGAAGAAAGTGAGCTGCAAAGGCGATAGAATCTGCATTCACGGGTGAAACGCCACTAAATAAATAGATTATCGGGGAAAGCAAAAAAATGATATTCCACACACCAGCCAAATAGGAAAAAAACGTTGCGAAATACATCGCACGTTGCGCCCACGAAAGATTACTTTTGCGGAAAAGCGGATTATCGTGCAAGAAAATATCAAGCGAACCGCCGGCATATTTGAAGCGTTGAATCGTCCACGACAACAGGTCTTGCGGCGAAAGCATTTTGGATTCTACAAACGGATGATACACCGATTTCCACGTGCGCTCTTTGTAAGAATGGAGGACAATTGAGGTGTAAATATCTTCCGAAACATGGAATTTATACGGCACAACTTCTGTCTCCAATGCAAGTTCTTTGCGCATGACCTCAGATAAATTCACACGCAATTCCTCGTTTTCAACATCGCTCGTCATTTTACGAATATGCCCATCAATTGCATCGGAATACGTCTGCATTGCTGCCTGCATCACGGCTTCGCGCCGATGTACGGAACCTGCCCCACAACAAAACGAAGCATTTGCCCAATTTCTCCTGCGTTGGATAACATCAAAGAACATTTGCGGGTCATTGACAAAAACATCATGCCCAACCCGAATTTCCCCAACAACCGCTTCAATACTCGCTCCAATAGCATAGCCTGGCAACCAAAGATACTTTTTCAACCAATGCTTCAAGGAAACGCCTTCGGTTAAATCGAAAAACCATTGCGGGGTTTGAACCCACGCCACATCGGGGTCGCGGAAGTAACCAAGCGTATGCTCCAGAAGCGTAGGAAATGGGCGGGTATCGGCATCGCAGATAACGATGAAATCGCCGTGCGTTTGCTCCATTGCATTGCGTAAATTCCCCGCTTTGAAGCCAACATTGTTATCACGCGTGATGTAATTGACACCTTCTTCTTCAGCAACGCGGCGCATTTCCTCGCGTTTACCATCGTCCAGCACATGAATCGCAACGTCAATTGGGTGTGGATAGCGCATGTTTTTTGCATCGCGAATGCCAAGCCGCACCAAATCTACGTCTTCGTTAAAGGTTGGAAAGAAAACATCCACCGAAATACGATGTTCTGGCATCTGTTCGCGCACGCAGTCATTGATAAAGCGCGGAGCCTCTTGTCTTGGCGTATCTTCGACTTTCCATAAATTGAGTGCAAAAATACACAGCCCAATGTACGACATAGTTTCCGCAAACAGCAATGGCAAGGAGAACCACAGCGCGTCCCAATTGATACTGTGCATCCATCGCCAAGAAATATACCACGCGCCGAGAGCAAGAGCAACTGTTGCGAGAAATTGCCACAGCAGCTCTCTTCCAACAGAATGCGGAATTGGTGGAGGCGGTTGGCGATGCTCGAAAGGTGTAAAATAATGTTCCATCATACAATCAATTCTTCTTTCAATTCTTCTTTCAATTCTTCTTTCAATTCTTCTTACGTTTTTCGTATTCGATGCTGGTCATGTTTTATCTGAATGGGATTTTCGCAAACGGCGCAGACAGGAGTGTCTGCGCTACTATCAGGCTTCGGTTTCATCTGGCTTCAGTAGGACGGACACTCTTGTCTGCCCCATGAAACGAACCGTTTGCGAAAGTCCTCCTAAATTTTGTTTCTTTATTCATCAACAAACTCAATGTGTACCGTATTGATATACTGCTCTAATTCGTACATATGCCCTTGAATACTGGTTGCGTCTGCATTTTTTGCAGCTTGCTCGATTGCTTTACCCAGCTCTGTAATAGGAAGAAAGCCATACGACGAACCAGATCCCTTCATTGTATGCCCAATCCCTTGTATTTGCTCAAAATTGTTTTCCTGAAGACATTCTTGAATGGTACGAATATCTTTCCTTCTATTGGAAAAATATCGTTCTAAAAGTGGCTCCAAATCTCTAGGAACCCGAGCAGTACGTTGGACAGACGAAGTATTCATGCACAGTTTGGTTTTGAATTTGTGTACCTAATGTAGCCATTCATCAAGAAACGCGGATGAAGCGTAGATGGAAAGGATGTTAAGGATTTTTTATCGTTGTTTTTTATCTTTAAAATCCTCACATCTGCGTTCCCAAGATAAGACCTCATCAGTTACGAAATGGTCATCAATACTTCCACAATGCTTCTGCAATGGTTCGTTAGGCATTCAATTTTGGAGAGGAAAAATAGTCGGTCAATTCAGCAACAACTTGACGAATTGTTTCCAGTCCTTCTTTTGTAAAACATTTTGTACATCCAACCTCAAGAGTACGAAGTATTTCCTTTTCTCCATTATGCCCTGTCATAGCGAGAATAGGAATAGTGAACCCTTTGGGCATTTGACGCAATATTTTGGTCGCCTCATATCCATTGACAATCGGCATTTCCATATCCATAATCACAGCGTCAATGTCGTGTTCTTGAAAAAGCTCAATGGCTTCTTGACCATTGGATGCAATAAACAGATTATATCGTTGTTCTTTTTCCAGTTGCAATTGCATAATCAAGCGAAAATCTTCACTGTCATCAACAAGAAGAATATTCTTTCGGTGTTCGAGCCATTTTTCAATCATATCATTAAGTTGCTTTTTCTTTACGGGCTTTGCTAGGTAATCATTCATGCCGACGGCTAAACATTTTTCGCGGTAATTTTCCATTGCATTCGCGGTAATCGCTATAATGGGAACGCGGGATTTTTTTATCGCATTTTCTTGCAAACGAATGGACTTTGTTGCTTCAAAACCATCCATAACAGGCATTTGAATATCCATCAACACAAGGTCAAATGGGTATGCCGTTGCGAGCTGCTCACCAAAAAGCTGATGCGCTTCTTCACCGTTTTTTGCAAAAGTAAGTTGATAGGAAAATAAAGGATGAGCAGATTGCATTACAAACGATTCTGCAAGACTTCGGTTGTCTTGGTCATCGTCCACTACTAAAATACGAATAATTTTTCTCGGAAGTGTAGTTTCCGAGTATTGTTCTGAGGAAACGCCTTGAGGCGTAGAATGCTGAATAGCTGATAAACCCTTATTTGACGATGAAACCGTCTCCGAGACAACCTCAGGAGTAAACCCCTTTTTTGAATGTTGATGATTCGAGGCAGAAGAAATGTTTTCATCAAGCATTGCTGAAGCGTTGTCTATTGTCAGGAATATATGAAAAACGCTCTTTTTTTCCAAATCATTTTCCAACCACAGCACGCCTCCCATTTGCTGCACAATTCCACGCAAGAGCGTAATCTGCAATCCCGCAGGATGAAACATTTCTTTGTTGGAATTCTCATCCACAAACGGGGCAAAGACTTTACGTTGAATATCCTGATTTACTGAGCCTCCGAGGATATACAAGGAGAGAGAAAGTCCATTTTGCCCACCACTTTTTTCAAGGTACTCAATATCAATATGCAAGGTTCCGCCTTCGCTGAATTGTATTAAATTATCGCAAAGATTCAGGATAATTTGATACAAGCGTACTGGGTCGCAGTACAGCATTGGCGGTGTGTTTGGGGCAAGTTGAATTTCCAAGCCAATTCCTTTTGCAAACAACCGATACTGAAGCACTTCAGAAATATTGCTCACTAAAATACTCATATCAGCATGAGCATTCTGAATTTCCAACGCGCCGCTCTGTATCTTGGAATACTCCAAAATATCATTGATAAGAGTAAGCAAAACATCCGATTTTGCTTGGGCAATATCCACCATTGAGCGTTGTTCTTCGTTCAATTCTGATGTTTGCAAAATTTCTATCATGCCCATTATTCCATGAAGCGGTGTGCGCATTTCATGGCTTACTCTTGAGATAAAATCTTGCTTAATTTGCTCCAACTGCTGAACATCGCTCACATCCTGCGCCGTGAGCAATAAGCCCGTAACAACACCAGCACTATCTTTGAGCAAGCGAATTCTCATATCCGCAGAAGCCGAACTGCCATGTTTTGAGCGCAAGGTTGAGCGTTGGATATAATTTCCAAAATGCTCTGCTGTAAGGAAAAAGGTCTCTAAGTCGCTTGAAATCTCTTTCCCAAAGGATTGAAGTAGGGCTTTTTTCTTTGCGTACAGGTCATCCAACGTAAAGAGTTCGATGATTGTTTTTTCGCCAATCACCTCATCGGCACTATATCCGAGCATATATTCTGCGGCGTTGTTAAAAACGGAAATTACTCCTTGAAGGTCGCATGAAATCACAGCAGATGAGATGTTTTCCAACACAAGAGAATGAAGCGCAACTAACTCTTCCAAGTATTGTTGAATTTCCTGTCGCTCGGTTACATCACGCGCAATTCCGAGATAGCCAACAAACATTTCGTTGTCGTACAGTTTGGTAAAACTTTGCTCCACCCACCGAGTTGTGCCGTTTGCATTCACAATAGGAAAACTCATGGACTTTGAATAATTCACCGACGACAGAGTATCTTTTGGGGAGGAACTAGGCTTCCCTTCTTGGTCGGTGCGAAGGTATTCAACCGTAACAGAACGCCGATAATCTGGATGCACGTAGTCCAAATAGTACGTTTCTGCGAGCATTGCGCTGTCATATCCCAACAATTTTTGAGCAGCAGTATTAGCAAAAACGAACCTTCCGCGACCGTCTAATTGATACACACAATCATGCGCTTGATTAAACAGTAACTCATACCGAGAGCGCGTATCGGAGACCTTTTTTAGCGCAGTTTCAAGGTTTTTCTGGCTTTCCTCGACTTCCTTAAAAAGGGTTTGCGTTGTATTTCGAGACGGCAATAAAATAAAGGCTAATTCCCAACCAAGTGCGAGAACAATAATTGCAATCCCGCCCAAAGAAAGCCATTGCACAAATGCCCGCATTTTCTGAAGCTCGGATTTATACCCGTACACAAACACACTGAGTTCCTGCTCTGCTCTACTTTGCACACTTAAAATGGTGGTAATTCTGATAAACGTAGTATCAAGCGAAATGGTATCAGACGAGATAGGAAGCGATGTCCGTATGAGCGAGGTTGCACCGTCGAGCCGAAAAATACGTTGCTTGACGGTATCGCTAATACCAAAAACCTCGTGGTAATCAGAGTTGTAGCGGATTTTTCCGAATAAATCTAAGTATAGCTGCACATTTTGGGAAAAATCGCTTATACTTTTTGCGCGTTCTTCTGGTGTTGTAGAAGCGGCAATCATCAGTCCCTTCGGTTTCATCAGGCTTCCAAGCTCGTAGAGCTGTTGCAATTCATTCAGAGCTTCATAGGTTATGCCAATTTGATTCAGCTTTTTTTGAATTTCATATTGCCCAACAACAATAACCAAGAACACGCTACCAAGCAGCACAATGTACCGCTTGCGCATTGCGACAAAGGCAATACGTATTTCTTGTAAACGTTGTGTTGTTGGAGTGCTTGGCATGCTGTGAAAATGAGCTTTTGGACGAGAAAATTATTCAAGAAAAATTATTCACTCACCTTACGCACACCCTCGCGCTGCCCTCACCCCTCGCTGCGCGAGACCCTCTCCCAGAGGGCGAGGGTTAGTGGAGACTAGCTCTGAAGACCTCTCCCTCTGGGAGAGGGTTGGGTGAGGGGCTTGTGTGTAAGGTGAGTTATTCAAAAAAAATCATTCAAGCGAAAGAGTTGTTTGCAAACGAAGTTCGTTCTTCATGAGCCTGCTTGCAAGCGTTGGTGGTACTTTCCACGAAACAACTACATACGAAGTATCTGCTGGAATGGAGCATTGCCACGTTTTTTGAAACGGCAAAAGTAGTCCATTCGGTTTTGTAGTTATTGGTGGCTCCATTGCTCCAACTGCCTGAAGTGTGCATGAAATTGTACTTTTTGGGAATGATTTCCAAGCATCATTTACAATCCAAATTTTGACGCTTTGTGTTGTGGAATCGTACTCATGAAAGGCTGTTGTTGGCGTATATGCTTGCTTCAAGGCGAAATATGCTGGCTTTTTTTTGCGCTGAAAATCCACAATGCCCCAATTGATGGAAGCCCAGTTTTCTACAAACATGAATTGAAAGATTGAGCTAACGGGTGAGTATTTTTGCTTTCTGTACGACTCAGCCGCAAGCCGCGTCAGAGCTGTTTGGTAGGCTTGCGTATTTGCAATAAACTCCTCTGGTGTTGCGCCCATTGGAACGTGTGCATTCTGAAAGGTTTCCATTTTTTGGAAATTATGATATTCCCACAACACCCATTCCTGCTCGGTTGTGGGAAATAATGCCTTCTCTCCAACGATGTTTTTTAAGGTTGCAAGTTCTGGCAGTGCCTGTGCGCCGAATTCAGATATGATGCGGGTTTTAGTCGGTGCAGCGTGGTCGGTCAATTTTCCTCCGTACCAGCCTTGCCAATGATGTTCTTTTGTTGCGGAAAAGGGATACACATATCGCGTAGAATCTAGTTTTCGTGCGGCTTTCGTCAATACGTCGTTCAAATGTTTATTTTGGAGGGGCGAATAGTTTTTGTACTTGTAAATCATCCAATCCGCATCAAATGGCGGTTCATTGTGCATACACCACGCAAAAATACTTGGATGATTAAACAAGGAGTGAATCATTTCCTTCGTTTGTGCATGCGCAGCTCTGAAAAAATCTGGGTCGTCTGAATAGCCCCATTGCAAGGGAAAATCTTGCCAAACAAGGATTCCAGCTTCATCGCAGGCATCGTAAAAATCCTTTCGCGCAATGTGCGCATGAACGCGAACTGCATTGATATTTGCTTCTTTCATCAACTGAATATCGCTCAGATACTCGGCTTTGCCCATAGTCGAGAGCCATTGCGTACCAATATAATTCGTTCCTCTTAAAAACAAACGTTTACCGTTGATAAACCACTGCTGAGTTGCAGTATCGCAAAGAACCGTGCGGAAACCAAGTTTATCATAGCGAGTAATGGTGTCAGTCGTTGCATTTGTTGGTGAATCAAGGGAAATACTGGTTTTCAGGACGTACAAGTGAGGAAAACCAACATCAGCAGGGTACCACAGTTTTGCATTTTTTACCGAAATTATCGTGTCAAGAACGTTGAGACCCTGATGAATACTGATGTTCATCGCTGTTGCTATATCCGCAGTAGAATCAGAAAAATTCTCAGGACGTAATGAGAATTGTACATTGCCCACACCGCCACGAGCAGCATACATACTCGCTTGTATGCGCAAATGTACATGTTGATTTGAAGAATTAAGTAATGAATTATTAAATGAATTATTAAATGAATTATGTGAAGAGCTATTTGTATCCTGAACAAGAATGGTAGTACACTTTAGTCCCGTAATGTGAGCAAATGAGCCAGCTTGAAGATACACCTTTCCCCAAATACCGCCAGTATTTTGCTCCTGCCCGCGCTTCGACCACGCCCCGCCTGGTCGAGTGTCATGGTGTCCGAAAATGCCCTTAATGAGCCGTTTCTTGAGCGACCAATCCTCGTCCGTTTCGGACGGACTGTTCACTCGGACACGAAGTTTATTTGGTTTATTTGTGTGAATTTCCTTCTGAATGGAAAAAGCAAAAGGAGCGAAATAGCCCGTATGCTTTCCGAGATACACATCATTCAACCAAACATCCGTTTCGTAATCAACACCCTCAAACACAAGGAAAAGCTGGCTTGTGGTGAGTTTTTCTGGCAACATGAAGGTACGAGTGTATTCACATGCTCCAGCAAAATCTACGCGCTGCTCACCAATGCTCTCGGTGAACCAATTCGCCGGCACCTTGATATTATGCGGGAAAGAGTCTATCCCTTCTCTTTGAAACGACCATGTTCCTGTAAGTGGAAAAGTGTTATTTGAGGAATCGGGCAGGGTAAAAAATGATGTTTCCGAAGGAGTAACATCCTGCACGGAAGCGCAACTATACAACGCACAGGACAGCCCGCATAGAACGGCGCAGAAACTCACATTGAGGGAATATTTACGAAACCAACGCCGCAACGAAGGATATGTGGGGGAAGTAATTCGCATTGGATGACCATAGTATTGGACGACCATAGTATTGGATGACCATAGTTTTGTATTGCACACTTCGCAGAAATCTATTTCGCAAAAATCTATTGTCGCGTTCGCAGTTGTTTCCGTACTGTCAAAACATTCGTCTCCTGAATTCGTCGGGTTTCCGATGAATCCATGATGGTATCAATCAAAAATAAGCCCATGCCACCTTCGGGTAATTCTTCCCGTTTTTCTGGGTCAAAGTCGAGTGTTGGTGCAGCCTCCAAACGTTCTGGCATTGCAGCACCGGTATCGGTAAACTCTAATTGTAATTCCGTTCCATTGAGCAATAGTGCAATATCAATCATTCCAGAAGATTGCGCATACGCATGTTCGATAATGTTATTACATATCTCAACGACGGCGATTTCTACCTGATACGCCGTGCTTGTCGAGCAAACGCTCGTACAAATAGTGTTGATTGCTTGTCCTACAAGCGCGACATTTTCAAGATGCCCCTCAATACGAAACTGTATTTTTGCCATTGTTCAAAAATGGAAGAAAAAAGACGTAAACTACGCGTGAAAAGATGAAAAAATTGATGTACGAGTGAAACCGTTGTGATTGAAAAAAGAAACGACATCAACAGCGGCTTGAGATTTCTTGTCTGTATTTGTCGCCTGAATCCCGCACTATCACTTACAAACAAGAAGCCTCAAGCTACTATGAAAAAAACTTCGTCGTGTACAATTATGTACATGGGCGTACAAAGGAAATACCTATGCTGCAAGCGATTTTGCTGCATCTTCGCTATTCGGAAAAAGTTGAAACACTCTATCCATGCGGGTTAGAACAAACATGGTCATCACATCGTTTTTAACGCCCGCAATGACCAAATCGCCTTTACGTCCTAGCACTTTCAGGCATGTAACAATCGCCCCTAATCCGCTACTATCAATAAAATCCACGCCCGATAAATCCAGCACCAATTTATGGTTTCCTTCATTTATCAGCTTGGTCATTTCTTCTTTGAAATTCACCGCTATTTTAGCATCTAAGCGGGTTTGAACTACTTTTACGATAAGTGCGTTGGGGTCTTGTTGGGTTTGAATTAAACTCATTACTTCGTCCTTCGTTGAAGAATTGATGAAAAATTTGATTTCTAAAAAATGATGAGGACTTTCGCTAAATTCTCGTTTTGTGGCACAGACAAGAGTATCTGTGCTACCGAAGACGCGTACAATCGGCATCACGTGGTAGCGCGTAACACTCCTGTCTGCGCCATTTGCGAGAGTCCTAATGATTCTATCGCATTACACTGTTCTGAGCCTGATGTTCTGGCTTCAAAAGGTCGTTAATTGTTTTCACGGGATGAAACGTATCGCTAGGAACTTCGACAAAAACCGTGTTCCAATGCGCCATACTGCCGTTCCACAGACCAGGCAGCTCTAATGCCTTCAACTCCCGACCATTGCTTGATTTCACCGAAATAAATCCTGTTTCATCATCACGAAAATCCAGCAAATTGAATTGCTCGCCTTTGTAATTTCGCAAGCCACAAACGACATCAACAGGGTTGAAGTGTGTAGAAGAATCGAAAATACGTTTTTGCACGGGATTGGAAAGGTCAATTTGAGCCGACTCCACTATTTGCAAGCTCTTTAAAGCATCGCGGCTTCGCACAATAAATGGACCACCACCAGGTTCCCCCGCATTTTTCACCATTCCACAAACTCGAATTGGACGATTCAAAACATCAAACAAGGCTTTCTTAAACTTCGACTCATTTGCCTGAACATCGTCCGAAAACGCATCAATAAAGAGACGTTCCTGTGCAAATTGAGCAATAGCGCGGAGTTCGGATAAGGATTGTTCTTGTTGTTCCAATCGGTGAAGATACAAAAAAATCTGTTCTTGTAATTCAACCAACAAACCGCACAACACTCGCTTGTAGCGGTACGTCATAGGTTTTAAGCGGTCTGGAACCACATTGTCAATATTTTTAATAATCGCAATATCTGCACCAGAGTCATTCAAATTTTCCAACAATGCGCCATGTCCTGCGGGACGAAAATGTAGCCCATCGTCCGTCAAAAATGGCTCATTCTCTTGTGTTACCGCAATCGTATTCGTAGAAGTTTTCTGTTCAGAAAGTATGATTTCCAAATTGGAATCGTTTTTACGATACACAGCGCGAAGACGCTCCAAATGCGTTTCGACTCGGTCAATGTATTCAGGGGACACTGTAAAATGCACGTGAGCAGCTTTTGTTCCATCGGAGGTGTATTCCAAAGCCTCCACGATATGTTCGGCAAAAGCAGTGCGTATTTCTCCGTGTTCGTAGGAGTGAAATTCAATCAATCCTTTCGGAAGCTGTGCATATCCAAGACCTGACTCCTCGACAACATATTCCAGTACACGGCGTAGTTGCTCTTTTTCTAAGCACTCTTCAATATCGTGTCCATCCCGTTTCAGGCGTTGCGATAGACTTTGAAAAAACGCAAACGAGCGAATATTGGTAAGGAAATGAAGTGCGAATTTGTAATCACTTTGCTTATTTGCTCGCTCCTTCAAGAGTGCAAAGCTCAAGTCTTCTTCATTGGAAAGAACGGCGAGAAGTGATTTGAACATCCTCGTAGCCGCGCCAGAGGCTGGAACGAACTTCATTACTCGTCCCTGTTGTATTGCGGTTTGCGAGCGACGAAGATAGGTTTCTTCCGCCGTGGGTTCAAGCCGTAAAATTGTGCCATTTTCGACCGTGCATGCCTCAATGAGTTCAATAAATGGCATTCCAGCACGAAATAAATACAACTGCCGCAGTAAATCCAGCTCGTGGACACCACTTTGTAAAATTTGGTCAAGTATATGCTCAATCTGCTCCACAGCTTGAAAATTCACCATATTCAAATCCTGCCTATCGAAATTTTGTCTTTTCACGAATGAATGCGAACGTGCGAATGTTCTATCGAAATAACAACCGAATCAAGCGCAAAGATACTTGTTTTCGTATGCCATGCAAAAATATTTCCGTGATTTCTCCTTGAAGGATAACGAAAGATTAAAGTATGAAAATACGTCCCTCACGAGTATCACATTCAATTCTTGTCCTGTACATTTATTTACCAATCAACACCACCACCGACCGCGCTCCAAGCAAGATTCCATGCTGATTTTCAAGGACTGGCTCTTGCCCGACCTCGAAAGAATCCAACAATGGGTCGGCTCCCGTATTGAGAAAAATATGCCATTTACGGTCATCGTCAAACTCTGGAATCTCGAACCAAAGCGGCTCCCAGAACATATTCATTGCCACGTAAATATCATTATCCGCCAAAAAGCCGCTTTTGGCGTGCTTTCCGCAGAGCATATACGCAATGGAGCGGCTTCCATCCGACCAATCTGGTTGCCATGCTTTTGTGCCGTGAAAGGTGATATCGGGCTTGCCAGAGCGCATATAATCTTTGTTTTGGAAATGATGCTTGTTGCGCAAGACGGGATGCGCCTTGCGGAACTCAATGCACCGCCGCACAAAATGGAACATTCCTTCGTTTTTTTCCAAAAGCGACCAATCAAGCCAGTTCATCTGCGTGTCGTGGCAATACGCATTGTTGTTGCCGTGCTGTGTGCGCTTCATTTCGTCGCCCATGTAGAGCATTGGTACGCCTTGCGAGGTGAGCAGCATGGCAAACGCATTTTTCATTTGTCGGTCGCGAAGCGCGATAATACTAGGGTCTTGAGTTACGCCCTCCACGCCGCCATTCCACGAGTAATTGTCATTCGCACCGTCGTTATTGGCTTCGCCGTTTGCTTCGTTGTGCTTTTGGTTGTAGGAAACCATGTCGTTCAGCGTGAAACCGTCGTGGCAGGTGATAAAATTGATGCTCGCTGAATTGCTCCGATACTCGTACAAGTCTGGCGAACCCTGTACGCGCAGCGCGACTTTCCCGACCATTCCGCCATCGCTTTTCAAAAATTTCCGCATATCGTCGCGGTATTTTCCGTTCCATTCCGCCCAGCGTCCGTAACCAGGAAACGAGCCAACTTGATAAAGTCCACCAGCATCCCACGCCTCTGCAATGAGCTTGACGTTTGCCAAAATTGGGTCGTAAGAAAGTGCTTCCAAAAGCGGCGGATTCGAGGTGGGATGCCCGCTCTGGTCGCGCCCAAGCACGGATGCAAGGTCGAAGCGGAAGCCGTCAATGTGATACTCCGAAACCCAGTATTGAAGCGAGGCGCGAACCATTTGCCGCACAACAGGATGATTGCAATTCAGCGTATTTCCGCAACCCGAAAAGTTGAAATACGTTCCGTCGGGCGCGAGCATATAATAGACTTTGTTGTCAATGCCGCGAAAACTCAGCGTCCGCCCGCGATGGTCGCCTTCGGCAGTGTGATTATAGACCACGTCCAAAATCACCTCAATACCCGCTTTATGCAAGTCTTTCACGAGTGCTTTGAGTTCGTCGCCTTGCATTCCAAATTTGCCCGTTGCGGCAAATCCCGCTTTGGGCGCGAAAAAGTTCGTCGTGCTATAACCCCAGTAATTCAGCAACTTCTCGCCTGTAAAGGGATTCGCGCGTGGAAATTCTAATTCATCAAATTCAAAAATGGGCATAAGCTCAACGCAATTCACACCCAATTCCTTCAAGTACGGGATTTTACGACGCATTCCAGCAAATGTTCCTGCTTCGTCCTCGTGCAGTTCCGCCGAAGGGTGTTTGGTGAATCCGCGCAGGTGCATTTCGTAGATTATCAAGTCTTCAAGCGGCAATGCGGGCGGTTTGTCGCCTTCCCAATCAAAATCCTCGAAAATAAGCCGTGTTCGGAAAGGATAGGTGTCGTCGTAGCTCGCCGTTCCCCATTCTTCGCGCCCGGTGAGCAATTTTCCGTAAGGGTCGCTGACAATTTTGGAGCGGTCGAAACGATGCCCAATGGCTCTATCCTGCGGCTCGGCGGGACCATCGAAGCGAAAACCGTACTCCAGCGATTCCACATCCAAATCAAACACCAACACCGTGAACACGTGACCAATCCTGAACTCTGGCGGTAAAGGAATTTCTACAAACGGCGTAGCCTCGCCTTCATTAAACAGCACAAGCGTACACACGGTGGCGGCACTGGAAAAGATAGAAAAATTCACACCATTTGGCACAATCGTCGCGCCAAGCGGGTTTGGGCGACCGATGCGGAATTTGTAGCCATTGATTTCATGCGTTGGGTAATAATCTATGCGGTGGTCGAGCATGTTCGTAGTGTTGAGTGGTAAGTGTTGAATGCTAAATTATTCAAGCAATAATGCGGGTTTTAGCACGTTTTCTCTTCATATTTCATATTTCATACTTCAGATTTCATACTTCATACTTCATACTTCAGTCTTGCCCCTTAGTCGTACGCTGCAAGTGCCATTTCCAGCGATTCAGCAATGATAAAATAATTCAAAAAGCCCGCAGCCCACATCACGCGGCGCAGAGCGTCATTCATGCCCGCGAGCAGAACCTGCCCGTCGTGAAGTTTTACAGCGCGGTAGAGCATGAGAATTTTGCGAAGACCAATGCTGGAAACCGCATGAACACCTGAAACATCCAGCACAATGCGGTGAAAACGGCGTGCTTGGGGCAACACCTCAGACTCAAGAATTGGTGCGGTTTCTGCGGTAATTTCTCCCACAAGGCTCACAATAGCGATGCCTTTGTGTTCGGAGGTAGAAATTTCCAGTGCGTAAGCGTTTTGGAGGCTCATGGAGTATGAAAGACATGAAGTGTGAAAGAATTATCAATCAGCAAAACTGAACACAATGACTGAATACGATGTTTGCACGAAGTTACAAGGTTTCGTGCTGCTATGCAATACCTCAGAAATTTTGATGAGCAAAATTCATCTGAGCAAAATAAATATTTTGAGTGCGAATGCGCGAATAGTACCATTTTCGCGCCTTCTCCTGATGTTTTTTACCCTAGAGTTCTCATTTTCTCAGCAATTTTGCGTAGTTTTGCCCGTCTCTAGCTAGGGATACACTCTAAAGTACATCTCAGCATTCACTACACACCTTCGGCATGAAAAAATTTTCGTCTCAATTTCCTCTGAATGCAGCACAATATCTTGTATGGAGAACATTCATTATTTCTTGTAGCTGTATTTTCTTTTTTAGCGTTCAATCATCAGACCTTCAGGCAAAAGATTACGACCCATACCTCAAGAATCGCATCAACACTGGCATTGACGCAATGTATGGTATGCGCTACACGGAAGCTGCGCAAGCCTTTGACGACATCATAAAAAAATATCCCACCGAGCCTGCTGGATATTTTTTCCGCTCACAAATTCACCTTTGGCGATATTTGTTTGATTACAGCGAACCAGATTTCAAGCTCTTTCTGGCTTCCTGCGATAAGGCGATTAGCGTTGCGGAAACAAATCTCGCCCAGAACCCGCAAAATTCCTTTGCGCAAGCCGTTGTCGGCGCAGTCTATGGCTTTCGTTCCATGGCAAATTTTCGTGCGGAAAACTTCGTAAAAGCCACGCTGGACGGGCGTTCCTGCTACAATTACCTTTCCGATGTTATCAAGAAAAATCCTCAGGAATACGATGCCTACTTGGGTTTGGGGATGTTCCATTTTGGCATTGGCGTTTTGCCGAAAGAAGCTCGCTACGGTGCGAACTTTGCAGGTTTGAAAGGCGACCGCGAATCGGGCTTGCGCGAGATTGAGCAAGCGGCGGAGCGTTCTACGTGGGCGCGAAACGATGCAAAAATGTTTTTGGCAATGATAAACATTTACTACAACCGAGATTTCACGCGAGGTTTGAAGTATTTAACCGACCTTATTCAATCGTATCCGAACAACATTCCCGTTCTCTACACGCTCGGCAACGTGGATATGCTGCTCCGAAAGCCCCAAACCGCGCTTCCCTACTATCGTCGCGCCTTGCAAAATGCTGATACGAATTTTCGCACCTTCACCGCATTTGCGCACTATCGCATTGCCGAAGCACATTTCCGTTTGAACGAGTTCGATGCCGCGAAAGCCTCATTCCAACGCTTCTTCAAGGGAAAATATGAGCGTTCTTTTCGCGGAATGGCATTGCTGCGTTTAGCGTTGTGTTACGAAATGGAGGGAAATCGCGCAGAAGCTCTCAAAGGCTACGCAAAATGCACAGCATTACCGCCCTTCGAGCCAGACGATAAATTTGCCATTCGCCGCGCAAAAGAGTACATCAAAGAAGCTCCCAATGCCGCACAAATACAGCTTTTGAAGGGAATTAACTGCGTGGAATCGTCGCGGTTTCAAGAAGCAGAACAGCTTTTGCGTCCGCTCGTAGAAAATACCGCCCTTTCAAAGGAAATACGCTCAGAAGCCGCATATAATCTAGGCGAGGCTCTCCGCGAGGAACGGCGCGGTGCAGAAGCAATTCCTTTTTACTTAAAAGCCGTAGAATGCGAAGCAGAAACAGAACGCTGGACAATGCCGTGGAGCTATTATCGCATTGCCACAATCCACTACAACGCTGGTAAAACCGAGCTTTCGCGCTCGTACTTGGACAAAGCAAAAGTTTTCAGCAAGTATGATTTTGAAGAATGGTTGCAGTTTAATATGTACCGCGATGCGAGTTTGCTAAAATATTAACTTACCTTACGCACACCCTCACGCCGCCCTCACCCCTCGCTGCGCGAGACCCTCTCCCAAAGGGCGAGGGTTGATGGAGACTAGCTCTGAAGCTCTCTCCCCCTGGGAGAGGGTTGGGTGAGGGCGATGCGAGTTTGCTAAAATATTAAGCTCAAACAATCATCCTACAAGCAAGATTTCATGCGCTCTTGCAAGCACGGAAAAGAATTTGAAAACACCGAAAAATTCAATAACTTACCTGCATCAACAACGGTTTGTTCACTCATTCCAAGCACCCATGACCGCCACCTTGATTGACCCGCCCATTACCTTGAAACGCTCTACCTACGCCGATTACAAAGCACTCGACGTGGATGATAATTTTTGGTACGAACTCATTAACGGTGAACTTGTGAAAAAATCTTCTCCCGCGCCGCGCCATCAAATGATTCAAGCAAAATTGTTTCGTCTTCTTGCGAATTATGCTTTTGAGAACAAACGTGGTGAGGTTTTATGCGCTCCCGTTGATGTGTATGTGGACGATGAAAATGTTCCTCAGCCAGATTTGCTCTTTATTGCGAATGAGAATGCACACATCATCACCGACGATGGCATCATGGGCGCACCAAACCTTGTTGTGGAGATTCTTTCGCCGAGTTCCATCAAGCGCGACCGCTCGCAAAAGCTGCATTTGTACGAGCGTTTGTGTGTGCCAGAGTATTGGATCATTGACCCCAAAAGTGCGACGGTTGAATTATACTTGCTTGCTGGCACGGTGTATGATTTACATTCTTACGCTGTTGAAGCTGGAACACTTGATTCCACGCAGCTTACAGGATTTTCGCTTGATATTTCGCAGATTTTTTAGAACCTCATTGCGAACAGACAAGCGTGTCTGTTCTACCGAAGCCGCATGAAATCAGCCTCAGACGGTAGCGCAGACACTCCTATCTGCGTCATTTGCCAAACTTCTTTCCATCACCAACTCACCACAAATGAACCTTCTCGAAGCAATTCGCACACGCCGCACCACCAATGGGTATTTCAAGCCCGACCCTGTTTCCCTAGAGCATCAACGCTTGCTTGTGGAGGCAGCAGGACGCGCTCCTAGCCACTTCAATTCTCAGCCTTGGCGATTTATTTTGATTGATGATGAAAAAATTCGCACCCGCATTGCCGAACTCGGCGGTGAGTGCATGACGCAGCTTATTGATGAAGGCAAATTTTTTTCACGCTACAAAAAATACTTTCGCTTCGATGAAAAAGAGATGGAAGAACGCCGCGACGGTATTTTGATTGACCAGCTTCCCGCACCGTTACGCCCTTTTATCAAGCAAATCTTCAGCGATACGGCATTGAAGGTCATGCGTGGTCTGGGAGTGCCGAAATTACTGGGTTCGGACAATACCAAGCTCGTGAGCGCGAGTCCGCTTATTTTGGCGGCGTTGCTCAAAAAAGATGAGTACATTCCGGGCGAACTTTCAGGCTTTTACTGCGTGTTGTCGCTCGGCATGGCAATCGAAAACGTCTGGCTGACAACGGGCGCACTCGGCATGGGGATTCAATTTATTTCAACGCCAATGGAAATCCCCGAAGCATGGCAAGAAATCAAGCAATTACTGAAAGTGCCAGACGATATGGAGCTTATGGCAATGTACCGCATCGGCTACACCCCCGACAAACGCGACCGTCCGCGCATTGACTGGACGAGCAATCAACGCAAACGCTTGTCGCAACTTGCTTTTCGGAATACCTGCGAAACGCCTGAAAGCGACGCGCCGTCTGCGCTTGATGAATTTGAGAAGTAAGTAATCGTAACAAGCCAGATATCGTCCCGTCGGGCGGCTGTTATCACAAGCACAGTAGCCGTCCGGCGGGTGCCACACAAGCAACCCACCCGCCGAACGGCAGCGTGTCTGCACTCCTCAGCCGCTTGGGTGGGAGAATCAAGACAAATTAACCATGCCACCAACATTATATTTCATGCACCTTCCAGCATTCCCGTATCAATCAAACATCGTCGGTCTCGGCACCGCACTTCCGCCACACAAAGTGCAGCAATCGGATGTTCGTGATTTAGTCTCTGCCCTTTTCAGCAAGGAATATCGCGGCTTAGAGCGGCTTTTGCCTGTCTTTGAAAACACGCAAATTCAATCGCGCTATTTTTCTAAACCTCTTGAATGGTTCAAGGAGCAGGTAAGTTTTGTTGAATCAAGCAAAGCCTACGTGGAAACCGCATCGGAACTGTGCTTTCAAGCAGCCTCCGAAGCCATGCGTACTGCGGGTTTGCAGGCAAGTGATATTGGAATGGTCGTCGTTGTCTCGACAACAGGCATTTCTACGCCAAGCCTTGATGCGAAGCTCATCCAACGCCTCCAGCTTCCCCATACCACGCGCCGTTTGCCCATTTGGGGGCTTGGCTGCGCGGGCGGCGTAGCAGGTTTGGCGCGGTCTGCGGAGCTTTGCTCTACATTGCCGCCGAACACGTATTTGCTCATGGTTGCGGTGGAACTCTGCAGCCTCACCTTTCAGCGCAATGACATTACCAAATCAAATATCGTCGCCTCCAGCCTCTTTGCCGATGGCGCAGCAGCAGCGATTTTGAAGGATGAAGACAGAGGGATGAGGGATGAAGGTAAGAGCGCACAAGAGTCGAGAAACCAACCAACCAATCCGCCAACACTCCTGAATTCGTATAGTTTTTTGTTTGATGATTCGGAAGATATTATGGGCTGGGATATTCTGGATAGTGGCTTAAAAGTGCGCTTCTCGCGGGATATTCCGACCTTTATTGCCGAGCATTTGCCGCAGCGTTTGCAGGAAGCCTGCGCCGCGTGGGGGCTTGAACGAGAGCAGATACGCCGTTTTGTGGTTCATGCGGGCGGTGCGAAGGTCTTGAATGCGTATCACACTGCGCTCGGTATTCCGCAAAAAGAGCTGGAAGCAGCATACACCGTGCTTCGTGGGCATGGGAATATGTCGAGTGTATCTGTATTGTTTGCGTTGCAGGAATATTGCCGCACCAACGAGGCAAATGGTGATTTTGGCGTAATGATGGCACTTGGACCTGGCTTCAGTGCTGAGTTTGTTCTCTTTCGTTGGTGAAGATTTAGAACAAAAATCATTTCACTTTTTCTGCAATTTTATCAATCATTTCACTTTTTCTGCAATGAATATTGTTATTTCACTTTTTCTGCAATATATTTGTAGGAAGAAGGAACCTACAAAAGATTTTCAGATAATGCTTTGCAGGAAATATCATGCCGAATCATACACATATTGTTCTCATGGCGGATATACAATCCAGTCGTGGTTTTGAGCAAAAAAAACTGCTCAAAGAGTTTATGTTGCTGACGAAAAATGCAAATTTGATTTATCAAAAAAACCTTCGCTCGCCGCTTACTATCACGCTTGGAGATGAATTTCAAGGTGTGCCGAAATCTCTCAGTAGCGCAATTAACATTATCCTTTTTTTGGAAGAAGAAATTATCCAGCAGAAATGGAATTTTAAGTTGCGCTACACCATCGGCGAAGGCGTTATTGAAACAGCAATCAATACCAAAAATGCACACGGAATGATGGGGGCAGGACTTACCGAAACACGGCAACAACTGGAATTACTCAAGAAAGACAAGGATTCATCACGCTTTCTGGTGCATATTCACAGCAAAGAATTGAACGCACTTTTGAACTCAACGTTTTTTGTCTATCAATCTTTCGTTGATGAATGGCGACCCGACAAGGATTATTCCGTCGTTGGAAGTTTGCTGAAATACCACGATTACAAAGAAGCGGCAGCGCATTTGCACCAAGACCCTTCACAAGTCTGGAAACGGCAAAAAACTTTGAACTTTAAGGCATACACGCGCATAAAATCAGCAATACAAATGATAGCCGAGCAAGGAGAAAAAGCGTTATGACACTCAAATTTATTGTATTCATTGTGGCAGAAATCTTGATTGCAAGCATCTTTGCGGGTATTGGACAGATTTTCTACAACCGCTTGGGATTTGACTGGAAATCAATTTTGAAAGGCGTGATTGAAAGGCTTTTCCTTGCTTTCGCACTAATTCAAGACGTTCCTCATGCTCTCACACTTTTTGGCACACTCAAGCTCGCTACACGCCTCAAACGCAGTGATGAAGGAGACTCTCAGCAATTCAACGATTATTATCTTGTTGGTAATCTCGTTTCTGTTGCCATAGCAATTTTATATGTGTATTTGTGGAAGAACCCTTCTGTGCTTCCTTTTCTCCAATAGACATTATACAGATTAAGCGCTGAGGGGCTAGGAGTGGCGTAAATACTGGCTTCAGTGGCACAGACATTCTTGTCTGTGTTTGTTACCCAACCCCCGTACCAACACTCACAGACAAGAATGTCTGTGCCACTATCTAAAGAGCAAAAACAACTAAGGAATGGTAAAAAATTAAGTGTTCAAAGTCAATAGTGGCACAGACATTCTTGTCTGTGTTTGTCGCTTGAAGTCCGCGCTAACACTCACAGACAAGAATGTCTGTGCCACTAAATATTTCTGAAGTTCATTCATTTAATTTTTGAGCCTTCCTAATCTGTATAATATCTAGTAATTACAACGTAATCACTTCTTGAATTATCATCTCTTTTCATGCTCCATTCTCGCCTTTTCAATTTCATTTTTTGCATTGCACTCCAAGCATTCATGCTGCAAGCAGCGTTTTTCCACGCATTTGCGCAAGAAGTACAACCGCCAGATACCGCACAAACAAAGCCCTTGCGCATCGGTTGGCGTGTACTGCCTGTTCCTGGATATGCTCCCGAAACCTCATTTTCCCTTGTTGTTGGTGGGTTGCACTATTTTGGTCAGCCCGATGGTGATTCCACAAGCCGTCTGAACCAGCTTTTTGGCGGTTTGCAGTACACATTGCGGAATCAATTTGTGGTGAGCATTTTGCCAGAATTGTACTTCAACCGAGAAAATATCAGGCTTTTCGGGCAGTTTGAGGTTTCGCGTTATCCTGATTTTTTCTATGGCATTGGCAATAATCTTCCCGAAACAAACCGCGAAGCGTTTACAATTTTCCGCGCTGCTGCCATTGGCAGTGTGTGGTTTAGTTTGAATGGAAAAGGTATTCGCAATGGCGTAAATGCTGGTGTGCGCTTCGATTTTGATTACCAAAATGTGATTGAGCGCAAAGACGGCGGTCTGCTGGACAAAACTGGCGCGGATTCTATTCAAGGGCGCAACGGTGGCTTCCTTGCTGGCTTAGGCTTGGCAATCAATTACGATACCCGCGATGTTGCCGTCGCACCGCGCGTGGGAGAATACGCCGATTTCCGCCTCTTGCCCTATTCCCGCATTATCGGCAGCAATTTTGAAGCGTGGCGCACCACGCTCGACGTGCATAAATACTGGACGTTCAATACTCCAACCCCTGAAGATAACGGCTTTGCGCACACGCTGGCGTTGCAATTCTACTCCGATATTATGTGGGGCAATATGCCCTTTTTCCGTATGGCAATGCTGGGGCAAAACATCAGTGGAATCGCGCTTGGACGCGGCTATTTTGGTGGACGTTATCGCGATAACGTGATTGCCCATGCGCAAGCGGAGTATCGTTTTCCCATTTACTGGCGGTTTGGCGGCGTAGTTTTTGCGGGCGCGGGCAATACGGCAACATCACTTGCGACGTTCGATTTCAACACCATAAAGCCAAGTATTGGTGCGGGTTTGCGCTTTGCTCTTGTGCCAGAAGAGCGCATCAATCTTCGCATTGATGTTGGCTATGGCTTTGCCACGCAAACACTTTTCCCGTATGTTTCTTTTACTGAGGCGTTTTAGAAAAGAAGGAAGGGGAGAAAAGGTCTAGAAGCCGCATAAAAGCGAGTGATTGTGCATCGCAAGGGGCAATGGATTTTTCGATAATTCCTTAATGGAAAAAACCTGTTGTTTTTGTATCTTGTGCCGTTTCGGAGAGTTGCACTCATCGCCAGAGGTGGTCGTTGCTGTCATGGCGCAGTTTTTGCAATTACTTTTGTCGTTACTCTTGTCGTTATCTTTATAGATTTTATGCGGTTTCGCGCCTCAATTATCCTCTTTCAACTTTTGCACTTTTCGTATGTTCGCTTTCTTACAACGCATTTCATTGTTTGGAAAAATTCTTGGTTTAGCGGGAATTCTCGCTGCGTTTACGGCGGGCGTGGCGTTTGTTTCCATCATGGGTTCACGTATTTTGGATGAGCGCGATTTAGCGCGAACAGTGGAATCGGCAATGTTGCAAATTCGCTCGAATCGCATTGATTTTTACACCTCGCGCAAAACAGAGCATATTCCCCGCTTTGACTCTCTCAATCAAATTGCAAAACAAGCATTTACCAGCCTTCCGAAGGGTCTGAGCGCACGAAAAGAAATGGGCGAAGTGCAAAGTTCTCTCACCGATTATGAGGCAACGTGGCAAAAATATATTTCGGGCTGGAACGAGCGCGGAATAACGGAAAATCAAGGTGCGGAAGGTACTTTCCGCAAACATGCGCATAATATCGAAGACGCACTCCGAGAATCTTCCACACCAGAAATTCGCATACTGTTCTTGCAATGCCGCCGGTATGAAAAAGATTTTATCCTACGCAAATTAGAAAAACACGTTCGAGAACTTGCAGAATATACCGTAAAATTAGAAGAAGCAACGGCTCTTAGCGGCATCAATCCTGAGATTCAAGCGACGGTGCTTGCTGAAACCCAAGCCTACCGCACTACCTTTATTTCATTTGCCAATATCGTCAAAAGTGTAGATTCCTTGAATACCCACCTCGGCGGGCAAGAACAAAACGCGCTGAGAAATATTGATGGAATAATTAGCATTAAGGAAACTCAAGCACATTCTGCTGAACGGTGGATGTACATTGTCATCGCTCTGGCGTTTTTAACGGGCTTACCAACCGCATATTTACTTGCTCGCAGCCTTGTTCGTCCTGTTCGTGAACTCAAACTCGCAACACAACATTTTGCGGAAGGCGCATTCCAACCAGTGGAGGTGCGCAGTGCCGATGAAATTGGCTCTCTTTCGCAGGCGTTCAATAGCATGGCTTCTGGCATGCTGGAATCCAATAAAAAAATCTCGTCGCAACAGCAAAATCTTCTCAAGCAACAATCCGAACTTAACTCCACACTGAACACGCTCGAAACGCAGACCAGCTATCTCCACTCCAGCGTTTCCGAGATTTTGCAGCAAATGGAAGCACTCGCAAAAGGCGATTTGACGGCGCATTTGAGCGCACAAAAAAATGATGAAATTGGACGCTTATTTCTTGGTTTCAACGACGTGGTAACGAACATTCGCGGCATGATGAGCCAAATTTTAGAAGCTGTGAGCGTCACACGGCAAATTGCGGGGCAAATCAACGAATCCAAAGACGCGCTTGTGTTCTGGGCGCAAAAGCAATGGGTTCAGTCCGATGAGGTAAATACTGCGTTGGAAGAAATGAACAAAGCCATTACGCACAGCGCACAAAACGCCACCGAAACAACGCGTTTTGCTGCCGAAAACCGCAAAGTGGCGGCAGAAGGCGGGTTTGTGGTTGCACAAGCAGTTGAAAATATCCGTAATCTGGCGGATGTGGTGAAAGGTTCGGCAGTGAACATCGAAAGTTTGGGAACATCCAGTAAGGATATTGGCAAAATCATTCAAACGATTGAAAATATCGCCAAGCGCACGAATCTTCTCGCTCTCAATGCAGCTATTGAAGCCGCTCGCGCAGGTGAGCAAGGACGCGGCTTTGCAGTTGTTGCCGATGAAATTGCGAAACTTGCCGAGCAAACATCAAACGCGACAAAGCAAATTAGCATCATGCTCGACCAAATTTTGAATGATATTGGCAATGCTACAAACCTGATGTTTGCTAGCTCGAAGAAGGTTGAGGAAGGTATAAAACTTGCTGATTCTGCGGGAATTGCGTTGGAAGAAATTATGACAAGTTCGCAATCGGTTCTTGACCGCATTAGCCAGATTGCATCGTCCACCGAAGAGCAATCTGCAACGAGTTTGCACATTTTAAGTAGCGTAGAAAATATTGCTTCGACGGCATCGCAATCGGCGCAAGAAACGGAGCGGGTTGCATCAACGATTAACAATCTGGCTGCTGTTACGAATCAGTTGAACAATCTTGTTTTGCGGTTCCGCATGGATTCTACGACGGTTCTGAACGAACAATCTCCAGAGGCGCAAATCTCCTCAAAGCAGCTTGCATCCTATCTTTCAGCAAGCCCAACTTCAAAACTCGCTTCCCTCTCGGCGGTTCATGAATATCGCGAAGAAAAGATTCACGCCAAGCAAGGACAAGTTGTCATGAAAGAAGGCGACAAAGGGCGTGGATTCTACATTCTTCATCGTGGAACGGTAGAAGTTTTGAAAGATAAAGTAAAAATTACGGAATTCAGCGTACCGGAAACCATTTTTGGTGAAATGAGTGAAATCACCAATGAACCCCGCACCGCTACTATTATTGCGAAGTCGGAGTGCGACATCACCTACTACAACGCCACCATTGATGAGCTTGTTCGGCAAAATCCTGAAATAGCAAAAAAGCTCATCTTCACGCTTGCTATGCGCCTTATCAACACAACGAATCGTTTCACCGATTCTCGTAAAGCGAAGGAATCGGCGAATAAGTAGGGTTATACAGGCTTTCTGCACATATTTACCATCTGGCTGAAAGACATCTATTTTGATGCTTGAAGTCGTTATCCACTTTACCATGAGGAAAAATAATGGAGCTTCTTTTTCAAATCATTCGCTATGTTCATAATCTTACCAAACAGGATGAAATCGTCTTACATGAAAACTCGCATGAAATATTTCTTCAAAAAGGTGACTATTTTGCCGAACCCGATATTTTCCGTAACAGGATTGGTTTTGTTACAAGTGGCGTGATGCGGATTGTTTATCATGATGATGCGATGGACGAAGTTACACGCTATTTCATGCGTGAAGGGCAATTTGTGAGCGATATGCTGAAATTGTACGAGAATGGAATGCGCCCGCCTGAATTTATTCAGGCTGTTACCAATTGTCATGTCATTGTTTGGTATGAAAGTGATTTAAAGGCTTTTGAAGCGCAAATTCCTGAGTGGTCCGAAATTCGACGAAAGCTGACTGAGCGGGCGTTTTTAGAAAAACTAACTGCTACAAACTATTTTTCTGGTGATGCAATGACACGCTATGAACAGTTTGTTATGCGCTTTCCCGAACTTGCGCAAAGAGTTCCTCTTGGCTATTTAGCTTCTTTTCTAGGCGTTACCCAATCATCTCTGAGCCGCATCCGGCGGAATATCTCCGAAATGGTATAAGTGGTTTGAAAAGATATTTTTTGCCAAATGGCAAAAAAACTGTGAACGGCAACAGCTAATTTTACAGGTGAAATTGTATTTTTTCTTATCATCTGTAAAATATCATGAAAAACCCACCTCAAAAAACTGCAATCATTACTGGGGCAAACGTAGGACTTGGCTACGAATGCGCACGAAACCTTGCCTTAGACGGCTGGCATATCATTTTGGCTTGTCGAAATATCCCAGCTTCCGAAAAAGCAGCTCAGACACTACGAAGTGAAACAGGAAATACCGCAATTAGTGTGGAAAAACTAGACCTTGCCTCATTAGCTTCTGTACAATCCTTTGCCACACGAGTACGTGAACTATTAGGAAATAAAAAAATTCCACCTGTCCGAACACTCATCAATAATGCTGGTCTTCAAATGGGTGAATTTACAGAATTTACTGCTGAGGGATATGAAATGACCTTTGGTGTAAACCACTTGGGGCATTTTTTACTCACTTTTCTTATTTCTCCCCTTTTAACAGCACCAGCGCGAGTCGTGTTTGTGGCAAGCGAAGTACACAACCCCGCTCTCAAATTGACAATCTCTCTTCCAGCCCCATACTTCGTTTCAACAGAACAAGTAGCCAAAGGGATAATGGAGTTTAATTCAGGAACAAAAATGGGACAACAACGATATTCAACCTCGAAGCTGTGCAATGTACTCTGCATGTACTCTTTTGCAGAATACTTCCGAAATGAAGGAAGAGAAATTACGGTAACCTCATTCAATCCTGGTTTGATGCCAGGAACAGGGCTGGCTAGAAAATTTGATGTCTTAAGCCGTTTTGCATGGAAATATATTCTTCCCGTTTTGCGATTATTCGATAACCATGTACGGACAACTGAAATCTCAGGAAAAGACCTAGCAATGCTCGCTTCCCATTCTCAATTTGAAGGAAAAAGCGCACTATACTTCGACGGACTGCAAGAACAATCTTCCTCCAAAGAAAGTTATCACACCTCAAAACAAAAAGACTTATGGGCTAAAAGTTTAGAATACTGCGAAGATTTCCTTTGAAAATGCACAGGTTAAAATTTTCCTCTTGATTATCTTGATTAGAGTTTATATGTCATAATCCTGTCATGCCCGTGCAGACGGGCATCCAGCGAAAATGCCGCGTAGCGACCAAGTATTTTGGCTGAAGCCTGTCGTTATACTGGATTCCCGCCTACGCGGGAATGACAAAAACTTTATGATATATAAAGTCTATTATCTTCACCATCCTACAAGCTCAGAATGAAGCACGATGAATCAGCTTTCATTTTGAGCTTGTTCTTTATGATAAGGCTGCATTGCCAATCTTGATGAGTGTCAATTATGTTTGCAATATTAGAATCAATAAAATTTGTTTTGCCACGCATCCTGATTTCATCTATATTTGTGTAATTACAGATGTTGAGTTGCCAACCATTTGGAACACAACGCATCACCAAAAGTAATCCCACAAACGAAGATAGTATGCGGTCATTCACATTGTTCGCGCTTAGTATTTCCATAGTATGTTGTTGCTGCCGTGCTGCACAAGCACGTCATCATGCGTCATTCAGCTCTTCCTTGCCCCGCACTGTTCCTGCTGTTATGAATGATGATTCATTAAGCAAATCCCCCAGAATGCCCGCCATTCCTGCAAAGAAAAGCACGTTGTCAAGCACAAACGACTCTTCTCGCTCGAAGACCTACAACGCTGAACGCGTGGTCATTACTGGTGCGCGGAATGAAGTATTGCTCAAAAATTCGCCCGTGCGCGTGGAAATTATTGACCAAGCCGTTACCAAAACGACGGGTATGGTGAATCTGGGCAATATGCTTCAAGAACAAACGGGCTTGCTCATCACAAACCACGTCCGAAGCGGTGTGCAGATGATGGGCTTGAACCCAGATTACACCTTGATTTTGATTGATGGACAGCCCGTTATCGGGCGTGTGGCTGGCGTGATAGATTTGACGCGGCTTTCGGTCGGCAACGTGCAGCAAGTGGAAATTGTGAAAGGTCCGATGTCGAGCTTGTACGGCAGCGACGCACTTGCGGGTGTGATTAACATCATCACCCGAAAGCCGCAACAGGGCTGGTCTGGGCGGCTGTACTCGCAAATAATTGAACGCGGCGCGGCAGAAGTGCAAGGCGAAATCAACTACGGAGGTGATGCCTTTGATGTTGCGGTTTTTGGGAATTACAAGAATGCAAGCGGCTTTCAGCGCACACAAATCATGCAAGACGAGCAAAAACGCGATACGCTGACCGTTCCTTTTGCTGCATTCAACGACCGCACGGCGCAAGCTCGCATAAAGTGGTATCCCGCATCAAACCTGAGTTTGTCAGCAAATCTCCGCTATTTCGGCACAGGCAGCGAAGGCGCGTTTATCGAATCTTTTTTTGGACAAGTGGCATCAAATAAAGGTTCGGTGCAGCAAAGCGACTATTCCGCCACGCTTGCAATGGAGTGGACGCTAGGAAAGGCGCGGCTTTCAGCACAAACCTACGCCTCGCTCTTTGATGAAACCTACAATTTCGACGTTGCGCAAGGCGCAGTCGGTCGCACCGACAACCTCCAACGCCGCATCTCGCGGAGCTTGGTGCAATACGACGTGCTGTGGAATGAAAAAAATCGCTTTACGCTCGGAGGTGAATTTCAACTTGATGACGCAAGCGGCTCGCGCTATCCCACAAACCCTGAATACCGCACCTTTGTTGGCTTTGGGCAATGGGAGGGCAACCCGCTCGATTGGCTTTCCTACGCCCTCAGCGCACGCTACGATGCTACAAGTGCCTTTGGAAACAGCTTCAATCCTCGCTTCTCACTGCTTTTCAAGCCGTCCGATGCCTTGCAAATACGCGCCTCTGGCGGCACAGGCTTCAAAGCCCCCGATTTTCGGCAGTTGTACGTGGAGTTTTCCAATCGTTTGGCGGGCGCGGGCTACGACCTCATTGGCGCGTACAGGCTTGGAAACACGCTTCAGCCAGAACGCTCAATGGCATTCGACCTCGGCGCGGTCTGGAACATGGGAACGCTAACGCTGGGCGATTTCGACGCGGGCGCGTGGAATCTGGATGCACGGCTCTTCCACAATAATTTAACGAACTTAATTGAAGTCTATCGCGTCGGACGCACGAATGACCGTGATGTGTATTCGTATCGCAACGTTGCGCGGGCGTACACACAAGGTTTGGAGCTGAATCTGCGCTCACAAATCCCGCTCGCACCGCGTGAATCTTTAACTGCCAGCTTTGGCTATCAATATCTGGAAGCAATGGATATGGAAGTGCTTGCCGCGATTCAAAACGGCACGGCAGGAGCGGTTGATGCTAGCACGGGCGCATTTATTCCGCTCAAACGTCAGGATTATCGCGGCTTGTGGTTTCGTCCACCGCATTCGGGCGCACTGCGTCTGCAATACGACGACGACGCACACGGTTGGTCAGCGAATATCCGCGTCCAGTACATCGGCACGATGGGCGATGAAGCTCTCGACCGCAACGGCTTCGTGATTGGCGACCCACCGCGTAAAGTCTGGGATTCCTCCGCCGAAGATATTCCTGCGTATTGGAACATCAATCTTGCCTGTTCAAAAACGTTTTCCTTTGCGAAAGATGCCCGTGTGCTTGGTATTTCCTCGCTTCGCGCCACTTGCGGCGTGAATAATGCGCTAGATGCAATTAACCTGCGTTCCCTGCCCAATCTTGTCGGGCGGCAATTTTTTGTGAATCTAAATGTGGAGTGGTAAATTGTGCTTTGCGTGTAATTCATGACGCTGTGCGCAGCATCATTAACTTCTGGAAACTTCATGAAATCAAGCCTCGCAGTAAATACGGCAAAGAAACTTGTACAAGCATCATTGCCGATTCTTACGCCTCTTGTTGTGCCAAATGGGAAGTTGCGCACAACAACGAAAGAGCGCGGTCAATATCTTGTCCAGCCGACGGAAATTCGGACCAAAGAACGTATTTACGCACTCTCACGCCCGCTTCTTTGTCGCCTACAAAAACACAGCAATTTCTGGATGGTAGAAAACGATGAGTTTATGATCGTTGCTTGCGGGGCAACACGCCAAGCGGCAGAAGAAGAATTTGCCCAATGTTTTAGCGAATTATTCTCCGCATACGCCGAATCTTTCACCTCGCTTGATGAAAACGCGCTGGCACTCAAAAATTTATTATTATCGCTCGTTGATACCGTTTATGAAGCCACGCAAAAGTAAAGAACTCGCATCAATGCTTGCGCAAAAAGGATTTCGGCAACGAGAATCGCACCATCATCTTTTTGTTCTCCATGTTGATGGCAAAGCAACGGGAATTCGCACGTTTGTCAGTCATGGTGTGAAAGAATATGGAGATATGCTTTTGGCGAAAATGAAGCAACAAATGCACTTTCAAAGCACGAAACAAATGGATGATTTCTTTGATTGCTCAATGCAGGAAGCTGATTATATCAGGCTTTTGAGCGATACAGGCAAGATCACAATAACTTCTTCTGATTAGAAAATCACGATTTCTTGATATGAATACTCTTCAAAAGCTGGCTCTTCAAAAACTCGTCGTCAAAGTTGGTACAAACGTTCTTTCACTTGATAATGGACTGCTCGACCTTTCAGTAATGGAGCAGCTTGTAGCGGATATTGCCGCGCTTCATGCTTCGGGAGTGCAAGTGGTGTTAGTCTCGTCGGGAGCGGTGGGTTCGGGGCGAGCGGTAGTCAAATTACCAGAGAAAACGCCGACCGTTACTGCGCGTCAGGTGTTGGCTGCCGTTGGACAGGTGCGCCTAATGAACACGTATTCAAGCCTCTTTGAGAAGCATGGGCTGTTGTGCGCACAGGTTTTGGTAACGAAGGAGGATTTTCGCGGTCGGCAGCATTATTTGAATATGCAGAATTGCTTAGAAGGACTGCTCGCGCAAGGAATTGTGCCGATTGTAAACGAAAACGATGTTGTTTCAGTAACAGAACTCATGTTTACTGATAACGACGAACTTTCTGGTTTAATTGCCTCCATGCTCCAAGCAAACGCGCTCGTGATTCTCACCAATGTTGATGGCGTGTACGATGGCAATCCCTCCAATCCCGCATCAAATCTCATCTCTACGATTGATACGCGCAAACTCAAACTTGATTTTATTGCCCCCGAAAAATCATCCTTCGGACGCGGCGGAATGCTCACCAAAGCTGGTATAGCGCATAAACTCTCGCTTGTGGGAATTAGCGTGAAAATTGCGAATGGAAAAAAGCCGCATATTTTGTCGGCAATAGCGCGTGGTGAAGCCGTTGGCACAACGTTTATCCCGCACAAACAAGCCTCCGGTGCGAAACGCTGGATAGCGCACACCGAAGGCTTTGAGAAAGGAACGGTCGTTGTCAATGACGGTGCGGCTCGCGTGCTGCTTTCACAAGAAAAAGCTGCCAGCGTCCTACCAGTGGGCATTACAGCGATTGAGGGAGAATTTCAAAAAGGCGACATTGTGAAAATTAGCAGCCAAGAAGGTATGTCGCTCGGCTACGGCATGGCGCAATACGATTCTGCCTTAGCAAAAGAACGCATTGGCAAATCGGGTCAGAAGCCGCTTATTCACTACGATTACTTGTTTTTGAAACAGTAAGAAAGATTTCAAGATAAACTTCAAGATATTCAGTGGCACAGACATTCTTGTTACCTGCACTTGAGTAGACGGCAGTATGGTCTTTGACAACGAAAGTTTTGGTAGTTCGGTCTTTTGCCGACAATGCCGTGAAAGCCGCATCAATCCTTCGCCCCCTTGATAAAGGGGGAACGGGGGATTGGGTCGCC
>JAAFIV010000019.1 GCA_013298775.1 Ignavibacteria bacterium | reverse complement strand
TTGGAATCGGTTTTCCCATAACAAGACAAAGAAAAGATGAAAAATTGATGTGATTCTCTTTTCTGCTAAACTACTAAAACTTCCACTGTCAAAGAACAATAAGGTATCTACTCCACAGCGCGTAACAGGAGTGTCTGCGCCACGAGATGTCAAGTTATTGTGTCCACAACCTTATTACGCAAAAAATTACCATATTTCTCAAGGAACAAGGAACCATGAGCATTTTCGATACCTACACAAAAGAAAACATCGTGCGCGGCGCAATCGTCTATGCACTCGGCGAAGCAGTGGCTATGCTGATTCTGGGAAAATTTCTCTGGTTAAAAATGCTGGGAATGATGCTGCTTGGCGGCACGCTCTACGCACTGGAAATTCCTGCCTATTTTGCATGGATTAGCCGAAAGACCGCACAAATACAGGGTTTGCGGGGGCAGTTTGCACGAGCAATGTTAGCGTGGTTATATTTTAATCCGCTCTGGATAGCGCGTCATTTGGCATTTGGGCGGGTGTTTGCGGGCGCGTGGGCAGGGCTTTCGTGGGGTTTGCTGGCAACGGCAGGAAATTCTTTTCTGTGGAGTTTTCCAATTTCTCTCGCAGGTAATTTTATTATTCAAAACTTTGTTCCCGTACCGCATCGTTTCCTTGCAAGCGGCATCTTTTCTGGCTTGAATGCGGTGTATTACGCGCTCTCGGCAGTGTGGTTTGCGTGATTCTAAGGACGCGATTCTCGAATTACAGGACGATTATTAGAACGCGGATGAAGCCCAGATTATCAGGATTGTGAGGACTTTTTCCATCCTCACAATCCGCACAATCCTTACTACATGGTTCTTGAAATACGTCATGATTATTGGAACGCGGATGAGGTCCCAGACTCTCAGGATATTGAGGACTTTTTGCCGTCCTCACCATCCTCTCCGTCCTCCAGTCCGCGTTCCTTTCTCACATTGTGTAGTATCATTGCGTAATTTAATAATCATGTACTTACAGTCATCAAATCCGCGTTCCTTACCCATACCTTTTATTCTCACTGCGTCATTTTCGTATCGCATACGAAGCGTTCGCTATTATTATTGCTGAAGCCCTGCAAACTCCTCGTACAAATGCAGCACCTCTGCCACCATCATTGCCGTTGCTCCCCAAAGCGGCGTGGAATGGACGTTCCAGAACGGTACCATCACTTCGCGTCCTAGCACAACCCAAGGTTTTTTATCCATATTGTTCGGGTCGAGCAAGGCGTGGAGCGGCACGGTGAAGATTTCCTCTACTTCGGACGCATTCGGGCGCGGCGAAAATTCTGCGGATGTGAAATAGCCCAACACAGGATAAATCATGCTTTTCGAGACGGGAACGTAGAGCGAACTCAATTCGCCTAAAATTTCTATCTGTGTTTTGGAAACCGAGATTTCCTCGCAGGTCTCGCGTAGAGCCGTTTCGCGGACAGTTTCGCCTTCTTCGCTGCGTCCGCCTGGAAAACTAATTTGCCCGCTATGATTGCGCAACTCGCTACTCCGCACGGTAAAGACCAACTCAAGCTCTGATGCGGCTTTTGAGACATTTTGATGTTTCTCTACAAGCAATGCCAGCACCGCACTTTGTTTGTAGGTGTCAATATCGGTTGGCAATTCATAAATTGTTTTTGCGAAGGGAGCCATAAGGCGTTGTCCTTCGTAGCCTGGAAGCGGCTTCAAAAGGCGCGTGCGGAGAAAATCAAGAAAAGAAAGTGCAGTCATGGTGCAATATCAAACGGTGAGCAAATGGTATGCAAAAGGGGAAGAGACATGAGAATAAAGACGAGGCAAAGCAAAGTACATCGTTCTGCTCTCAATGCGTCAAAGCCCAAACAAGGATATTTACGCCAAACTTCAATGCTTCCAAGCGTTTTTCAGGCGGGTCGTTGTGGACATCTTTATCTGCCCAGCCGTCGCTGGGATTGCTTTCGTAGGTGTAATAGACGCAGAGTCGCCCTTTGTGGAACAGTCCAAAGCCTTGTGGCGGCTTGTTATCGTGTTCATGGGTTTTCGGAACACCGTTTTGGAATTTGAAAAAGCTCGAATATAAGCCGTGCGAGAAAGGCAGTTCGGCAAATTTTTGTTCGGGGAAAATCTTTTGCATTTCCTTGCGAATGGACGCATTCATGCCGTAATCATCGTCAATGTACAGAAAACCGCCATTTTCCAAGTACGCACGGAGATTGCGCACTTCGCGGTCGGAGAAATTCACGGTGCCGTGTCCGGTGAGAAACAGAACAGGGTAGAGAAAAACGTTATCGGAGGATAAATCCACTGCCTCGAAGACAGGCGCAGTCTCGATTCCCGTCTGCTCTTGAAAAAAGCGCAGCACATTTACTTCGGCAGAAGCATCATTGTACCAATCGCCGCCGCCGTACTTCACACGCGGGAGCTTGAGTGCGCTTGTAAGGCGCGTACTTACTGGCTCGCTGGCAATACGTGGTGCGCCTGTAATCTGCACATTTCCGCCCTGACCGCCGATGATGCGGACTTGAGGGAAAACAGTGCAATAGGAAAGGAGAACAATACCGAGAAAGCAAGGAATACCGAGCATGGTGGAAGCAGAGAGTGTGTGAGGGGAGAAGGATTGATGCTATGTGCGAGGCTCTCACTTCCTCGTGAGGGTCTCGCTTGTCGTGTGGTAGTTTCGTATGAAAGTGAGAGCCTCACTCGGAAGTGAGACCCTCACGGAAAGACAAAATATTTAGAAAAAATGCAACCAATCGTGCGTATCAGTACCATCTTTCACGACTGCATCCATGCGGTCTTTGAGCATTTTGGTCATTTCGCCAATTTTCCCTTTACCAACCTCCAATTTATCCACCGAGCGTACCCAGTTGATTTCTACTGCCGTGCCAGCAAGGAAGATTTCATCGGCAGTATAGACCATGCCGCGTGGGAGCAACGTTTCTTTTACGGGAATTCCTGCGTCTTTCGCCAATGCAAGCACCGTGTCGCGTGTGATTCCCATCAAAAGGGAGTCGTTTATTGGCGGCGTGTACAGGATACCGTCTTGTACCATGAACACATTCGCGCCGCTTGCTTCCGAGACGTTTCCGTCTATATCCAGCGTCAATGCTTCATCGTAGCCGTTGCGGATTGCTTCCATTTTCATAAGCTGGGCATTCATGTAGTTGCCGCCAGCTTTAGCGAGTGCGGGCATAGTGTTTGGCGGCAAACGATTCCACGTAGAAATGCACATATTCGCGCCGCGCTCGGCTGCTGCGCCCAAGTACGCGCCGAGTTCCCATGCGGCAATCGCGCATTCGGTGGGACAGTTTATCGGCGAAATACCCATTTCACCATAGCCGCGAAAAATAATTGGACGCAAATACGCCGCTAAAAGATTGTTTTTCTTCAACACGCCGACGCATGCCGCTTCCAGCTCTTCAATGCTATACGGCATTTCGGTATGGTAAATGCGCAAAGAACGCTCCAAACGCTTGATATGGTCGCGCAGACGGAATATTGCCGCACCACGCTTAGTTTCGTAGGAGCGAATGCCCTCGAACCAACTTGTGCCGTAGTGAATCACGTGCGCTAAAACGTGGACGGTGGCATCTTTCCACTGAACGTACTCGCCGTTCATCCAAATAAGTCCGCTTTCGGGTAATTTCATACTTTCCCTTTGTTGAATTTTATAGAGTGCTTGAAAAATATACGAATAAGCATATAGTGGCACAGACATTCCAGTCTGTGTTTGTCGCCTAGAACGAGCACCAATACTCACAGACAAGAATGTCTGTGCCACTTTGGGTTTGGTGTACTGAATTTGGTCAGTAGCGAAGCATACTACAACGCTGCAATCTGCTCTGCTGCTCGCTTACCAGAGACCATTGCACCCTGAATAGAAGCCGTATCGCGGTGGTCTCCAACAACAAAAAGACGCGGAGAGAGCTGCACGGGACGCTCTGTGGGCGTGAGTGCGGGTGATTCTTGGCTTGGTAGCGCGTGTTCGAGGCGGTAGGTGCGTAAATGCCGCCAGTCCTGCACCTGTTTCCCAAAAACATTCTGGCATTCTTGACGCACGGCATGAAGCAATGTTTCATCATCGGTCTTGGGAATGCCAATAATACTTGTGGAAATCAGAAACTCGCCCTCTGGCGCGTACAATGGCGCGACCAAGTTCGGGACGCACATGTTGTTCACCAAGCCGCGCCCTGTGCCATTCAGAACCAACATGCGAGATTGCACCGGCGGTTCTTTTGCCGCAAAATAGACATTCGTTGTGCCACAGCTCTTTGGCACGGAGACCTCATTTTTACTGAGTTTTGCGGCTGTATTCCAATCGCTCGCAATCACCACGTGGCGGGCTTGTACGATTTCGCCAGAATTCAAAACGACGTTCATTCCTTTGTTCATTCCTTTGTTCATTCCATTCGCCGCATCATTACTTGATTCTTCCAAATAATTCACAGGAGAATTGAGGCGAATCTTTGCGGAATCCAGTTTGGAAGCCATTTGTAGAGGAATCTGCTCCATTCCTGCTGCTGGAAGTGTGGCAGAACCAAGCGCGAACATTCGGAAGAGAAATTCAAACATTCGGCTGGAGGTGTGCAGTTTTGCATCAAAAAAAACACCACCGAAAAAAGGCTGGAAGAAGCGTTCTATCATGCGTTCACTAAAGCCATACTCGCGCAAGTATTCTGCTGTTGTGCGCTCGCGTCCTTGCAATGCCGCATCAAAGCTCATGTTCGTCAATCTTTGCTGCAAGGTAAGAATGCGAAATTTATCGGCAACAGAGCCAATCGGTGAAAATAAGGTTTGAAGCGCGTGTTGAGGATGCTTGAGGGGATTAGCAATCGTTGTGAAGCGGTCGCCAAGCCAAATGTTTGCACCCGCATCGAAGGGGCGAAGGTTTAATGCTCCATAGTCCAGAACCCGCTTGGCTTCTGGGTATTCGGAAAGAAGAATTTGAAAGCCTCTATCAAGCAAAAACCCGTCCAAATGGTCGGTGGCAACGCGTCCGCCGACGCGCCCTGAACTTTCCAGCACGACGTACTCAATCCCGCGCTGTGCAAGCTCGGAAGCACACGCCAAACCCGCTAAACCAGCACCAATAATACAAACATCAAGCATAATATTCTCAAAGTCGAGATGTGTAGAAGGAACAATGCGGAGTGACATGCCGCATCAATGCGCGTGATACCGAAAATTTGCTTCGGAAACAGCACCCTTAAATTTACACAGAATCTTGGCAGTATGCAATCTTGGGTGGCAGAAATTCTGTGTTTTTAGCACGAGGATTCGTTTCTCATCAGTTTCAATTTTTGTAATACCACGCTGCAAGCCGCTTCGGATGGACTCCTGCGCGGTACAAGAGTTGCAGTACAATGTTGCCCGTTGCGCGTTTCCAGTAGCCTTCCTGCTCGTAGCGTCGCGCTGAGGTGAAGACTGGCGCGTCAATCACCCTGAAACCCGCATCGCTATTCACTCGCTGAATAAATTCCATATCTTCCATGAGTGGAAAATCTTCGCGGAAGCCGCCGTGTTGCTGGAAGAGTTCTGTGCGGACAAAAATTGCTTGGTCGCCAAATGGGAGCTTCAGAAAGCGGCATCGTTGCTGCACATACCACTCCAAGTACCGATACCGCGAGCGTTCATGCGCTATGCGAAAGGTGAATGCGCCAGAGGTCAGATGAATCTTGGTACGCGCTTCGTGGGATGATGGGATGATGAGAGCCTCACGCAGGAAGGTTTCGTAGGATGCTCGTGGTACATCTGTATCGGCATGGAGAAAAAGTAGCCACGAACCTTGTGCGGATGCGGCTCCGGCGTTCATTTGCTTACCACGCCCACGCTCGGATTGTAGCCATCGGCAGTTGGAAAAATGCTTGGAAGTGTCTTGCAGAGCGGCTTGCGTGCCATCGGTGCTGCCGCCATCAACGAAAATACATTCTGCGTGTGGGAGCAAAGACAGCGAAGCCGCAAGCGTCTGGACGCGTGCGGCTTCGTTCAAGGTTGGAATAATAATCGAAACAATAATTTCTGTCGCCATAAAAAATTCCCTGAAAGTCATTCTACTTATTCTACTTGAAGTACACGACAAAATTCTTTCCATAGTGGCACAGACATTCTTGTCTGTGAGGTTTGACGCAGGGTTCAGTCAAGAAACACAGACAAGAATGTCCGTGCCACTGAAGCCTGATTCTACCTATCATTCAGAGATTTTATCCTGCACCAAAGTTGTTCTATTCGTTGATGCTCCAATCGTATTCGGTGTAGTTTACCGAAAAGCTGTTGGCATTTGCAAGCAGCATATCTCCTTGCTCTTTGGGCAAAAAGCGGGCGATATACTGCAAGGGTGTTTTGCCTGTTTTTTCAAAATCGCCTTTGAACCAATTGAAGATGTTTGAGATATTACAGGATTTCTTATTGAAATCAAAGTTATTTTTCTTGCTTTGCGCAATGAAATCACGCCCTTGGTCTTCGAGCTGTTCGTTCAATTTATCCGCTTGAAAGGCTTCGTTACGAAGCGGTGGACAGCTTTTCGCCGCACAGACCATCGCAAAATGCACACGCGGGTCGCCTTTGGGACGAATGATGTCATTTTCAACGCCATTGAGCGAATATTTTTTGCCGTTAATTTCCACAAGCTGTTTATCCCAAATTGTACTTTTTGCAATTGTGGCAAAAATCAAACCTCCCGCGCCGCCTGGTGAGTTCAAGTCCGTGATGCTCTTGAGCGGATAATGGTCGCACATGACTTTCAGCGTGAAGGCATTATAGACATTCAGCCAAAAGGCAAGCTCTTCCTTGCCAGAGAGCGTTTTGGGGTCGGTTTTGCTGAGTTGCTCAAGATAATCCGTGAGGCGTTTATCTTGCTTGATGGCTTTGTAATTGACCCGTCCGTCCTTGACGTGTTCGTTCAAAAGGGCTGAATAGCCCGTGTTGTCTATGCTTGCGAGTGGTCGTGCGAGTACGCTCGCTACCGAAAGCAGCGCGATTGCACAAACACAAGAAAAAGAATGCGACATCATAATACCAAAAGTAAAAGTGAGTAAATGAATAACGATACATGAATGACCGTGGTTCTGCGTGATAATACGCAAGAAATCTGGAAGCGGATTGAATACACGCAACAATTTTCGCGATTGGACGGCAAGGCGCATGCAACCAGCTCCAACGGTACCCAAGGGCAACAATACGTTTCCTCAAGATATGCGCAATGTAGATACAGTACGCCTGAATGAGCTGTTCACGCATTTTTTCATAACTAGACCTATGCGCTTGTGAAAAAAAACGGTAAATTAAACGCTGCGTCAATTCACCTCACTTGAATTCAACCTTCCATTTCATTTATTTTCTCAATTGCTATGAATCGTTCTTCATTGCTGATGTTGCGCGTTTGCGCTGTGTGTGTGTTTCTTAGTTCGTCCGTACTTTTTTCGGTGCAAAGTTCGGTAGAAAGTAATGCTCAAACCCAGATTTCATCGGATAAAATCACGATAGAGGGCATATATCGCGGACAGTTTCGTGATATAAGTGTTCTTCCCGCCCTGCAATGGTGTTCGGATGGCTCTGCTGTTATGCTGGATTCCCGCCAGCCCGCATCATCACGTGCTTTTGAGAAGCTCGACCCCGCAAGCAGCAAGCGCACGCAGCATGGCGATATGGCGAAAATAAAAGCAAACTGGAAAACGCTCGTTGGTACAGAAGTTGTGCCATTTCCGAGCTTTAACGCTAGTGGTAGTGCGGGCTTTGTGCAATGGGGTGAAGATGTGCATATTTTGACCATTGCAACAAACGAATGGCGTTCGATTCGCGGTACAAAAGAAGATTGTACGCGCTTCTCGCCCGACGGCAAAAAAATCGCCTTTGTACGCGCAAACGACCTGTACGTGTACGACCTCGCAAGCAGCAAGGAAACACGCCTCACCACCGACGGCAGCAAATTATTTTACAACGGTACGCATTCGTGGGTGTATTGGGAAGAAGTCTATGACCGCGCCGATGAAGGCTATACGTGGTCGGAAGATTCCAAAATGATTGCCTTTTTTCAAAGCGATGAGTCACCCGTCAGTACGGTGATTTTCCCTGATTTTAAGCCCGTTGTACCAGAAAATATTGAACAACGCTACCCAAAAGCGGGAACGGCAAATCCGAAAGTGCGCGTGGGCGTGTTGAATGTGGAGAATCCAAGTGCGGTGCGCTGGGTAGATTTCCCCACAAGTGGCGGATATGCTGGTGTTGAGCCGAAACTAGAATATATCGTGCGCTTAAAATGGCTGCCCGACAACAAGCGTTTATCTGTACAAACAATGAACCGCGCACAAACAGAACTCACGCTACATTTCGCCGATGCTGCGACAGGAAAAACCACGCAAATCCTGAAAGAAACCAACGACGGCTGGGTAAATGTGCATGATGATTTGCACTTCCTCGCCGACAATAAGCATTTTCTCTGGGCTTCCGAGCGCACGGGCTACAACCACATCTATCGCTATACGCTGGATGGAAAGCTCGCAAACCAAGTAACAAAGGGCGATTGGGCAGCAGGTGGCGCACGCGCCAGCGTCATTGCTGCGGTGGACGAAAAGCGTGGAACGCTGTATTTCCGCGCTCTGGAGAAGTCTTCGGTAGAACGCCATTTGTACAAAATTCAGTTGGATGGCTCGAAAATGCAGCGTTTAAGCGAGGAAAGTGGCACGCATACTGTTAGCATGAGCAATGACGGCGCATTCTACACCGATAATTTTTCAACATTGACCACACCGCCCACGCTGCGTTTGCACAAAAACGACGGCAAGCAAGTAGCAGTGCTGGCTGCCAGCCGCTCTGACCTCAGCGCGAAACTTCCTCTGCAAACGCCACGTATTTTCACCATTCCGGTAAGCGGCGGATTTGCTATGCCCGCGCAGATTCTCACGCCGCGCAATTTTGATTCCACAAAACGCTATCCCGTTATCATCTACGTTTATGGAGGTCCGTCTGCGCCCGTTGTGCAAAACGCCTGGCAGCAAGACCGCGATAAATACTTTTATCAAATGCTTTCCGACGAAGGGTATATCATCGTGAAGCTCGATAACCGCTCGTGTGCAGGCATTTCCAAAACCTACGAAAATACCTGCGTGAAAGACCTCGCGGGCGACAGCGAAGTAAATGATTTGCTCGCAGGAGTGCGTTGGCTGAAAGGGCAATCGTATGTGGATTCAAGCCGTGTTGGGATGTGGGGCTGGTCGTTCGGCGGGGCATTCACCTTGCAAGGAATGACGCGCTCGAAGGAATTTAAGGCGGGAATAGCAGTCGCCGCGCCCTCCGACTGGCGGTACTACGACACGAAGTACACCGAATCCTTCATGAAAACGCCGCAAGAAAACATCGCTGGCTACGATAAAACCAACGCCAACGTCCGCGCAAAAGACCTCTCAGGGCGATTGCTGCTTGTTCACGGCACCTACGATGACAACGTCCATCCGCAAAACGTCTGGATGTTTATTAACGAGCTTGTGAAAGCAAATAAGCAGTTCGATTTGATGATGTACCCCATGCGCAAGCACGGTATTTCCGACGCTCCAGCGCGTATTCACTTGTATAATCTGATGCTTGATTTTTGGAAGAAAAATTTGTAGTTGATTGAAGCTCTGTGAGGGTCTCACTCCCCAGTGAGGCTCTCACTCCCTGTTAAAAAGCCAGCCTCTCACATAGTGAACCCTCACACTCACATAGTGAACCCTCACAACAGCCAACAAACTCCCCTCCGCTATGAAATGGTTCGATAACGTCCGTATTACTACAAAGCTCCTCATCGGCTTTGGAATTATGCTGCTCGCGCTTGTGGCAACCAATATCTTTGGCTTGTACAACATGGCGGAGGTGAATAAAAAATCGTCCGACATCAAGGAAAAATGGCTGCCCAGCATCACGCGCACCGCCAATATGACCACCGCGCTCTCGAACCACCGATACCGCGTAAACAGGCACCTCATCACGCAAGATTCCACCAAGTACGACGAAATAGACCGCCTTCTTGCCGAGGATGCGCAAAACTTTGAGAAAGAAGCCGAAGCGTACCGCAAATACATCAAGCCTGAAAGCCTTGAAATTGCTCGCTTCGAGGAGATTATGAAATTTTTCCGAATGTACTTGGAAGCCACCACGCGCCTCACCGCACTCTCGCGCGAGAACCGCAAAGAAGAAGCAAATGTGGTGCTGCAAGGCGAATCGCGCTTGCTCTACACCAAGCTCGACGAGCGTTTGCAAGACCTCGCCACCTACAACACACGCGGTAGTGCGCGAGCGAGCCGCGAGAGCGACCTTATTTACGAATCCGCCGTTGAGTTGATTGCTATTGCGCTCGGCGTAGCAACGGTGCTGGTTGTACTCATTGCAATCGTGATTGCCCGCCGCGTGAGCCGCCCCATTCGCACCTTGGAAGCGGCTGCTCTCAAAGTGGCGGAGGGCGACGTGAGCCAAAGCGTGAATATCACGAGCAAAGACGAAGTAGGTTCGCTTGGAAGCAGCTTCAATACTATGGTTGAGAACATTCGGCATTCAATGGAAAGTACGCAACTGCTGAATAAAACGTTGGAATTTCGCGTCGGCGAGCGGACTGCAATGCTGGAAGATGCGAACTCTGCCCTGCGCGAAAGCGAGGCTCTCTACCGCACACTGGCGCAAAATTTCCCCAATGGCGACGTAGGCATTTTGAATCGCCAAGTACGCTTTTTGGTGCTGGATGGCGCGGAAATGCGGGCGCGAGGCGTGGACACGGA
The DNA here is from genome assembly GCA_013298775.1 of Ignavibacteria bacterium. Classification (GTDB taxonomy): domain Bacteria; phylum Bacteroidota; class Ignavibacteria; order Kapaibacteriales; family UBA4661; genus PH2015. Next base: position 79,782 of record JAAFIV010000019.1, on the reverse strand, counting down.
GAACATTCTTTTGCGCGGTATGGCGGAAATTTACAATGCAGAATTTGAACAAGCCTTGAAGCCGCATATTGACAAGGCGTTTGCGGGCAGCAACGTTACGGCAGAACTCGATTTTCGCGGGCAAATGTACGAGGTGTATCTTGTGCCAATATCCGATGAAAACGGCGCAGTTACTCGGCTCATTATGATGTCGCAAAATATCACGCGCCGCAAAAAAGCGGAAGCCGAAACCCAGCGTAACGAAGAACTCTACCGCACCATCATTTCCAATTATCCGCAAGGCGCGGTGTTCCTTTTCAATGAAGATTTTGAATTTCTCATTGCGGGCGGACAAGGGCTTGCCGCCATGGGTTTGCAGCGTGAGGACGTGAAAAATCTGACCTTGTACGACGCATTTCCGCAAGATGTCGCCGCCGAGTACGAAACGCTCTTCCGCACTGCACTTTTGGGCAAGGCAGCAAGCGCGGAAATTCAGCAAGCGGGCAGTGAATTTATTGCAACAGCAGCACCAGTGCGGAATGCAGCCGGCAATATTTTCGCAGGACTTCTTCTCACGCAAAACATCACCGAGCGCAAAAAAGCCGAAGAGCGTGAACGCGAGGCAGACCGCCGCTTCCGCGACATGGCAGATAACGTGCCGGGCGTGATTTACCAACTCGCCGTACAAGCCGACGGAACGCAGCAATTCCAGTACATCAGCCCCCGCGTGCGGGATATTTTCGGCGTTTCTGCCGAAGAGTGGCAAAGCAATCCACAACTGTTGCGGATTCACCCCGACGACGAAACGCGCTGGGCGCAAAGCATTGACGAGGCAAAACGGACGCTCAAGCCGCTTCATTTCGAGGGTCGCTACATTTTGCCGAGCGGCGAAACGCGCTGGTGGGAAGGTGTCGCAAAACCGACGATTGCGAAATCACTTGGCTCAAAAAGCGCAACTGCAATTACCCCAAACACCAGTAAACAAGAGCCTTCCAAAGGCACAATTATTTTCAATGGTTTAATTTTGGACATCGGCGAGCGCAAACAGGCAGAGCGCAAACAGCGTGAGGCAGACGAGCTAGTACGCGGTGTGATGGACAATTCGCTGGATGGCGTGATGCTCGTAAAAGCTATCCGCGACCGCTACGGCGTGATTTCGGACTTTGAAATTCTCTTCGTGAATCCCGCAGGAGCAGCAATGATGCGCCGTCCAGCCGACGAGCTTGCACAAAAATCTTTGCTGCGCGAATTCCCCGCGCACAAGCACAATGGCTTGTTCCACAGCTACGTGCGCGTGAGCGAAAGTGGCAGACCCGAAGAAGCCGAAATTTACTACGACGGCGACGGCATGAACTTCTGGATGAGCCGCAAAGTAGCGCGGTTTCAGGATGGCTGCGTTGTGACCTTCGCCGACAGCAGCGCACGAAAACTTGCCGAAGAAACCTTGCAAAATCTCAATGAAACGCTGGAAGCAAAAGTCGCCGAGCGCACCGAAGAACTGGAATCGGTGAATGAATCGCTGCGCAGCGCGAAAGAAACCGCCGACACTGCAAACCGCGCAAAATCTGAGTTTCTTGCCAATATGTCGCATGAAATTCGTACCCCGATGAACTCCATTTTGGGCTTTACCGAACTTCTGCAAGAGCAGGTGCAAGGCGACCGCCAGAAGAGTTACCTCCACGCCGTTTCCTCAAGCGGAAAGACGCTCATGCGGCTTATCAACGACATTCTGGACTTATCGAAAATCGAAGCAGGGCGCATGGATATTACTTACGAGCCGATTGACGTAGCGCAGGTTGTCCGCGAAGTGGGCGCGATGTTTAGCGCGAAAGTGCAGGAAAAAGGCTTGCAACTCCGCATAGAATCTGATGTCTCCGCGCCGATTGGCATGATGCTGGATGAAATTCGTTTGCGCCAAATTTTGTTTAATCTTGTTGGCAATGCCGTAAAATTTACCGACAAAGGCGCAGTTACGCTCCGAATGCGGACAGAACGAGGCATTGAGCCGAATCGCATCAAGCTCCAGCTTGAAGTGGAAGATTCTGGCATCGGCATTCCTGATGTGCAGCAGCAAATCGTCTTTGAAGCATTCCGCCAGCAAGAGGGTCAGAGTGCGCGTAAATACGGCGGTACAGGCTTGGGACTGACGATTACAAAACGTTTGGTGGAAATGATGCAAGGGCGCATCAGCCTCACAAGCGAGCAAGGACGCGGTTCGCGCTTCACGGTGAGCTTTGATTCGGTCGAAACGATTGAGCTTGGAAAATTGTACCATGCCCCAGAAACCGACAATGCCGCCGACGTGCGCTTCCACAACCCAACTATCCTTGTTGTGGACGATGTGCAGTTGAACCGCGAGCTTGTTGCGGGTTTGCTGGCGAATGCGAATGTGAACATCGTGGAAGCGGTGAACGGGAAAGTAGCAGTCGAAGCTGCGCTGGAACACGCACCAAACCTGATTTTGATGGATTTGCTCATGCCCGAAATGGACGGCTACGAAGCCACGCGCCTCCTCAAAAGCAACGACCGAACCCGCGCCATTCCTACGCTCGCGCTCACTGCTTCGGCAATGAAAGAAGATTTACCAACAATTGAAATGCTCTGCGATGGCTATTTGCGCAAGCCCATCACCAAGCAAGAACTCGTCAGCGAACTAATGAAATTTCTCCCGCACACGGTCGAAAAAAGCTCAGATGCAAGCAATGACGCTGCTTCTGGCGCACTCGCATCGCCAACGCTTTCGCTTGAAAATCTCGGCGCAGCAGAAAAAGCGCGGTTGCCAGAGCTTATCAAAATTGTGCGCCAGGAATGCGTGGAACAAGCATCAACACTGCGTCGCACCTTCAACAATAAGCAAGCAAAACAGTTCGCCGCACGGGTGCAGCAGCTTGGCACGGAATACGGCATTGGGCTTCTGAGCGAGTATGGAAGCGCGTTAGAACGCTATGTGCAGAGCTTTGATATGGAAAAAATCCCCGCGCATTTGGATAAATTTGCGGATATTGCACAGCAACTTTCGGATGTTTCGTAATGTTGCTTTGCGTCTTGTGGCACAGACATTTATGCGCAGACAAGAGTGTCTGCGCTACTGATAGATACTGGCTTCGGTAGCACAGACACTCTTGTCTGTGCCATTCTGCAAACCTTCATTTCCACCTTCATCCTTTCATAAATGACTACCGTTCATCTTGTCGATACTGGCGTAAACAATCTTCTTTCTATTTGCAACGCGCTTGAAATGGCGGGTGCAGACCTGCACATTTGCCGCAATCCCGAAGAACTTGCGGACGCAGAGCGCATCGTGCTTCCGGGCGTGGGTGCGTATCGGGACTGCATCAATGGTTTGAAGAATCAAGGTTTTATCCCAATGTTGAACAAATTAACCCTTGAAGAGCGCAGACCAACAATGGGCATTTGCGTTGGAATGCAGATGATGGCGCGGCGCAGCTTCGAGGGCGGTGAATACGAGGGTTTAGGCTGGTTCGAGGCAGATGTGGTACGCATTCAGCCCGACGACCCGCGTATTCGTGTGCCGCAAATTGGCTGGAACAGTACGCACTTCCGCGCTGGAGAGCCGCTTGCCTCTGGGCTGCCCGCCAACCCTGATTTTTACTACGTTCATTCCTACTATCTGCACTGCGACAACGCGGACGACATTGCGGCGTATTGCGAATACAGCATCAAGGTTACGTCGTCCGTGCGCAAAGGAAATATCGTTGCCACGCAGTTTCATCCTGAAAAGAGCCAAGATTATGGCTTGCGTGTGCTGGAGAATTTTTTGGCATGGAAACCGTGAAAAGAAGGATGAAATCTGAAGAGATTTTCTCACGTGGCGCAGACAAGAGTCTCTGCGTTACCATAAGACCCAGTCTTCATGGGGCTTTAGTAGAGCAGAAACCAATGTCATCAACGTAAGGATTTTTCCCTCATCCCAACCCTTCTCCCAGGAGGAGAAGGGCAAGACATAGAGCCATCTCTAAACCCTCTACCTTTGGGAGAGGGTCGCTCGCAGAGCGGGGTGAGGGCTTACATTGATGACATTGGAGCAAACACTCTTGTCTGCTCTTCAAAACTGTTGTTTTGCGGAAGTTCTACTTTTTTTCATTTTTTTTACAAATGTAGTTGATACATCAACTTTTTTTTGTAGTTTTGCATTCGACCGTGTTCAGAAGTTCACCACCTCTGTATCTCTCTACCGAACAACTCTTTACGGCGTGTTTTCATTCCTTGATAGTGAACGATATTTAACCCTTATTTTGTTATACCCAATTTTTTAGGAAGCCTGTTATGACAGCAACCGCAGCAAAATTGCAAAAAGGTGGCGCGTTTCTCATGGAAGACGTTGCACCAGACACCATTTTCTCGCCCGAAGACTTCAGCGATGAGCTGAAGATGATTGCCCAAACCACGAAAGATTTTTGCGAAAATGAAATCGTGCCGAATATCGAAAAGTTAGAAAAATTAGAAGGTACGCTGAACGAAGATTTGCTGCGCAAGCTCGGCGACATCGGGCTTTTGGGTATTGAAATCCCCGAAGAATACGGCGGCACCGACCTTCCAAAAACCGCAGCAATGCTTGTGGCTGAAGGAATGGCAGTGCTGGGCGGTTTCAGCACCACCTACGGCGCACACCAAAGCATCGGCTCGCTTCCGACCGTGTATTTTGGCAATGCAGCACAAAAAGAAAAATACTTGCCGAAACTGAACACCGCAGAAATTATCGCTGCATACGCGCTCACAGAGCCGAATGCAGGTTCGGACGCGCTCGGCGGTCAGTGCAAAGCAGTTCTCTCCGACGACGGCACGTACTATACGCTCGACGGAACAAAAATGTGGATTACCAATGCTGGATTTGCTGACCTTTTCACCGTGTTCGCTCGCGTAGATGGTCAAAAAGAAAAATTCTCTGCATTCCTTGTAGAGCGCGGCATGGCTGGCGTTTCGACGGGCGCAGAAGAAAAGAAAATGGGTATTAAATCCTCCTCAACACGGATGCTCATTTTGGATAAAGTAAAAGTTCCCGCAGAAAACCTTTTGGGCGACGTTGGTCAGGGTGCAAAAATTGCGTTCAATATCTTGAACACAGGTCGCTTCAAACTTGGTGCGGGCGGCTTGGGTGGTGCGAAAAATGCGCTCGCGATTGCCACAAAATATTCGCAAGAACGCAAGCAATTCGGTCAGGCGATTTCCAATTTCGGCATGATGCAGGAAAAATTGGGTGAAATGGCTGCTCGTATTTTCGCGTGCGAATCGGTGATTTACCGCACGGCTGGCTTGATTGACGAAGCTATCAGCGATAGCAAAGACGGCGCATTCAAACTGAAATGTATCGAAGAATATGCGGTTGAATGCTCAATTATCAAAGTTTTGGGTAGCGAGGTTTTGAGCTATGTTGTGGACGAAGGCGTGCAGATTCACGGCGGCTACGGTTTCTCGGCAGAATACGCAATTGAACGCGCCTACCGCGATGCCCGCATTATGCGCCTCTACGAAGGTACAAACGAAATCAATCGTATGCTCATTCCAGGAATGCTCTTGAAACGCGCAATGAAAGGTGAATTGCCGCTTATGCAAGCAGCGCAAGGCGTTCAGAAAAAAGTGATGGACCCAAGCCTCGAAGAGCAGAACGACGGCGGTTTGCTTGGCGAAGAGCTTCGCGCAGTGAAAAACCTCAAAAACCTTGTTCTCATGCTTGCTGGCACGGCAGCAATGAAATTTGGTGCAAAAGTGGATACAGAGCAAGAAACAATGGCACGTATCGCTGATATTATCATTGGTTTGTATGCGTCGGAATCAGCGATTTTGCGTGTTCGCAAACTCAAAGAGCGCGGCGTAGATACCGCAATTATGGAGCAAATGACCAAACTCTACACGCACAATGCCGTAGAAGAAGCTGCTGTTGCAGGTCGCCAAGCGGTGTGCCGCCTGACCGAAGACGAGCAAGAAATTGCGGTCTATATGGGCGCACTCAAACGCTTCACCCGCCACGCAACCGTGAATACGATTGGCTTGCGCCGCTCTATTGCACAAAGCGTTTTGGAAGCAACGGGCTATCCAGTGACGATGTAATTGCAATAGAATCTGGCTTTACGTTTGTCAGCCTTTTTTGATTGCTTGAATTTAAGTTGTATTATTCGATTGTATTACTAGAAAAAAAATGGAGACTACCTTCAAAAGCGCACCTGCGCTGGAAAGTAGTCTCCATTATTGTTTGTATCGCGTTATTTCTGTCTCATCCTGAAAAAAGTTGACAAAAACCTATTTAACTTTACTCAGGGGGAAGTGATATGACAGCGAAAGAACGACGGATAGTCAAACGCTATAGCGCGGCATTCAAGCAGCGCGTCGTTTCGGAAATAGAGCATGGCGAAATAAGTGTTGCAGAAGCCCGGAAACGGTACAATACTTTGCGGCTCCATGACTATTGATAAATGGCTCAAGAAGATGAGAAAACATAGTCTTTTCGCCACTGTTGTACGGATAGAAATGCCTCACGAAGCCGACCGCATCAAGGCTCTGGAACAGATAATAGCCCAAACCCACGTCAAGGCTGTTTCGTTAGAAGCGGTCATCGCGGCGGTGTGGGGATAATCCCTTGAACCCATACACCTTTGTACACGACAAAACCTCTGAAAAGCTCATTAAATCAGGCTTCAGTGGCACAAACCTGAGGGATTCCCTCAGCTTATCTGTGTTCGTTGCTTGAACCCCTCACCAACACTCACAGACAAGAAGTCTCACGCCACTATGAAAAAAGTTTTGTTGTGTACAGAGGTATAGAACACAACAAAATCTCTTCAGCATCTTTTCAGCATCCTCTTCAGCGATGTCCAGCAACGGTACGAACCTGACTTTTACCATTTGTTTTTGTCCAACGTTAGAGAGGCAATTCTCCGAGAAATCCTAGTGCAATATCCTAGAAAATATCACAGAAATTCCGTATATTGTTCATTCTTTTGTCGTGTTCAAAATGATGCAAAAATTGTGAACAAACGGCGTAAAACCTTGAATTAACATTCTTCCCCCTCTCAATCAACAGCGTGTGATTATGGCAACAACTGAACGCATTCTTCCGGTTACGATGGAAGACGAAATGCGCAATTCGTACCTTGATTATTCCATGTCGGTTATCGTTGCGCGTGCCTTGCCAGATGTGCGCGACGGCTTAAAACCTGTGCATCGGCGCATTTTGTATGGTATGACGGATTTAGGCTTGGCATCCAATCGCCCGTACAAAAAGTCTGCGCGTATCGTCGGCGAGGTGCTTGGTAAATACCACCCACACGGCGACTCATCGGTCTATGACGCAATGGTGCGCCTTGCACAAGGCTGGTCTATGCGCTATCCGCTCGTGGACGGACAAGGTAACTTCGGCTCAATGGACGGCGACGCGCCCGCCGCGATGCGTTACACCGAAGCGCGTTTGGCAAGTATTTCGGGCGAAGTGTTGCGCGATTTGGACAAAAATACCGTTGATTTCCGCTCCAATTTCGACGACTCCTTGCAAGAACCAAGCGTTATGCCGACTGGTGTTCCGCTCTTGCTTGTGAACGGTGCAGGCGGTATCGCAGTTGGTATGGCGACGAATATTCCGCCGCATAATTTGACCGAAATCACCAACGGCTTGCTTGCGCTTATCAAAAAGCCAGATATGACCGTGCCAGAACTCATGCAGCACATCACCGCGCCAGATTTCCCCACAGGCGGCATCATTTATGGCTATCAGGGCGTTCACGATGCGTACATGACGGGGCGCGGGCGCGTGATTATTCGCTCAAAAGCATTCTTTGAAAAGCAGAAAAATGGGCGTGAAAGTATTGTCGTTACGGAACTTCCGTATCAGTTGAACAAAGCAAGTTTGATTGAAAAAATTGCCGAACTCGTGCGCGAGAAAAAGCTCGAAGATATTGCCGATGTGCGCGATGAATCCGACCGCGATGGTGTGCGCGTGGTGATTGACCTCAAGCGCGATGCAAATTCTTCGGTGGTACTGAATAATCTCTTCAAGCAAACCCAGATGCAATCTACCTTCGGCGTGATTATGCTCTCGCTCGTGAAGGGTCGTCCGCGCATCTTGAACTTGAAAGAAATGCTGGAATATTTCTTGGAGTTCCGCAATGAAATCATTGTGCGCCGTACGCAATTCGACTTGGACGCAGCAGAGAAGCGGGCGCACATCTTGGAAGGCTTCCGCATCGCGCTTGACAACATTGAAGAAATTATCAAAACCATTCGTGGTGAACGAGATGCTGCAACGGCAAACGCCTCACTGCAAGCCAAGTTCAAGCTGTCGGAATTGCAAGCAAAAGCAATTTTGGATATGCGTCTGCAACGCTTGACGGGCTTGGAACGGCAGAAAATCGAAGATGAATACCGCGAAGTCATTCAGACGATTGAACGCCTCAAAAATATCTTGGATAGCAAACAGCTTCAGATGCAGGAGATTTCCAAAGAACTGAAGGCACTCCGCGACAAATACGGTGATGCTCGTCGCACGGAAATCGTCCACGATGCGCGTGAATTCACGATTGAAGACATGATTGCCAACGAAGAAGTGATTGTAACTATCACACATCAAGGCTACATCAAGCGTACCGCCGTCGCGGGTTATCGCCGTCAAGGACGCGGCGGACGCGGCTCAAGCGGCTCGAACACACGCGAAGACGATTTCGTGGAAACCGTCTTCCAAGCCGCAACGCACCATTACTTGATGATGTTCACCGACAAAGGGCGGTGCTACCGCGTGAAGGTGTACGATTTGCCCGAAGGCAGTCGCTCATCGCGCGGGCGTTCGATTGCGAATGTGATTGAAATGCAACCCGACGAAAACGTAACGAGTTACCTGCCCGTGCGCGAATTCAACGACAAGCAGTTTATTATGATGACCACGAAACATGGCACGTGTAAAAAAACGCCGTTGGATGAATTTGAAAATGTCCGCACAAACGGCATCATTGCTCTTGGTTTGAACGACGACGACCGCCTTGTTTCCACGCGCCTCACCGACGGTAACTGCGAAATTATCATCGCAACGCGCAAAGGGATGGCGTGTCGCTTTATTGAAAGCGATGTTCGCCCGATGGGACGCGCCGCTACGGGCGTTCGCGGCATCAACCTGAACGCAGGCGATGAGGTTGTTTCGATGGAAGCAATTCGCCACTCCGATACAAGCGTGATTATTGTTGGCACAAAAGGCTACGGCAAGCGCAGCCGCTTCGAGGATTTCCGCCGCACCAGTCGTGGCGCGAAGGGCGTTATTTCGATGAACTTGACCGATAAAACCGGCGACGTAGCGGCAATCTTGGAAGTAAACGACACGCACGACGTGGTGGTAATGACGAGCCAAGGCGTGGTTATTCGCCAATCAGCAAAGGATATTCGCGTGATTGGCAGAAACACACAAGGTGTGCGCCTTATCAAGCTCGACGACGAAGACACCATCGCTGATGTGGCAATTGTTACGCACGAAGAAGATGAAATCGAAGGAGCGGAAGGCGGCGCAGAGGGCGTTGTGGAAGGTGGCGACGGAGCAAGCATTGATGCGGCTTTGGATGCAGAAATCACCAGCCTCGACGGACACACTACCAACGGGCATAGTGAGAGAGCGGCAGACGAGGAATAATCACTGTTCTGAACGCGATACAAAGCAATAAAAACTAAAAATGGAGACTACTTTCTAGCGTGGATGCGCTTTGGAAGGTAGTCTCCATTTTTTTGTACATTTGCCAACGCACTCCTTTTTTACACGGAGCTTTTTTGTATTTCGCGTAAATGATACAGTCCCCACTTTTTTATTTCGTAAATCAAGGGCTGTATGGTTTTTCCTTGTTCCGTCAGTGTGTATTCAACCGTCGGCGGTATTGTTGCGAACGCCTCGCGTTTGATAATGTTTTGCTTTTCCAAGTCCCGTAGCTGCGTTGTAAGCATTGTTGGGGTAATTCCTTCTATTTCGCGCTCTAATTCCTTAAAACGCTTGGGCGTGCCTTTGCGCAATGCGTACAGAATGGGTAGCTTCCATTTCCCGCCTAAAATATCTAAAGAATGCCGCACGGGACAGATTTCTTTGGATTTATTTTTCATGGTAACACCTGTATTTTCAATGTTGCTATGGTTTACAGTATTAGTACAGTTTTAACGTACTACTTGCAAAAGTAGAGTAATGGCTCTACATTTGCAACACATTCTTATTTTTTCATAAAAACTTTACCGCAATGAACGCAAAAAAAATAGCCCTCTATGTCTTGATTGGGCTTGGCGCACTTCAATTTACCGCAATTGGTGTTCTCAAAACCATCGGACCGTTTGTCGGAATTGATATGTTTATCAAATCAATGGGACGTTTACACTACGACCATACATGGACATTTATCATTGGGTCTCTTGATTTACTTGGCGGGATAGGCTTACTCTTCAAACAATACCGACCCTATGCGGCAGTGGGAATTATTTTCCTTATGCACGGCGCAATTGGCTCACACGCTACCGCTGGAGATGCTTTTCTAGGAACTTTGATGGGTCCTGGTATGGCAGCAATTATTATGACCATTATTCTCGTGCTGGAACGACCATTCTTATTCGTAAGCAATCCCAATCAGGCATTTGCAGATGCGGCGAAAAAGTAGGGAATGGTATGGTCAGGCAGGACTGCTAATTTGTTCTTTCACTGCCACTGCACCTGAATCCAAATATTCGTATTTCGCCCTTTGTCGTCGCTACACGAGATTTTATTCGCACCGCGCTCTGGCATGAAAAACAAGCGTTCATGCGGTGTTGTGGTGCGATAAAATTTATCATTCACAAACCAATAGACCGTGCGAACATCATTTGCAACCGAGCAGGTGAGCATTAAACCCGCTTCATTGCTGGTGTTGGTGGAAGTTGCCGTAGGTTTATCGCAAATATATTCTTTGCCGTCCGCAAGCGACGTAATCACGGGTGCAGTGCCTTGAAACGCCCGCGAACATTTGGGATTATGCTCTGGAATGCGCTCAAATACTTGATTCTGCGCGGCATACAGGCTCAGTATTTCTGGCGGCAAATTTGGATAGAGTTTCGTTTTGTAGCCCGTTTGCGGCAAACATTCGGTGCAGTAGGAAACGCGCTCATCGGCAGAAACAAATACTTCTTTGGCGTGTTGGCATTTCTGGTTCGAGGAAATACGCGGGATGTAGTATTCCGAAATTTGATTCTTGCAAAAATCCTGCGGAATGAAGCCGCTTTCCGAGCAGACTAAGCGAAAATCTAGCTCTGGCGGCGTTTGAAACCAATCGTTGGGGGAATTGTAGTCAATCGCATTGAAAATATCGAACAGAAGCGGCGTAGCCACGTCCGCGCCAACCAGCTCAGGCACACCCACGCCTGAAAAATTCCCCACCCACACCGCTACCGTGAAACGCTTGTTGTAGCCAATGCTCCACGCATCGCGCCGCCCGTAGGATGTGCCTGTTTTCCAGGCAATTTTGGGTAAACGCTGCGTGTTGCTGAATTTATGCGGCACATCGGGGCGCGTGAGTTGGGTAAGAATTTCACCGAGCATAAAGGTTGCCGAGCGTGATAAAATCTGGGTTTGTGGGGATTGTTCGTTATTCATTGGCAATGAAAAAACCTTCCGAAAAAACGCGCTTGTGCGTTGCCAGATTTGCTCAAAAATATTTGGACTCACTTCAGCAGAAGGCTCTGGACGCAAGAACTGAAGAGGCTTCCACGTGCCTTCATTTGCAAAAGCGGCATACAAACCCGCCATTTCCTCCAAGCGCACACCGCAGCCACCCAGCACCGACGACAACCCCAGCTTTCGTGCGTCTTTGCGGACTTGTTCAAAGCCCGCTTTCTGCATTGCTTCGGTGAAGGTCGCCACGCCCACGCCGCGCAAAAGTTTCACTGCAGGAATGTTCAGAGAGTTGATTAAGGCTCGCTCGGCGGAGATAAATCCACGATATTGGCGGTCGAAATTCTCTGGCGCGTAGCCGTCGAAATTGGAGGGAACGTCGGTCAAAATGGTGGACGGCGTAATCAAACCTTTGTCCATCGCAAGCCCGTACACAAGCGGCTTCAAAGCACTTCCGGGAGAGCGCACAGCCCGCACACCATCTACTTCGCCAGCATTCGTTTTGTCCGCAAAATTTGGCGAACCCAAATACGCTTCCACTTCGCGCGTCCGATTATTCACCACCAGCACCGCAGCGTTATTGATGCCGTACAACTGCAAGCGGCGCACAACATTGCCCGCAATCGTCTGAACGCTTTGTTGCTTGCGCACGTCCAGCGTCGTGCGAAGAATGGGCGCGTCCGCAAAGGCAGATTTCATGCGGCTTCCAAAGTGCGGCGCGAGATTGGGAATTTCTTGCCTACGAAGTTGCACTGGCTCACGGAGCGCGTCCTGCAATGTTTCTGTCGGAAATTCCTGCATTGCACCAAAGCGAGTAAGCCATTTGTCGCGCTCTTGGCGCACCATTGCTGCGTTTGCTTCGTCCAATTTCAGCGAGGTTGGGCGATTGGGAATGATAGCAAGCGTGGTGGCTTCGGCAAGGCTCAGTTTTTCAGGCAATGTTCCAAAGTACAGCAGTGAAGCGGCTTTCACGCCTTCGATATTTCCGCCGTAGGGCGCGAGATTCAAATACCATTGCAAAATTTCATCTTTCGAGTACGCGCCTTCGAGTTGAAAGGCGCGAAAAAGCTCAACGCATTTGTTCCACAGTGTGCGCTCGCGGTTTTTTCCTGTGTGCTGATTCTCCAGCATCCGCGCAACCTGCATCGTGAGTGTTGATGCGCCCGACGTGGTTTTTTGCCTCAGCAAATTATTCGCCAATGCTCGTACAATTGCCACAGGATTTACGCCAAAATGCCAGTAAAAAAAGCGGTCTTCTTTGGCAATAATGGCGCGGCGCAAGGTGGGGGAAATCTCTACAAGCTCAGTTTTCATGCGCCATTTGTCGTCTTTTGCTAAGAAGGCTTGCACCACGCTTCCGTCGCGGGCGAGAATCACGCTCGAAAATGGAACATCCACGCGAAGCGGAAACATAAGCGACAGCACACCCAGCAATACAAGGAATGATGCGGCAAGGAGCAGCGCATACCCTAAAAGCCGCACAGCGAAAGAGGCGGCGGCAAGGCGTGAAGAAATGCGTAAAAAGAGGCGCGAAAATAGGTTGGGAGGGCGCATGAAGATTGGAAAAGAAGAAAAAATTATCTGCGCGAATTTACGCCACCCGTTCCGTCTCCTGCAAGTATTTTTCCAGCGTTCTATACCACAAGCTCCCTAAGCACATTCTGAAATGATTCTGAAATGATTCTGAAATGAGCAGAGCAGTTGAAAATTCTTCGGTTAGCTCATAAAAAAAATGTAAATTATTTATCTTTACATGTTTTGTGCAAATATCCTTCATGCCGCATCACATCTCATGTATGGTACATAAACCTTTTTCGTTTGTGTACCATCAGACCAAGAACGAGATACATAATCACACTCACTTTTCATCTTTTTCATGCTTTCGATGACGAATTTTTTGCGAATGAGTCGCTCGCGGGTAAGCCGCGCTACAACGCCGTTTCACGCGCTTGTTTGTGTTGGATTTGCTCTGTTGATATTGAGCCTTTCTTTTTCGCAACCGCTGTCTGCGGCGCACCCGCCAGTACATTACTACCCATCATTGAATTACCTCAATGTATTGGGTGAATACGGTGCAGACGACCGCAACGCACCACCAATGCTCGTCGGCGCGGCACTCGCCGATGACTACGACCCATACGTGAAAGAGCGCGTCATTGCTGGGATTGACGCATTTTATTCGATGCGCTACGACCAAGCAATGGTGATTTACGATGAAATTATCCAAAAATATCCCGCCGACCCTGTTGGTTACTTCTTTCGCTCGCAAATTTTCCTGTGGCGATATTTGTTCGATTACAGTGAGCCAGATTACAAAAAATTCATCGCGGCGTGTGATAAAGCCATTTCTGTGGCGGATGAGGCGGTGAAAGCAAATCCGAACAATAATAAATCTCGCACAATTCTTGGCGCGATTTACGGTTTCCGCGCTGTTGCCAATTTCCGTGCGGAAAATCTCGTGAAAGCTACGCTGGACGGGCGTTCGTGCTACAATTACCTCAACGAAGCATTGAAACGCGACCCGCAGCAATACGACGCATACTTGGGTATGGGCGTGTTCCACTTCGGCATTGCCGTCATGCCAAGCACGGTGAAGTTTGCCGCGAATTTTGCTGGCTTAAAAGGCGACCGCGAAAGTGGCTTGCGCGAAGTGAATTTGGCTGCCGATAAATCCTTGTTCTCCCGCAGCGATGCGAAGATTTTCCTTGCATTTATTGAAGTATATTTCAACAAAGATTACGGCAAAGGCTACAAATATTTGCAAGATTTATTGCAGAAATATCCGAATAATATCCCAGTGCTGTACACGCTCGGCAACGTAGAAACGTTCTTGAAAAAAATGACCTTCGCCAATGATTTTTACAAAAAAGTGGTGCAGCTTGCCGATACCAATTTCAAGACCTTCACGACGCTGGCAAACTACCGCATGGGCGAAGCATATTTCCGCTTGAACGATTTTGACAAAGGCAAAGTTTGTCTGCAACGCTACTTCAAAGCCCGCTTCGAGCGGTCGTTTCGCGGTATCGCATTCTATCGCTTGGCTCTCATGTACGAAATGGGTGGAGACCGTGCCAATGCTATCAAAGGCTACCAAAAATGTATTGAAGTTGCGCCCTTTGAACCAGAGGACAAATACGCCATTCGCAAAGCAAAAGAATGTTTGAAAACGCCGCTTGATGCCACAATGATTCAGCTTATCAAAGGCGTGAATTGTGCAGAATCGCTGCGCTTTACAGAGGTTGAGCCGTTCTTGAAGCCTATTGTGGATAATGGTAGCTTGTCGAAGGAAATTCGCGCCGAAGCCTGCTTCAATATGGGCGAGGCAATGCGCGGGCAGCAACGCTATCCAGAGGCAATCGCGTATTACCTGAAAGCAGTGGAATTGCAACCCGAAAAAGAGCGGTGGTTCATGCCATGGAGCTATTTCCGCATTTCGGAAATTTACAACGTGCAGGGACAACGCGAGAAATCTCGTGCAAATCTCGACAAAGCAAAAGCCTTTAGCGATTACGACTTCCAAGAGCCGCTTGCGTTCTTGATTGAGCGCGATGTTACCTTGTTGAAGTATTAGTGGAATGGTAAAAAATCAAGTGAACAAAGCCAATAGTGGCACGGACATTCTTGTCTGTGTTCGTCGCTTGAAACCCGCGATAACACTCACAGACAAGAATGTCTGTGCCACTACTTAACTTTTGAGCCTTAATCTTACGCCTTTTCGAGATTATCTTAATCCTTTCACTCGCTTGCAAACCGTGTAAACACACTACTTATGCACCTTGAAACACCTCTCGATTCTCATGCTGCCGATGAAGCACTCATCCTCATTGTGGATGATATTGCCCGCAATTTGCAAGTGCTGGGCAGCATTTTGAGCGAAAACGGCTTTGGCGTAAGCGTTGCCTCAAGCGGTCAGGGCGCGTTGGATGCTATTGCCGAGCAAGCACCCGACATCATTTTGTTGGATATTCAAATGCCCGATATGGACGGCTTCGAGGTGTGTCGCCGCTTGAAATTGCAAGCCGCCACACGCGATGTACCTGTGATTTTTCTTACCGCTCGCACCGAAACCGAAGATATTGTGCGGGGTTTCGAGCTTGGTGCGGTGGATTATATCACCAAGCCGTTTATTTCGCAAGAGCTTTTAGCGCGAGTTCGGACGCACCTTTCTGTCGTTCGCCAGAACAAGCGTTTGGCGGATTTGAACAAAGAAAAAGATGAGTTTTTGGGCATTGCCGCGCACGACCTTCGCAACCCGCTTTCTAAAATTCAGTTTATTGCCGAAAAGATGTCCTATAAGGCAGATTCTTTCACGCCAGACCTCATCAAAGAAGCCTCTGCCGACATTGCCCACACCGTTGCTGGCATGATGGAACTTGTGAGCAATTTGCTGGACGTGAACGCGATTGAGCAAGGGCATTTGCGCACAGAATTGAACCCGATTGAGATAGAGCATATCGTAGAGCATATTGTCCGCGACTACGACGCACGTGCGGCGAAAAAGAAAATCACGCTGCATTACACCCACGACCCCGCATTGCCGCTTGTCTTAGCGGATGAAGTAGCGATTGTGCAGATTTTGGATAATCTCATTTCCAATGCTGTCAAATACTCACCCTTCAATAAGTCAGTAACGGTGCGCCTTCTGACGGAAACTGATGCCGTGCGCTTGGAAGTGGAAGACGCTGGTCCGGGCATTTCCGATGACGACCAAAAGAAAATGTTTCGCAAGTTTGCTCGCCTCAGCGCACAGCCCACTGGCGGCGAACACACGATTGGTCTGGGTTTGTCGATTGTCAAAAAACTCGTCGAAGACATTAAAGCAGAAATTTCGGTGCGCAGCGTGCTTGGCAAAGGCACGACGTTTATTGTGCGTATTCCGCTTGCCAGCACTGATGTAACCGCAGCAGAATAAAAGCCAGTTCCCATGCGGCTTGTTGCTCTTTTTACTTTTATTCTTTTGCCCCTATCCTTTTGCCTTTTTATGTCCCAGCTTACAAACACCGTTCTGATGATTCAGCCGTACAAGTTCGGATTTAATCCCGATGCGGCAGAAACAAATTCGTTTATGCAGTCCGATGGCGCATTGTCGCTTGCCGAGCGTGAGGATATTGCGGCACGGGCAGCGAAAGAATTTGCGGACTTTACCGCACTTTTGCGCTCGCACAATCTTCGCGTTGTGGAAATTGAGGACACGCCGAGTCCGCACACGCCAGATTCTATTTTCCCAAACAACTGGATTTCTACTCATGCCGACGGGCGCGTGGTGCTGTACCCGATGGAGCCAGCGAATCGCCGCTTGGAACGCCGTGAAGACGTGATTACGGCTGTGCAACGCGCTGGCGGTCAGTGGAAACGCGAGGATTTAAGCGGCTTTGAGGCAGAGGAGATATTCTTGGAAGGAACAGGAAGTCTTGTGCTGGATAGAGCAAATCAGATTGCGTATGCAAATCGCTCAACGCGGATGCACAGCAAAGCATTGAAGCGGTTTTGCGAGGTGATGAACTTTATTCCGATAGAGTTTTCGTCGCTTCGCACAGGCGGTGGGCAAATTTATCATACCAACGTGATGATGGCGGTTGGCGAGCAGACATCGGTGGTGTGCGCAGAAGTGATTCGCAATCCCGCCGAGCGAGCAATGGTGCTGGATGCGCTGAAAGCACGTCAAAAAGTTGTTATCGAAATGAGTGAAGCGCAAATGGATGAATTTGCGGGAAATATGCTCCAACTGCGCAATGACGACGGGCAACGTTTTTGGGTCATGTCCTCGCGGGCGCACAACGCCTTGCTTCCAGAGCAAATCGCCGCCTTGCAGCACGATTCCACCATTCTCCACACCGACCTTGATGTTATCGAACGCTTTGGTGGTGGCTCTGCGCGGTGTATGCTGGCGGAAATTTTTGCGACGAAATAGAAACAAGATTTTACGTTCTGTGTGAGGCTCTGACTTCTTCGTCAGGGTCTCACTTTGGTAGTGTGATATGAGCATGAAGTGAGACCCTCAATAAGAATTGAGAGCCTCACGTAGCTACCACAGTTGCTCACATATAGCCCTGCTGCTGCAAACGAAACAGCTCGGCGTAGCGTCCGCCTTGAGCAAGCAATTCCTCGTGCGAGCCGATTTCAAGCGGGGTTCCGCCTTCCAGAACCAAGATTCTATCTGCCATACGCACGGTTGAAAAACGATGCGAAATAAGCACTGCCGTCTTTCCCTGCGTGAGTTCGGCGAAGCGTTGAAAGACCTCGTGTTCAGCCCGCGCGTCGAGTGCGGCTGTGGGTTCGTCCAATATCAATACCTCTGCATCTCGCATATATGCTCGTGCCAGCCCAAGTTTTTGCCATTCGCCGCCCGACAAATCCACGCCTTTTTGGAAATATCGCCCAACCATTTGCTGATACCCTTCGGGAAGTCGCTTGATGACAGAATCCGCAAGGCTTTGTGCGGCTGCATGGTCAATGCGTGCTTGATTATCGCGCTCCTCAATCCGTCCAACCGTGATATTGAGCGCAGCTTGCATTTGATAGCGGATAAAATCTTGGAAAATTACTCCAATTCCTGAACGCAAACTCTCCACGTCGTACTCGCGCAAATCTCGTCCGTCCAAGAGAATACGCCCTTCGCTGGGGTCGTACAATCGCGCAAGCAGCTTTACTAAGGTTGTTTTTCCTGCGCCGTTTTCGCCCACCAATGCCAGCTTTTCTCCCGCTTTCAGATGAAACGAAACATTGCGCAATGCCCAACGTTCTGAATTGATGTACTTAAATCCAACATTTTCAAAAATAAAACCTTCACGCAAAGGGCGCGGCGCAAGGACGGTGCTATTCGGTGCAATAGTGCTAGAAGCAAGATTTTGTGCGCTTTGTAGAGAATCTGTCGTCGAAGCGTGAGGCGTGCTTAAATTGCCCGCAACCTGAGCCGTGATGCGGGGTTGGAGCTTAAAAAAGTCAAATAAATCTTGCAAATACATCGCTCCTTCGGCAATGCTCGCAAACCGCCCCAATACCCCCTCCAACGTGCCGCGCAAGCTCCGAAACGAGCCAGCAAGGAAGGTCATATCGCCCAGCGAAAGCTGTCCGCGCACTGTCTGGACGATAATGAATGTGTACGCGCCGTAGTATCCCGCCGTTCCCAAAATAGCCAGCACACCGCCCCAGAAGGCGCGTCCAGCCGCAAGCAAGCGATTTTCTGCATAATAGCTGTCAGCAAGCTCTTTGTAGCGCGAAGCGAGATAATCCGCCAGTCCGAAGATTTTTACTTCTTTTGCCGTCTCGTCGCTCGCACCGATATAGCGGAGGTAATCCAATTCGCGGCGTTTTGGTGTCCATGCGTTCATAAGCGAGTAACTGCGCTGGTTGAAGCGGGTTTCGCTCATAAAAGCGGGAATGACGGTGAGGAAAAGCAGCAAAATGAGCCAAGGAGAAAACACCACCAGACTTATCGCCAAAACCAGCATAGATACTGCATCCTGCACCTGTGCGAGCGATTGCGTCATGAGCGAAATCCGCGACGTGGTCTGCCGACGTGCTTTTTCCAGTTTGTCGTAAAACGTGGAATCCTCGAACATCTCCAAATCCAGCGTGGCTGCGTGGCGCATGAGCATGACGGAAGATTCATTGGTGAATTTATCGCCCAGCATACTGTCCAAGAACGCAATGGTGCGGTTCAGAAGGTCGGAGGCGATTGCCAGAGCAAATTCTGCACCAACGAGCAACCACAAATGCTGCATTTCTGCGCTCGCCCAAAGCTGTTCGAGTGGCAAAGGTGCATTGCCGAGAACGCCCGTCGTTGCTGATGCTTGGCTTTGAATGAATTGTATCTGCACAAGGCGCACAATTTCATCCACAATCAATTTCCCCACAAAGAGCATGGACGTTGGCACGGCAGCACGCAGAAGGCGCAAGAGCATCGTAGAGAGCATCATTGCTGGGCTGACGCGCCAGATGAGGGCGAAAAATTTTGGTAAATTTCTCAGCGCAACAAAGCGTTCGCGGTAGGTATTTGCTCGTCCAGCAGGCGCATCATTGCTTGCGGGACGGGTGAGAAGCATTTCGAGGATTTTTGCGAACATGAGAAAGGAAAGGTGAAGTTTTTAAGTATTTTTTTCAGTACCATGCAAAAAAATCTTCAGTAGTGGCACAGACATTCTTGTCTGTGAGTGTTGGCGCGAGTTTCAAGCGACAAACACAGACAGGAATGTCTGTGCCACCGAAGCCTAATTCCATAAGCCTTGTAAAGGTTTTTATGGTAATTACTTCTTTTTTGCTGATTGCCATAACAGCCCAAACACGCCCCAAAACAGCACACCCGACAGCACAAAACACCATGTCATTCCAACGCTGGAAGCCACAACACCGCATAAAATCGGCGCGACCAAGCCACCAACAAGTGTTGCGCTGGAAGCAAGCCCAATCATGCCGCCATTGCGCTCTTGTGGCGCATTTTTGCTGAGAGCCGTGAACAGCGTCGGGATAAGCGCACCGCTACACACGCCAATGGCAATGCGCAAGGGGAAAATCCACTCGTAGTGCGGGATGAAGCCTTGTAGTATGGTAAACAAGCCCATCCAAGGGAGCATTCGGAAGAGCGTCCACGCGAAGCCGTGTTTGTCGCTCAGTCTGCCCCAACGTGGCGCAAAGAGTACCGTCAGCACACCAACAATGCCCACAACTGCGCCTGTAATTGTTGCCAGCATTCGCGGCGGCGCACCCTTTATTTCAAGGAAATACGCCATAATGGAGGGGGTGAAGTTGATTCCTGCTTGTACTAGCACAATCGCTACTAGCACCAAGCGCATGAGTGGTGTGTTCCAAGCAAAGCGGAGATTGTCAATCACACTGGGCGTTTCCTGCTGCGCGTCAAGTTCGGTGCGGTGTTCGCGCACGTACAGCACAACCACGATGCCGCTCACAAAACACAAACTCGACACTACATAAAACAAACTTCGCACACCAAACATATCCGTTAAAACCCCGCCAATAAGCGGTCCGATGACCGTTCCGGCGGAAATGGAGGTTTGCATAAGATTCATCGCATAGCCGCGTTTGTGCTTTGGCGTTGTGGAACTGACCAGCGACAGCGACGAAGCAATGAAGCCGCTTACGCCACCTTGAAAGATGCGTAAGAAAAAAAGCTGCCAGACGTTTTGCGCAAATCCCATGAGAAACATGGCGAGCGTGAGACCGAAAATTGCGCGAACAATCATCAGCTTTTTGCCGTATTTGTCGCCGAGTGCGCCCCAAATCGGCACGGTAAAAATAGACAGCATAAACGCGCCAGCATACACCAAACCCGTCCAGCGTTGCGCCTCGGCGAAGTCCGTAACGCCCAACGCCCGCACGTAGAGCGGTAAGAATGGCAAACAGGCATTCATGCCAATCATTGCAATAAACGATGCAATCCACAACACGTTCATGTTTTGCCGCCAAAGCACGGGTTGGCGCGGCGCGGAGGTAGGTTCAGGCGGAGCGGGTGAAATGGAGGGTTCTAAGGCTGACAAAGGGCATATTTCCTTGTGTGGTGGGACGGAATGGCTCTATTGCTTTGTGTGAGTCCCTCGCTTCTTGGCGAGGGTCTCACGTTGAGCGAGAGTGGAAGCGGCTTCTGGAGTACAGTGCATGAAAGTGAGAGCCTCGCCCAAGAAGCGAGACCCTCACGAAAGACCCTCACGGAGAGTCTGCTTTCCCTTCCCAGCGCAAGCCTTCGCACGGGATATAGCTTTCGCTTACGTGTTCATCCATGATGCGGCAAAAATGTCCTGTTGCATCGAAGTAGCGGCAGGTGGCACAGAGTGAATTTTTCTCTAAATGTTCGGTTTGCGCCTTGAAGCGTTGGTACTGCAAATACGCGGGATATGCCACCAAAAGCCAGAACACGCCTAAGCCCGCATACCAATACTCATACAAGCGATACCGTTCCACCACGAACCACGTTAGCGCGACAAGAACGGCAGTTTTAATCAAGCCCCAGAGCAAAATTGAACCAACCGTAATTTCTGGCACAGGGCTGTACGTAAGCTGTGGTGAGCCTTTTGAGCTATTCGTATCGTCATCGTCGTCATAAAAACGGGAGTGTTCGAGCGTGTCATCAACGAGTTTATCAATGTCGTCAGTGTTTTTATTGGCGATAACGTCAGCATCTTTGCGGTTAAGCGGGTGTTTTGGTTCGTCGTCGTCGGTGCTTTTTGGGCGTGCTTGGAATGCGTGTGGGTGCAGTTCGCGCTCGTCGAGGTCGCTGATTTTTGTGTCAATTCCCAAGCTACGAAGTTCAATTCCTCCAAGTTTTCCGCCACGATGCAACCCTGCGCTGCCGCTTCCAGAGCGGCTTTTGGGCGATTGTTCGGGAAGACTAGATTTCATGCTGCTTGCAGGATATTTTCCTGTGAGCTTGAACCAGAAGGAGGCGAAGAATTGGCGCATATGATTTTTTACCGTGAAACCCGTTCTACGCTTTATGAAAGCGTAAAACGGGAAGAGCGAAAATGGAGAGATTTTTTTGTGTAATCTTCGTTATCCGCGTATATTACGAGGATTTGTCAGCATTTAAAATACGATACCTTGAGCATTTACGCAAATGTGCGAGGTTTGTTCCCATTATCCGTCATCTTCGTACATAGCAAAATTTCTGAACAACAGATAAATCAGCTTCAGTGGCTTGAGACTTCTTGTCTGTGTTGCCCCCTGAACCTCGCACTAACACTCACAGACAGGAATGTCTGTGCCACTATTGAAAGAATTTTGTCGTGTACTGAGAGCCGCAATTCATTTCGCAACTCTCTCCTCTCCACCACGTTCCACACCATGACAACAGAATCTCAGCATAACACCAGCAACCACGACGGATTGAACGAATTTGGCGAATACACGCACGTCATTGTGCGCGGCGCGAAAGAGCATAATTTGAAAAATGTTTCGGTGGATATTCCCCGCGAACAGCTTGTCGTGATGACGGGTTTGTCGGGTTCGGGGAAATCTTCGCTCGCTTTCGATACCATCTACGCCGAAGGGCAACGCCGCTACGTGGAATCGCTTTCGCCCTACGCACGGCAGTTTTTGGGCGCAATGGAAAAGCCCGATGTAGAATCCATTGAAGGCTTGTCGCCCGCGATTTCGATTGAACAAAAAACGGTCGGCTCGAATCCGCGCTCGACCGTCGGCACGGTGACGGAAGTGTATGATTATATCCGGCTTCTGTACTCGAAAATTGGCGTGCAGCATTGCGTGGAGCATCCCGATATTCCTGTAAAAAAGCAGAGTTTCGACCAAATTATTGCCAGCATTCTCGCGCTCGGCGCGGGTGCAAAATTGTACATTCTCGCGCCGATTGTGCGCGGGCGCAAAGGGCATTACCGCGAGCAGTTTGAGCAGCTCCGCCGGCAAGGCTACACGCGGGTTCGCGTGGATGGGCGTTTGCAAGAAATCACTGACGGAATGCAGCTTTCGCGCTATCAAATTCACACGATTGAAGTTGTGATAGACCGTCTCGCTCCAGACCCCACACAGGAACAGCGTTTGCGGGATTCTTCCACACTCGCCATGAAAATGGGCGAAGGCGTAATGACGGTACTTGTGGAGGAGCAAGCAAAGGAAGAAGGCGGCAAAACGGGCGTGATTGGGCTGCCAGAGCGCAAAGAGATGTTTTTCAGCCAAGCCAACGCTTGCCCCATGTGCCAGCGTTCCTACGAGCCGCTTGCGCCAAATGCGTTTTCGTTTAATTCGCCCTTTGGTGCGTGTCCGTCGTGCGAGGGATTGGGTGAAATTCGAGATTTCAACACCGCGCTTTTTAGCCCTGAAAAACACCTTTCGATGGACGAAGGTGGTATTGCGCCGCTCGGAAAGAAGCGCGATACGTGGCTTTGGCGGCAAGTGGAGGAAGTGGCAAAACATTTCAATATCAAAACCACCAAGCCCGTTTCTAAGCTCACCGAAGACGAGTGGAATATTTTGCTCAACGGCGCGGGCAAGGAAATTTTTTCGATAAAGCATACGTTCTCCAACGGGCGCACAAGCACCTACAAACAACGCTTCGACGGCATTCTCGCCTTTTTGAAAGACCAATACGACAAGACCAATTCGAGCGCGATTCGTGGCAACATCGAGCAATATATGTCGTCCGTACCGTGTCCGACGTGTAGTGGCGGGCGGTTGAAGGCAGAAAGCCTGAACGTGCGCGTGGGCGGAATGACGGTTACCGATATTAGCAAGATGTCCGTGAGCGAAGCCTGGGCGCACTTTTCAGCACTGACGCTCTCGGAACGCGAGGAAGTCATTGCGCGACTTATTTTGAAAGAAATTACCTCGCGTTTGTCGTTTTTGGAAGAAGTTGGGTTGCAATATCTGACCATTTCCCGTGCAGCCCGCACACTTTCTGGCGGCGAGGGGCAACGTATTCGTCTTGCGTCGCAGATTGGCTCGCAGCTGACGGGCGTGATGTACGTGTTGGACGAACCCAGTATTGGTCTGCATCAGCACGATAATCGTAAATTGATTGGCTCGCTGAAAAAGCTCCGCGACTTAGGAAACACGGTGATTGTGGTCGAGCATGACCGCGAAATGATTGAAGAAGCAGACTACGTGATTGACCTCGGACCTCGCGCTGGCGTTCACGGCGGCGAAATGATGTTTGCTGGAACACCCGACGAACTCACGAAACTCGAAGGCTCGACAACGGCGGATTATCTCGCGGGACGGCAAATTATTCCCTACGCAACGCCCGAAGAACGCCGCGCTGGGAGCGGCAAGGAAATCGTGCTAGAAGGCGCGAAGGGAAATAATTTACAAAACGTCGCACTCCGCATCCCGCTTGAAACCTTTACGTGCATTACGGGCATGAGCGGAAGCGGGAAATCAACGCTTGTCTATGATACGCTGTTTCCCATTTTAGCGCGTCATTTCACCGAAACCGTGATTGTGCCGTTGGAGTACGATTCTATCACGGGTTTGGAGCATATTGATAAAGTGATTGATATTGACCAATCACCGATTGGGCGTACACCCCGCTCCAATGCTGCCACGTACACGGGTTTGTTTACGCTCGTGCGCGACCTTTTTGCGCAGTTGCCCGAATCGAACATTCGTGGCTACAAGCCCGGACGTTTTTCTTTTAATGTCGAAGGCGGCAAGGGTGGCGGTCGCTGCGATGCGTGTGAGGGCGATGGTATGAAGAAAATTGAAATGAATTTTTTGCCCGATGTCTATGTTCCCTGCGATGTGTGCAACGGAAAACGCTATAACGCCGAGACCTTGCAGGTGAAATACAAGGGAAAATCTATCGCCGACGTGCTGGCAATGACGGTGGAAGAAGCGGTTTCTTTCTTCAAGGATATTCCAAAAATTTACCGTAAAATTGAAACATTAAACGAAGTCGGTCTCGGCTACATCACATTGGGACAGTCCGCTACGACGCTCTCTGGCGGCGAGGCGCAGCGCGTGAAATTGGCAACCGAACTCGCCCGCGTCAGCACCGGAAAGACGCTCTACATCTTGGACGAACCCACAACGGGCTTGCATTTCGAGGATGTGCGGATTTTGATGGAATTGTTGCATAAATTGGTCGAAAAGAAAAATACGGTTGTGGTAATTGAACACAACTTGGATGTGATAAAAACTGCCGATTGGGTGGTGGATGTTGGTCCGCAGGGCGGAAAGCTGGGCGGACGCATCATTGCTGAAGGTACGCCAGAAACAGTTGCGGCTGTCCCAGAATCGTACACGGGGAAGTATCTCACCGAAGAGTTTGAGCGGGATGCTCGCTTACGTGCAAATGGCGTAACGACGGCGGTTTCGCGGGATGTAACGAAATCTTCATCGGAAAAATCAGCGAAAACGGCTTCAGCGAAAAAAAATGGAACAGCGATTGATGCTGAAAATGCTGAAAGCGAATCAAAAACGGCAAGTCCGAAGAAAAAAACTGCAAAAGCAAAAGCAAAGCCAACAAAAGAAAAGATAACGAAAAGCAAAGCGTGAAAACAGCAGCAAAATATCTCCCCGTAATATCGCCCACAGCCCGCATAAAAGCGGCGTTGTGTGGTGTGGTGGTGGTGTTTTTTGCATTTGCTATATTCATGCAGAGCAGTATATATGCGGCATTGAAGCCGACGGCGGGAGGCACAAAACCATCGTCGGAAACACAGCAAATCACTGCCGAAGAAGAAAAGCTGCAAGCCTTATACATTTGGCAATTTTTACAATTTATTGAGTTTCCCACGCCCGCAAACCCGCAAGAAACCTTTGTTATTGGTGTTTTGGGAACAACGCGCGTGGAAAATTATTTGCAAGAAACCGTGCGTCAGAAGCAGCTCGGCGAAGGTAGGAATGTGGAATTACGCCGCTTGGCAAGTGTGGACGACGCGCTCCGTTGCAATGCAGTGTTCATTGCACCAGGCGAAACAATTCGTACAACACAATTGCTTGCCAAAACCCGCAACAAACCTATTCTCACGATTGGGCGCGACGATGCTTTTCTTGATAAAGGCGGTTTGATAAATTTTTATGTAGAAAGTGCCAAAGTCCGCTTTGAATATAACGCCGAAGAAATTCCCTTTTCTAAACTCCGCTTCAGTTCTAAGCTCTTGCGCTTAGGGAAATCGGTATCGAAAAAATAAATCTCTAAAAAGCGCGTATTTGCTCGCTTCTGTGAAATTCTCCCTCCTTTGATTTTGCTCCCGCCGTTATGTCCTTACCACAAAATCACCGCAAACTCCGCCACGACGAACTTCTTCAGCAACGCCGCTCGCTGGAAGGCATTCACGCCGAAACGCGGCATCCCGTCTCGCTTTTGTTGTATAACATTCGGAGTTTGTACAATGTCGGTTCGCTCTTTCGCACGGGCGATGCAGGATTCATCACAAAGCTGTATTTGTGCGGCTATACGCCGTACCCGCCGCGTAAGGAAATTGAAAAAACGGCTTTGGGAGCAGTTGATACGGTTCCTTGGGAATATAGCCCCGATGCAAAGCTCCTCATTCCTCGCCTCCGCGCCGAAGGCTTGAACGTGATGGCACTGGAAATGACGACGGAAAGCCGCTCGGTGTATTCCTTGAAGCGTAAAGATTACCCGCTTTGTTTGGTATTGGGCAATGAAATTACGGGCGTGGATGATGATGTTTTGGAACTTTGCTCTGGCGCGGTGGATATTCCCATGTATGGCGTAAAGCACTCGCTGAATGTTGGTGTGGCGGGCGGTATTGCGCTTTTTGAAGCGGTGCGGGCGTGGAAAATGCTGGAATCATAACAATTCCAATTGCCGAATAACTAACATTGAAAAGCAATCAAATCTCATGGCAGACAAGCAGACACCGCTCATGCGGCAATATTCGCAAATAAAAAAACGCTATCCCGATACCGTTTTGCTTTTTCGTTTGGGCGATTTTTTTGAAACCTTCGAGGACGATGCCGTTCTAACCGCGAAAGTGTGCGGTATTACGCTCACCAAGCGCAACAATGGCGGCGCGGACGAAACTCCGCTTGCAGGTTTTCCGCATCATCAGTTGGATAATTATTTGCCGAAACTTGTGCGGGCGGGCTATCGCGTGGCGGTGTGTGAGCAGCTCGAAGACCCCAAGCAAGCGCGCGGAATCGTGCGCCGCGATGTGGTGGAAGTCGTTACGCCAGGCGTGGCGTTCAATGAAAAACTGCTTGATACAAAGAAAAACAACTACCTCGCTGCACTTGCCTTTTTACAACAAAAACAGGGCGGCAAGCCAGTAACGATGCTGGGTATAAGCTGTGTGGACATTTCCACAGGTGAGTTTTTCACGACCGAAGTGTTTGAAGAACAGCTTGGTGATGTATTAGAAACGCTACAACCCGCAGAAATACTTGTTTCCAAAGCGCACACCGAAGAGGCAACGGCGCATATTCGCAAAGTCTTTCCGCCAAACAACACGCCAACGCTGACGCGTATGGAAGATTGGATTTTTTCCGAGCAGTTTGGGCGCGAAACTTTGCTTCGGCACTTCAAAACGCAGAATTTGAAAGGCTTTGGGATTGAGGAAATGACGGCGGGTGTGGCTGCTGCTGGTGCGGCGTTGCATTACGTTGGTGAGGCGCAAAAAGGGCAGCTGCCGCACTTGCGCAAAATTTCTGCGTTCAATCCCAGCGAATATATGACGTTGGATTTTGCGACCAAACGCAACCTCGAAATCACTTTTTCCATGCATGATGCTTCGCGCGAAGGTACACTTATCAGCATTTTGGACAAGACCGAAACGCCGATGGGAGCGAGGCTCTTCAAGAAATGGATTACCCGTCCGCTTAGTCGCTTGAAGCCAATTCAGCAACGCCAAAGCGCAGTGCAGGCATTTTTTCAGAACGATAGTATTCGTGCGGCACTGAGGACAGAACTTGGACAAATGGGCGATATTGAACGCCTGATGTCGAAAATTTCCACAGGACGCGCCAATCCACGCGACTTGACCGCGCTGAAGTCCACCTTTGCTCGCTTACCTAGAATCCATGAGCTTTTGCAGGATATTCAGAAAAATTCTTCCTCAGATACACTTGCCAATGTGCAAGCATCCATGCGGGATGTACGAAACATTGTCGAACTCATTGACCGCGCCCTTACGAGCGAGCCACCTGCAAACGTGGGCGGCGGCGGCGTGTTCCGCGAGGGCTATTCGGCGGAACTAGATGACGTGCTGAACGCAATGTATTCTGGCAAAAACTGGATTGCCGAATACCAAGAGCGCGAGCGTCAAGCAACAGGAATTCCATCCTTGAAGGTGGGATTTAACAACGTTTTCGGCTATTACATCGAACTCTCCAACACGCATAAAAACAAGGCTCCTGACAGCTATCAACGCAAGCAAACACTCACCAATGGCGAACGCTTCACCACGCCCGAACTGAAGGAAATGGAAGCGAAAATCTTGAATGCAGAGGAAAAACTCGGCGACCTTGAACGGAGCTTATTTGCAGAACTTCGTGGGAAAATTGCCGAAGCCGCCGAAGATGCGCAACACAACGCCGCGCTTGTTGCCATGCTGGATTGCGTCCAGTCCTTCGCCCAAACTGCCCGCGAATATGATTACACCTGCCCCACGCTCACAGAAACTGAAGAACTGCATATCGTAAACGGTCGGCACCCAGTTGTGGAGCGGCTTCTGGCGATTGGCGAAAAATATGTGCCGAATACAACTCGCATGAATACTGATTCCGAGCAATTACACATCCTCACGGGACCGAATATGTCTGGTAAATCCAGCTATTTGCGGCAAATTGGCTTGATTACCCTTCTGGCGCACATTGGCGCATTTGTGCCAGCCGAGCAAGCAATCATCGGACTTGTGGATAGAATTTTCACCCGCGTTGGTGCGCAGGACAACATCGTGGCGGGCGAGAGTACGTTTCTAGTGGAAATGCAAGAAGCGGCAAGCATTGTGAATAATGCAACGAAGCGGAGTTTGATTCTGCTCGACGAGGTAGGGCGCGGCACAGCGACGTTTGACGGCATTTCTATTGCGTGGGCGATTGCGGAGCATCTGCACGACCACACGCAAGCAAAGACGCTCTTTGCGACGCATTATCACGAAATGACCTCAATTGTGGAACGCCTCCAGAGAGCGCGTAATTACAAGGCGGACGTACAAGAATTGAGCGGGAAGATTGTTTTTACACGGCGTATTATGTCTGGCACCGCCGACCACTCGTTTGGTATTCACGTGGCAGAAATGGCGGGCTTGCCGAAGGAAATTACGGAGCGGGCAAAGGTCATCATGCAAGCATTGGAGCGAGGGGAAGAAGGTCATTCGCCATTGGATATTAGTCATTGGTCAGGCGACAAAAAGCACATCAATATACCCATGACGAATGACCAATTAACCAATGCACCCATGACCAATGACCATGCAGAGCCACAATTTTCCTTGTTTGAAATTCGGGATGATAAAATTCGAGAAAAAATTCGCATTATAGATGTAAATGCACTTACGCCCATGCAAGCATTGACGCTGCTTGCAGAGCTAAAGGCGCAGGTGGAAAAGGGGTAATCAATACTATTCAAATGAATTGTTTTCAATCTTTAATAGTGGCACAGACATTCTTGTCTGTGAGTATTGGCGCGGGATTCAGGCGGAAAACACAGACAAGAATGTCTGTGCCACTATGGCAATATCTTTGTTGGCTGACGAGAAGAGAAGAAGCCTATTTCTTCCCATATTTTTCATACAAATAGCCCACATAGTGGTACAACGCCAGCACATCTACGTCGAGCGAGGTTTTTTCCCATTCTGCTTTGGTATTCGGTGTAAGTGTGTTCGTACCAGCGTCGAGCGAGGCAACGCGAGCAAAGGTGTCATTGCGTGTATTGAATTTCATCACATCAACATTCACCAAATCTTTATTCAAACGGTGTGTAATATCATACCGCAAAACCCGCTTCACAACTGCTGTGAGCGTATCTCCGCTGCGCTGCAATGACGGTACATTTACCCAAACGGAAATCGCATTATCTTGAATATAGCTTTGTAAGGAATCTTCGCTTGCCACAATGTACGGTACAACGTCTATACCCCGCACTACTACTGATTTTACAGCTAGAGATTTTGATTGCTGCGAACTATTTCCCTCACGTGCTGTGTAGCGCGGAATTGATGTTGTGGATGAAGATGCTGCTTGCGGCGTAGATGCTTGCTGTGCGGTCAATACTTGCTGTTTGCTAAAGAATAGACCACACACAGAGATAACGAGATAATACTTCAAAAAGCGCATAAAACCTCATAATTTAAGATTTAGAACACATAGAATGCAGCAATGAGCAGAATATTTGCTACAAACTCTGCAAAAATTCATTCCCAAATTTCCAAATATCGCCTGCACCCAGCGTCATCACGATGTCGCCTTCTTTGGTCATAGATTTTAAGAGGTTTGGAATATCCTTTTTGTCGGGAACGTACTGCACGTTGCGGTGTCCAAACTTCGCTGCCGCATCGGCAATGATTTGCCCAGAAATCCCGTCAATAGGCACTTCGCGGGCAGGATAGACATCGGTAATAATGAGATGGTCGGCATCGGTGAAGGATTTACCGAAATCGGTGCAGAAATCGCGGGTGCGCGTGTAGGTGTGGGGTTGGAATACGCAGATAACACGACGCTTCCAGCCATTGCGAGCAGCTTGCAGCGTGGCAGACACTTCGGACGGATGGTGCGCGTAGTCGTCAATCAGCATAATTCCTTGCTTCTCGCCCTTAATCTCAAAGCGGCGATACACGCCCGAAAACCCATCCAACGCCGAGCGAATATCCTCCACGCTTACACCCAATTCCAGCGCGACCGTGATTGCGCCAAGCGCGTTGCGGACGTTGTGCAAGCCTGGAATGTGCAATGCAATTCTCCCCAAATTTTCGCCGTTGTACAGCAAGGAAAACTCGGAAACACGCTCGTTGTGGACAATATCCACAGCGCGAACATTACACTGCGGCGAAAGCCCGTAGGTACGGACGTTTTTGTTGATGTTTGGCAGCACTTCCATCGCGCCAGCATTATCCAAACACACCACGACAAGCCCGTAGAAGGGCGTTTTGTTGGCAAATTGTGCGAAGGTACGCTTGATGTCGTCGAAGTCGGCGTAAATATCCAAATGCTCCGCCTCGACGTTGGTAATGAGCGCAATCGTGGGTAAAAGCTGCAAAAAGGAGCGGTCGTATTCGTCTGCCTCCACAACCGTCCATTCACCGCGCCCTAAGCGAGCATTTGTGCCTCCTAAGCCGCTCAGTTTGCCGCCAACAATCACGGTTGGGTCAATGCCACCTTTCATCAGCATCAAGCCGCACATCGAGGTTGTGGTGGTTTTACCGTGCGTTCCAGCGATGGCAACGCAGTATTTCAGGCGCGTCACTTCGGCAAGCATTTCCGCACGGCGAATCACGGGGATTTTACGCCGCAGAGCTTCCGCCGTTTCTGGATTCTCCGCGATTTTAACCGCGCTCGAATACACCACTGCTTCCGCGCCTTCGATATTCGCCGCGCTATGCCCTTCAAATATCGTCGCGCCGAGTTTTTCCAAATGATTGGTAACGTCGGAGCGTTGCAAATCCGAGCCGCTTACGCGAAAGCCCTGGTCTAATAAAATTTCGGCGATACCGCTCATGCCGATACCGCCAATTCCTACGAAATGAATACGTTGAATTTTTGAGAACATAGTGAAAACGTAAGTGTCGTTACAAAGTTGTGCTTGTGTATAGTCTGAATGTGGTAGGGCAGTCAATCACGCAAACGCCGCCAGAAGTTGTAGGCAATTAAACCACCAAAAAGAAGGAAAACCCAGCCGCCTTTGACCAACACACCGCTTGAGTGCATGATAAACAACACCGCAATAACAATCGCCGCTCCAGCAAGGATTAACGCCACCTTTACGGCATCAGTAGGATGTTTGAGGGAGTTATTCATTTTATGCGTCTTTTTTCGTTTTGGGAGAGGTAAGTCCTGTCAAGAGCGTTGTGGCTGCACCAATCAATGCGCAAACGACGGTAGTATCTATGCTTGCAGTAAAAACACCATAGAGCGCGGTGGCTGAAAATACAAAGGCTGTTCCTAAACTTGCTGCGCTGCGAATAGTTTCTAATCGCGCTGACTGCCGCTCTTTCTCTAAGGCAAGTTGCTACTTTTGAGTTTCAAAAACAATTTCAATAGAAGAAGATTGCGGCAACTGTGGCTGTTCCATGATAACACCTACAATGAGTATCTACGGCATCTCTAATGAATACGTTGAATTTTTGAGAACATAGATATTGAGATTCTGCCGTACATAAGAGACTATTCTTGAGAAATACTTTGTATGGTAAAGAGATTATTTTCCAATTTGCACAGCACGGTAAAATGAGTTTCCATGCCTGAAAGCCGCGCAGATACAGATGTTGTTGTCGTTACTCCTTTGTCACTCTGCACTTTTACAAATGCGCCAATAACAATCGAAGCAACAAAACTGTATCCCGCATCATAAAGCTGTACCAACTGCCGCATCGCGCCTTCCTGAATAACGACAATGATATTCCGCTTGGCAAACGAATTATACATCCGATATATTTCAGAGATTATTGCGGTGTTGCTCATTACGCTGTTCTTCTAAAATATGCTGAAAAGCTCTATCACGCTCGGATTCAGGCGTTCGCAAATAATATTCTTCCTGCTCTTTGGTGAGCGGTATTGCTCGTCCATGCTGCGGAACATTGAAAAAATCCTCAATTTCTTGAGCGGTGGCGGGTGTTTGTGTCGGTAGCATCATAAACTCCTCTATGCGAGTATTTACACCATCTCTGGCGCGACTGGCACTTGAATCGTAATCGTCGTTTCTTGGTTAATCACGCTTTGCACGTTGAATACGCCTTGATACAATTCCAAGAGTTTTTTCACGATTGCTAGTCCAAGTCCCGCGCCTTGTTGCTCATTGTCCATGCGGTCGAATTGCGCAAAGGGCGAACCCAAATTGGGAATATCATCGGGCTTGATACCACAGCCTTTATCAATCACGGTAAACGTGAAAAATTTTCCTTGCGGCTTGCCTTGAACGGTAATCGTGGTGCCGGGTTTAGAGAATTTCAGCGCATTGCTGGCAACTTCTTGAATGATTTTGTAAATATCCTGTCCCGCCATCGCAATTTCTGAATCTTCCACCGAAAGGCTGACATCGCCCAAGCGTCCTGCGTCGGAGCTTTGCAGGTGGAAAATATCTTCAATCATACCCAAAATGCCGCCTTCGGTGCGTTGTTCGCGTATCATACGCACGGCTTCTTTATCGAAGGAGAGGTTTTGAAGCTGAGTGTAGGCAATAAAATTCTCGGTCAAATGGCGCAAACGCTCGGTCGAGGTGCGAATATCCCGCGCAATACTTTCCAATTCCGCCGCATCCACAGGCTTGCCGCCGCGCACATCGCCAGCCACCATGTCAATCATATCCGTCCCGCCAATAATGCCCACAAGCGGTGTACGGAACTCGTGCGGCAGCGCGAAACCAATGTTTGCACCGATTTTCTTAACCACATTATCAACCTTATCGGCAATCATCACTTGCAATTTATCCAGCTTGCGGAACTGCGCATTCACGGCTTCGATAAGCTCATCGGTCGTGAAGGGCTTGGTGAGGTAGTCGCTCGCGCCAAGCTCCATACCGCGCCGCATATCCGCTTTTTCTGCTTTGGCGGTCAGGAAAATAAAGGGAATAGAAGCAATTTCATCAATTTTGCGAATCTGTTCCAATGCACCAAAACCGTCCAGACGCGGCATCGAAACGTCGCAGAGAATGAGGTCTGGACGCTCGTTGCGAGCCATTTCTACGCCCGCCAAACCGTCTTCGGCGGTAATAGTCTCAAAGCCCTCGAACTGAAGCGTCGTGGCAATGTCCTCGCGGATAAAATCGGTATCGTCAATAACGAGAATTTTTCTCATGGCGTTTATTGTGCAGATAATGAACCATTTATCGTGATTACCGTGAGGGTCTCACTTCCTGACGCAAAGCCGTCAGTGAGGCTCTCACTTTGTACAGAAGCGAGAGCCTCACTAGGAAGTGAGACCCTCGCTCAGTTATGATAGTTTCTACTTTTTCTTAGAAGCCTCGCCATTACTTGCTTTCGGGGCTTTTGCTTTTGCCGAAGTTTCTTTTTTCGTCCCTGTCTTTTTTGCCGTTGCTGCCTTCGCGGTTGAAGCCTTTGCTGTTGAAGTTTTTGTTTTCGTTGTCGAAGACTTGCCTGATGATGCGGCTTTTGCAGATTTCTTCGCTTTTGGCTTGCCGTCGCTTGTAAAGTCAATTTTATCGCCCGCAAGTGCCATACATTCTTCCAACGTTAGTTCTTCTGCGGCGGTGCCTTTGGGCAATTTAGCTTTTTGTTTGCCCAGTACCAAAACGTGTCCCCATCGGTCTTTGAGGAGCTTTAGCACTGAGCCTGTTTCGAGCGAAAACTCCTTGATGAGCTTGTCGCTGTCAAGCTGACGCTTCGCCAGAATGATTTCCACAGCGCGGTCGGCGGAAACCGTGTACGGGTCGTCTTGTTTGGTGAGCGAATAAAAATTGTCGTCGTGCAAAATGTACGGTCCGAAGCGTCCCAGCGCGACTTTCATCGGCTTGCTCTCGAACTCGCCCGCCACACGCGGCAAGCGGAAGAGCGTCATTGCTTCATCCAGCGTGATTCCCGCGAGAGATTGTCCCGGACGCAGACTTGCATATTTTTTCTCTTCGTCGTCTGGCTCGCCAATTTGCGCCACCGGACCGTACCGCGCCATGCGGACGTACACGTTTTTGCCACTTGCGGGGTCTTTGCCAAGTAGGCGGTCGGTTCGCTCAGTGAAAAGGCGCAATCCCTCTTCCAGCGTGATGGTTTCCAGCGATTGCCCCTGACGGAGATTCGCGTATTTCTTATCTTCGTCGTCTTGGTCGCCGATTTGCACCACTGGTCCGTACCGCGCCAAACGCGCATACACGTTTCTACCCGATTCGGGTTCTTGTCCCAAAAGCCGCTCCCCGCGCTGGCGTTCAGCATTTTCGGTGGTTTGCTCAACAAGTTGATGAAACGGAATATAAAAATTTTCCAACATCTTGTTCCAAACTTTCTTGCCTTGCGCAATTTCGTCGAACTCTTTTTCCACCGTCGCGGTGAAATTATAGTCCATAATCTGGTCGAAATGCTTCACCAAAAAGTCTGTAACCAGCATCCCTACGTCGCTGGGGAAGAGTTTGTTTTTTTCTGCGCCGTAATTTTCCTGCTCGGTGCGTTTGGAAACAATATTATCTTTCAAGGTCAAAATATTCACCGGACGCTGCTTCGCTTCACGCTCTTCTTTCACGACGTAGCCGCGCTTTTGAACCGTAGAAATCGTCGGCGCGTAGGTGGAAGGGCGACCAATGCCGAGTTCTTCGAGCTTTTTCACCAAACTTGCTTCGGTATAGCGCGGTGCGGGTTTCGCGTAACGCTGCGTGGCAGTCATGGTGCGGAGTTCCAGCGATTCGCCTTGCTTCATGGGCGGCAAAATGCTGTCGTTATCTTCATCGTTTTCGTCGTCGGTGGATTCCAAATAGAGCTTCAAAAAGCCGTCGAATTTGATAATCTCGCCCGTTGCGGTCAGCGTTTCGGGAACGGTTGAAATGCCGATGGTTGCTATTGTGCGCTCAATTTGCGCATCCGCCATTTGCGAAGCAACGCCACGTTTCCAAATAAGCTCATACAATCGCAATGCTTGCCCATCAACGTCGCCAGAGGGCGGAACGGTGCGGCGTGTGAAGTCGGTGGGGCGAATTGCTTCGTGCGCTTCTTGCGCGGAATCATTTTTCGTAAAATACTTTTGGCGATGTGAATATTGCTTGCCGAAGGAATTGGTAATTGCCTCTTCAGCCGCATCCAGAGCCAGCTCGGAGAGATTCACCGAATCCGTTCTCATGTAGGTAATATGCCCCGCTTCGTACAAACGCTGGGCGTGCAGCATGGTTTGTGAAATCGAAAAACCGAGTTTGCGGCTTGCTTCCTGCTGCAAAGTAGAAGTGGTGAAGGGTGCTGCGGGAGATTTTTTCGCGGGCTTGGTTTCCAAGTTTTTCACGCTGAATGCCGCACCTTTACACGCATTCAAGAATTTTTCCGCTTCTTCTGCGGTGTCGAATTTTTTCGGTAATTCTGCTTTGAAGGAGCGTCCGCCACCAGAGGTCAGAAACTCAGCATTCACGCGGTATTGCGAGGTGGATTGAAATCCTTGAATATCGCGCTCGCGCTCAACAATCAGGCGCACCGCCACCGACTGTACACGCCCTGCCGACAAGGAAGGACGCACCTTGCGCCACAAAACAGGCGATAATTCAAACC
The DNA here is from genome assembly GCA_013298775.1 of Ignavibacteria bacterium. Taxonomy (GTDB): domain Bacteria; phylum Bacteroidota; class Ignavibacteria; order Kapaibacteriales; family UBA4661; genus PH2015. The sequence continues at coordinate 43,419 of JAAFIV010000019.1, read as the reverse complement.
CTACCAAGCGGTCGAGCAAGCGACGTGCTTGCTGGGCGTTTACGAGGTCGTAGTCAATGGCGCGTGGATGTTCAACAGCGTGTAAAATGGCAGGTTTGGTGATTTCATGAAACACAATTCGTTTTGTTGTCGCGTGTTTCAATTTCAACGCCTCGAACAAATGCCACGAAATAGCTTCTCCCTCGCGGTCTTCGTCCGACGCGAGCCAGACGGTTTCTGCTTCGGAGGCGAGGCGGCTCAAATCTCGCACCACATCACGCTTGTCGGGTGAAACCTCATATTTTGGAATAAAACCGTTGGCAACATCAATCGCATCGTCGCCTTTGGCAAGGTCGCGGATATGCCCGAAGCACGATTTTACGGTGAAATCTTTACCAAGAAATTTTTCAATCGTTTTCGCTTTTGCGGGAGATTCTACAATAACAAGATTTTTGGTCATACTCTATAAAACAAGGTTTTATGCGATTTGTAGGGTTTGGGGATGCGTGAAGATGCACCGCCCGTTTCTATTTCAATCTATTTCAAAATGCCAAACACACGCAAAACAAAAGAAATAGTGCTTTGATTGGTTAAATATACCGACACAATCATAATTACCATCAGAATACTAAATTTGCGGTCGAGCCGCGCTTCAGATGCTTTGATTTCGCCGAGCAGTTTTTGTTCAAGGGCGCGCATATCGCCACGAATTGAAGCCGCTTCCGCCCTTGTTTCTGCACGTAATTCGCTTATTTCTGTTTTAAGTTCTGTACGTAAAGCCGCTATATCTGCTTTGGTTTCTGCACGAAGAGTATTCATCTCTGCTTTCAGCAAGGCGATATCAGCTTTAGAAGCTAATTCCGTGCGCAATTCTTCACGTATTTCAGCTTTTTTCTGGATGCTGAGAATATCCGCTTGTTGTTGCAATTCTGATGCAATCCGTTCCACCGAAATAGCCACAGAACGCGCCACTTCTTTGCCAACGGAATTTTCTATATCCGTGTAAAGCTCTATGGGAAAGGTATATGCCATAATATGCTGGAGATATGAGCTATGGGAATACGAGAATACTAATAGCATCGTAATCTACAAACGTTTTCCCAATCGGTCAAAGGCTTTTCTTTGAAGCTCTTGAAAATGCGGCGTTTATGTTGTTTCCGCAAATATCTTGCGCACGTGCGGACGCTCGACCGTCACGTAAAATAGCCACACACAGGCTTGATTGATTGCCACAATCACGAGCGCGGGCAAGGAAGCCGCAACAAGAGCCGTGCCATAACCGTGCAGATGCCCAATGCCGTACATCGGATTGGCAAAAATTTTATACGGACCACGCGCTTGAAATTCCCCCAAGGGACGGCGCAAAAACAGGTCGCGGTAATAGTACGTGTCAATGCCGACAATCATTGTTGCCCAAATTTTTACCGGCAAGCCCACACACGAAAGCCCGATTCCAACAAGGCTACACGCCCATGCGGGCAGAAAATCCAGTCCCTGTGCCGCACTCGCGCTCACCATCAGGCTCGTACTTGCGCCATTGTGAAAAAACACCAGTGTCATCCACGCCTCAGCAATGCGAAAGCCGCGCTCCTCGCCAAAGCGAGCAATCAAACCCTTTGACCAAGGCTGCGAGAACGACGTTTCGGCAAACATTCCAAAAAGAACGATGTAGTGAAAGACCGTCGCAATGGCAAAATACCATACCGCAAGCGTGAAGCTATTATGCTGCAAACACCACAGATACAATCCCACTGAAACCAGCAACGATGCGCCCCGTAGAAGGGTCATACGCCGTACTACCACGCCGCTCATTGCCAGCAGAATTTCGGCAATGGAAAGAAGTGTTTGTTTGATGTTGGAAAAATCGGGAAAGCGCACTGGGATTACTGGGATGTTGTGAGATTACTGGGATTACTGGCATTACTGCGATTACTGGCATTATTGGGGAATCTTGATTTTGAGGGATGATACAGGCATTGTCCCGCCCAAGCGGCTTTGTCGCTGTCCGGCGGGTTGCTACAAAGTCTTCACCCTAAAACCCGCATTGGTACTTCATTCTCATACAATTCCGCAAACGGGTCGCGCCCTTCTTCATAGCGCACACTCCAGAGAATAAGTCCCTCTGGCGGCGCGAGCGGACTTGACAACTCACGGTTTTCCGCCGCAAGTGCCGTGCGAAGCTCTTCAATGCTCCGTTTTCCCAAAGCCGCATCAATACTTGCTCCTACGATACACCGCACCATGCCATACACAAAGCGGTCGGCGACAATCGTGTATTGCCACGCGCCTGGTTCTACCTCGTTCCACGCGCTTTCTAGCACCGTGCAAACGTAATTTTCGGTCGCAGGATTATGTTTGGAAAAGCTCGTAAAATTGTGTTTGCCACAAAAAATATTCGCAGTCTCTTGTAACAATGCGGTTTGCAAGGATTGTCGCACGTGCCATGCATAGCGTGTGCGAAAGACTGTATAGTCTTCCAAAAGATTGTAGCGATATTCCCTGCGACGCGCACCAAATCTGGCGTGGAAGCGTTCTCTTGTATTTACGCCAACATCCACAATTTTTGCTGCGCGAATGCGAATATCCATTGGTAAACGCGCATTCAATGCCCGCGCAATTTTCTCCTCCGCAATACGATTTTCTATGGGAATATCCACGTGCGCAACTTGCCCACGCCCGTGAACACCAGCATCGGTGCGCCCTGAGCCATTTATGACAAATGTTGGCGTAGCGATTCCTTCACTTTCTTCCCAAAATGTTGCTTGACAAACATCTTCCAAAATGCCTTGAATACTAGCAATCTGCGGTTGCCTCTGCCAACCCGCATAGCGCGTACCGTCGTACTCAATGAGGAGCGCGAGGCGTTTTGTTTCGGTGGCAGAAGCGTGATGTGATGCGTGCTTCATAGAATGTTACAATAATATCTCCAACGTATCGCGGAACACGCCATGCGCCCCGAAAGATTCCTTAAAACGCCCCAAGCCCAGATTTGGCTCCATGTTGAGCGTGAAGGTGCCGAAATCGTACCATGTAATTCCTTGCTGCGCATACTGAGCAAAAATCTCGTAGAACAGCAAATTGAGAGCGCGAACTTCTTGGAATTCCTTGTTGTCGCTGATGTAAAACGCAATCACCGTGCGCGGATTTGCCACAAAGTTCACAACGCCAGCAATCATGCGCCCTTCAAGGTATGCAGCGTGGAGCGTGATGTTATTGGGAAATGCGGCGGCGAGGTATTCCAATTCCTGCAACGTGTGTGTTGGCGTGGCATTGTGGCGCATCATCAAGTTATGCGATAAAATCTCGTAGTACGCTGCGAAATCCTGCGAAGCGCGAATTTCCACACCCATTTTCCGAGCTTTGCGTGTAGCAGTGCGGGCTTCGGGCTTGAAGAGTTGAAAAATATCTGCTTGCTCTTCGGTCGTATTTATTTTCATTGGAAGCTGTACAATAGCGGTCAATTCTCGCTTTTGATACCGAAAACCTGCTTGCACGAGCGCGAACTCAAGGTAATTGCTGGCAGTGCGGTTGTATTGCTGCGGTGGGAGCGTGAGCATGATACGGCGAAAATTCTGCTGCCGCGCATAGTGCTTCAAGGCTTGCACCCAGTCAATTGCGTCTTGAATACTGCATTCTTCATACACCAAGCCGCCAAACGACGCGCCCCGATGCGAAAATAAGGTTTTTTCTTTATCTATGAGCCATTCCACCGATGGCATGATTGCTTGCACCTTGCCCTTGCGCGTAAACAACAGCGAATGGTCAGTGAAGCGTCCCTCGGGATGATACGCCAGAAATTTCCGCAAATGAAAAATTGTGCCATTGGCTGAAGAGCGCACAAAATCGTCCCATTCGGCATTGTTCATCTGCGCATTTGGAAATCGCTCAAGGTGAAGATTCATAGAAATTTGGTAGTCGTGAATTCAAGGATAATTGTGCGTAACCGGTCAGATACTATCTCGTCGGGCGGCTGTTATTACAAGCGCAGTAGCCCGTCCGGCGAGTGCTGTGCAAGCGACCTACCCGCCGGATGGGCAGCGTTCAAGCACTCCTCAGCCGCCCGACAGAAGACCTGACCAGTTACAATTGTGCTTGAATAGACGTGCTGCGTCATTTTAGCAACACTCTTTCTCTCGTCAGACTTGCTCCCATGCGAATTTCAGCGATGTACATGCCTCGTGAAAGTGTGCTTGTTGGTAGGAAAATTGTCCCGTCATTCGCCGCGTTGATGCCCGTCAGGAGAATCACCTGCTGACCAATTGTATTCACAAGGCGCACATCAACAGGCGTGTCCACGCTCATGAGCGGTAGGTCTATGCGAATTTCATTTCCCAGCTCAATCGTGTTTGGAGCAAGGCGCGGTGCTTGAAGCGTATTGCTCGCGCCACGCGACGACAGCGAATCCCGATACAGACGCAGAGCCACATCGCGGACGTACATGCCATCGAACACCGCAGCGTTATCGGAAATAATACCAAAGCGAATCAGCACATCGCGTCCCAACCACGCATCAAGTGGGTATTCTTGGCGAATCCATTGCGGGAAGTTGCCATCGTACCCAAAACCTTGCTCGCCCACGCCTGGCACAGACACGCCCGGCTTCATGAGCGATGTGCGCACGTATCGCCACGAGATGCCATTATCGTCGGAAACCTGCACCACTGCTAGGTCACCGTTAGATTCCACCGACCAGCGCGTTTGATATTCCAACGTCGCCGCACGCAAGCCCGCCAAACTGACCCGACGTGAAAGCTGCACAAAATTATTGTCGTTTGAACGATAAAAACCTTGCGGACTGTCGGTCAGTGCTGGCGAGCCTGTGAGTGCGTCGGTTACGGCTGCCCAGCGTCCTAATTGCCACTTGTCCGTGTCCTTTGTTTCGCTAAAAAGATTCACTCGCTCTGCTTCGCGCACTTGCACCAAAACCGTGTCGCGGCGCGGTGTTCGCTCTTGCGTAATGATAATTTCCGTAGGAATAATTGTGCCGTTTTTGATGGTAGAATCGAACGCCATCTCAAACACCTCGCGCACAAGCTCCGTCGAGCGCAGCGCACGAATGCTTCGCTCAGAGCGGATAAAGCTCACACCTCGCACCAATGCTCGCGCCGAGAGACTTGAGGTTTCCTGTGCATCTTGAATGCCGATATTCTGAACCTCCACTACAAGCCGCGCCAAACCTGATTGCGGGTTCTCGCGAACATAGCTCTGAACGGGACGCAGATTCACCGCCGCACTCCAGGCTGTCAAGCGATTGGTGGAAAGATTCTCAGCACATTGAGGAATAATGCGGTCTGGCGAGGGCCAGAAACCGTCGTCAGGCGTGCCAACTTCTGGAGTGTAGGACATAATTTTTCGACCACCGCTCAAACCCGCATACATCCAATCATCCGAGCCACCGCGCACGGCGTAGCCGACGGTTTGCAGGTCGCGTCCGGCGGAGTATAAATTGTCTTTGGTGATTTCAGCCGTGAGGGCGCGAAAGTAGGTAGAATCAGGGGTTTCGCGGTCAATGTAGGAGTACGGGTAAATGAGCAAATTGCTAAAGGTGTGAAAGTTAATCGCGGTGCGGAATGCCCGACGCTCGCAGAAGTCGCGCAACGCCTGTGTTTCTGGCTCGGAGAACGGTTCAGTCCCGCGATAGGTATCGCTGCGCGGATTTGTGGAAGAACCATTATTTGGTGCGTTCCAGAAGGTGCTTGTGCCGTAATTACGGTTCAAATCCACGCCATACGAACCATCTTGATTCATCCGACGATTTTTGCGCCACATCCCGCCACCATTGGGATTCGTGCTTTGATTCCACGAATATCCATCGGGATTTACGACTGGAACAATGTAGAGCTGCCGATTATTCAGCAAATATTGCGCTTCCACATTGCCATCTGCCGCTTGCTCCAACAGCCACCATGCGTAGTAAATAAGCGATGCCGCGCCACCTGGCTCCCGCGCATGGTGAAGCGAGGTGTAGAGAATTTCAGGTTTTTTCTCGTTTACTGCCTCTGCCGAGCAAATCCTATACGCCTGAATTGGTGAGCCTTCCACCGATGTTCCAATTGCTTCTGGTGCGCTGACAAAGCGGGGAAACATTTCGCGCATCTTCGCAAATTCTCCATAAATTTCGGTCAATCGAAAAAAGCCTGCCATGCTGCCGAGTTTGAAATTACGCGGGGTGTTGTTGTTGGCATCTTGAGCGGTTCCTTTGCTTGTGCGCTGAAAGTAGCGTGCAGCGCGGTCTTCCGCTTCTTTTGCGGCATCTTCCACAAGCACCTGTACACGCACATTCCTTGAACGCAAGGTCTGGAGCGTTGTTCGGCTAATAACACCTTCCACATAGAGTTTACCTTTTATCACACTATGCTCCACTTCTACGCCGCATTCTTCGGCAGCTTCGAGGTCGAAATGTTCTTGAAAATAGATACGTGCTTTCAGGAAATGCTCATCATCGAAGCGAGTATTGGAGCGGTTTTGAGCAAATGAGCTATCAGGAAGAATGCACAAAAACAGTGCGACGAGAAGCAGTAAAAAGTTGCGCATGCGATAAAAAAGGTAAAGGGGAGATGAAGGAATTGAACGATAAAGGAAATGCGTTTTGCACAGAACAAAACATCTGAGAAGCAGGTAGAATCAGGATTTAGTGGCACAGATATTCTTGTCTGTGTTTCTGTCCTGAGTCCCACGCCTACGCTCACAGACAAGAATGTCTGTGTCACTACTGAGGAAAATGTTTCGTTTACAAAGAGAAATCAAGCCAAAAAGTACGGAAAAACCTGACAGAAAATCTCTGTAAGTTACACGCAAACACCGCTTGCATCCAAGAGATTTTTTTACAATTCATCCTTCCTACGCAATCCGCGTATATCATCCGCACACCAATTCCTGTATGACGTTTTGGTAGAGAAAGTCCTGACCATTGGGCAGATGTTTCTTCACGCCATTTCCTGCATTTTTGTACCAAGAATACTCAAGCAATAGCATTCAACGCCTAAACAACGCAGGTATTCTTCACACGATTCGCATTCAACTTCTTTTTACACAGTTTTTTTCGGAGATGCCGCCATGACAACGCTCACAAACTCTCGCCGCTCAAATAACAACATTTTCCATGCTGCAAAAATGGCGTGGGCGATACTTCGCACCATTGCTTTTGTTTGGACAAGTATTCATTTTTTTACCACGCCCACTCATGCGCAGCAGCGTCCTGTTTTTCCAGTCGTAATGGGAAATAATATTATTGGTCGAGTGATAGCAGCAGGCACGGAGAACGAAGCAATGACGGGCGTTGTGGTGCGTATTGCGGAAATGGATTTGAGCGTAAAACTCGATAGCAAAGGATTTTTCAATATTACCAACGTGATGAATGGAAAATACACCGTGCAAATTCTTGCCGAAGGCAGTAACGACCTCATTTCCACACAAACAATTATGCTGCGCGGACACGATGTCCATTTGCCAATAATCAGCGTGGAGCGCGGTGAATACGTCGTTTGCGGGCGTGTCGCCTTTGCTGACAATCGCAATGTTGGTGCAGCAAACGTGCGGGTGAGCTTGGGCAATGGCATCGTTACCACAACGGATGCGCGTGGTTACTACGCTTTCGACCACTTACGGTATAATTCCGCTTACACACTGAAAGTCTCGTTGGAATCAGCATTTATCGAGAAAACAGGCAGCAATGCCGCAGAGTATGTGGTGTACGGCGCAGAGCGCACGGTGAAAGTGCAGAATACAATTACGCGTCAGAATTTTATTATTGAGCGTATCGCCCACGAGGGACAAATGGCACAAAACGAGCAAGGAACAGGTGTTGAGGTTGGTCCTTTGCGAGTGAATGGTGGTAGCGCGGCGTTGGTAAAAACAGCAGCGAAGTAAGATTGTTTATGTTGTAATTCACCTTATGTACACCACCCTCACCCAGCCCTCTCCCAGAGGGCTGACAAGGGTAGGTGTTATTGTAAGCCTAATAAAATCTCGTGTTTATGAAAATACATCGAAAATACAAGACTAAGATTTTACACCGGGCGTGAGGGTCTCAATTCTTATTGAGGCTCTCACTTCCTTCGTGAAGAAAGTGAGAGCCTGACGAAGAAGTCAGACCCTCACACAGAACATCAGTTTTTATGTGCCTTCTGGAATGCTTACCCTTATTAGCTCCTAGAAGGAGAGGGCTTTAGAGCTAGTTTCTATGAACCCTCGCCCTTTGGGAGAGGGTCTCGCACAGCGAGGGGTGAGGACAACGCGGTGGTATGCGTGAAGTGAGATTCTCATTCACATTCGCAATTTCAAAACGGTGTCCACGCAAAACTGACAAAAGGAAAAACAAACGGTTGGGTGAAAATAGCAAGCCCCGCATCCATAGAAACGGCAGTATTACTGAGGCGGAGACCGAGAAGAATAGCAGTTGCGCTGGGTTGCAGCACGTTTGCATTCCAGAGTTCGCCGATAAAGTGCATGTCGTGGCGGTCGCCGATGCGCGTGTCCAGAGCAGCACCAATGCCCAGTGTTGATGCGGGGTAGCGAGCAGTAAAATCTAAGAAATTCCCTGCACGAATTCTGTACGTACTGGGTTCATTGACCTTGTAAAAAACGTGTCCCGTAATGCTCGACCGCGCACCTTTGAAGGTTGCTCCTACGTACGCGTGCCAAAACTGATTCGCCGTATTTGCGAGCGCAAAATTGCCGCCAACACAAGTAAATAAGCGGTTCCCGCTCTCATCAAGCTCGAAGACATACGGAGTGATTTTTACATTTACCAGCGTCGCTTGTTCGTCGCCGGACAAGAACGGAACCAGCGTGCGACCGCCCGTGAGAGAAACCACATCGCCGATTCCTGCTCCCGCATAGGCAAATATCAATTCCCACAAGCCAATAAAGTGATTATTCCCAATAGGTTCGGCGGTCGGCATGATGTACGCACGGTGATTGTGCCGATACGCAGAGCGGCGCGGAATAATCTCGCTAATCTCGCTCAAAAAAATAGTCAATTTTCCCAGCGAGGTTTCTAAAACAATGCCTTCTTCTGGCATGGATGCTGATATGGACGTACCCGCCGATTGCTCTAAAACCTCTAGCACTTTGCCAGAAAGTATATCGCCACTAGTGAGGCGCACCCTGTACTCGGTGTCACCGCGCTGGAGTTGCTTGAGAAGGGCGGATTTTATGGTACTGGTCGCTGTTGTGCTGGTCGCTATTGCGTTGGTTGCTATTGCGCTTGGCGTGGGGCTTTGCGCTTGAGCTTTGGTAATATGAGCGAAAACAAGCATCATTACGCAAGTGAAGGCGCAAAATGAAAATTCGACAAAAAAGTTCATAGAGCGCACCAATACGCGCACCAGCGTTGTTTTTTCAACGGACAAAATCATACAAAAGACAAACAGTTCAGAAAAGAAGGGCGAATTAACGCGGTGCAAGGGGCGATACGAGAGGGGAAAAGATGAGAAGGAATGCGGCGACAGAACATCTTGAATTCAAGCACTGCAAAAATACACTTTAAAACGTATTTTGCCAAATCAAGGATTGGAGCGGGATGCGCGAAGGCTCGACAAGCTCCGCACAGTAATAGCAGTAACAACAACAATTCCGCCCAATGCCGCATAAAAGCTCGGTTTTTCGCCTGTCGCGAGCGCAACCCACACAGGATTCAGGAGCGGTTCAATAACGGGAATGAGAATTGCTTCAAGTGCGCTCACGTGCGGCAATGCACGAGCGTACAGAATGTAGGAAATACCAAGTTGAAATACGCCCAAAAGCACCAATCCAAGCCAGCTTTGCCACGCCGCATCGCCAGAGACAGGAGCCGTGCCGCTCAGAAAAGATTGCACCACGAAAGGCGCACCAATACTTGCTGTTAGGATATTACCCCAAAACACAGCATTCACGCCGGAATTGGAGGAATGAACTGAGTCGGTATTCTCCGCAATTTCCCTTGCACGGCGTATCTGCGCCTCTTTGCGCATAAAAAGCGTTAGCCACGCAAAGCTACATCCACTCAAAAGAGCAAAGCAATTTCCCAGCATATTATCTGCCGACAATCCCTCCACGAAAAATAGTACCATGCCTAAAACGACGACGGCAAGCGTTATCCAGTCGCGTTTATCGGTGCGTTCACTCAAAAACCATGCACCAAAAATGGCAACATACACAGGGGCGGTATATTGCAGCAAAATAGCATTGGCGGCGGTTGTGAGCTTTGTTGCCGAGACAAAAAGTGTTACAGTAGAGGTATAAACAAGTGCAGCGCAGCGTTCGTAGAAGGAGAGGCGAACAGGGTTAAAAACAAGATGCTTGCGCATTAGAAGCCCGATACATGCGGCAGCAATGGCACCGCGCATTCCAGCAATACAGAAGGCATTCCACGAAATAAGTTTTATCAGAAAGCCACCCGAACTCCAGAGTACCGCCGTAAGAGCAAGCAGCACCAAAGCGCGTGAATGCTGGGAAAGCGGCGAAGAAGCAGAACGATTATCGTGAGGAGCGTTGGGCAAAATACATGTGTGAATGAGCTTGAGAAGAATTGGGACAATTGTTGCTATTTATTGATACGACTTGCAATGTATTTACGGCATTTCCAACTATAATTTACGACCGTATTTACGACCGTGTTTAGGACCGTATTTACGAGGCTTCGGAAGGATTCATGCCCGGAATGCCGTACTTTTGCGCAGTTGCAAGCAATTCTGTATCGGTTGAAACAAGCGTCACGGTATTGTCGCTGGTGCCAGTACGTTCCTGCACCGCAAGCAATGATGCGATGTGTAAGGCGCGTTCGGGCGAGAGATTATACTTTAGCGCAGACTGCTCGGCGTGCTTGATAACGGCAGCAGAAGCAGAAACTTGGAGAAATTGCGTCCAGTCGTTTTCGAGGTCGTGAATTTTATGAAGTAGATCTTCATGGGAAATTGCTCCCGAATGCGCTAAACGGCTAAGAGTAACGACCACTTCAACAAATCCAAACGACGAGCAAGCAAGCGCGACCGACGGCTGAAACAAGGCAGCAACCTTGTCCGACCCTTGTTCGCGGACGTAGTATTGAAGCCATGCAGAAGAGTCAAGATAATACAGTGTCATTGTCGTCCCTTAATGAGAAGTTCAGAAGAGTGTCCGCCGGCTTTGGCAATCGGTTCGACGGGAGAAAACTTAGAAAAAGGGCGATACACTTCGCCGGGCGTGGCAAATCCGTCTGCGCCCTTAGCAAGCTGCTCGAGCGAGGCTTGACGCACCTTATGTCCTTGTAATTCCTCCATATAACGGCGTATAAAACTTGCACTTTCATCAATGAGAAAGTTGAGTTTTGTATTCACATTGGAATTTTTGAAAGCCATATTGTTCTCCCGAAAATAGACGAGCGAGGTTGTTGGTATAGTTTTATCGGTTACGACATCGGTTACGACAAAAGCTATGGAAGATAGAGATTCAGCGCGAAAAATGCAAGTTCTATTGTACATTGTTTCGATGCATTGTTTCGGTCGTCGAGGCACAACGCAACGTCCATTCACGCGAGAAGAAAAACTCATAGCATGGAAGAAGTTATGCACACTCTTTTTGTTAATCAAACAATGTGCCAGTTTTGAATATTTAGGGTAAAATGTTTAGTTTTTGTGAATTCTTGGTCGCTGACGAACATTCCATCGAAAAAAAAAATGCCCGATGCGGCAAAGAGCAAAACTCTGAGCATCATCGGGCAATTATTATTGAGTAATCATCATTGAGTAATCGTCATTGAGTAATCATCATTGAGTAATCATCATTGAGCAAGAAGGGCAGTGAGAATGTAGATTGTAAGCTATGCTGGGACTACTACATTATTGCGTTCATTCTGACAGTGAAGCCTCCGACAAACTCAGGCTGCAGAGTGCTTCAAATCGTCCTATCAAACTTGTCAAAAGGCAATACGTCAAAACTCATTTACTGGACTACTAGCAGCAGTAGAACGCGTTTTCTTGGGAATTCCCTTCGTCGTTTTCTTCGGAAGTTTTGCCTTTTGAACGCTCCATTCCTGCATCTTTGCGGCTTCCGAGATTTCCAAGCGCACCGTAATTTCCACACCGTCATCGCCGTCGGTGCGGCTTAAAATCGTGCCGATGCGGTACAAGTGCGCGACGGTGTTCATCGCGCTGTATGGCAGAAGCAAATGTACGGTTTCATGCTGTGTGTCGTCCATATTCAGCATCGTTTCCCGCAAATTAGCAATGTTTATTCCGCGCTCGGCAGAAATGGCTATACTCGGCGTGTAATCTGACGTGGCAGCATGAACGAGGTCTAAATCATTGGCGGCATCAATTTTGTTGAATACCATCAGCATTGGCTTAGAATCTGCGCCAATCGCCACGAGTGTTTCCTGCACAGCACGGATTTGGTCGCGGAACTGCGGATGCGCAATATCCACAACGTGCAAAAGAATATCCGCCTCAACGGTCTCCGAAAGCGTCGAACGAAAGGAAGCAACAAGCTGCGTCGGGAGTTTGCGAATAAACCCAACTGTGTCGGAAAGCAAGACACTGCGCTGTGTTGCGCGGTCGTCGCTCACAAGTTCAATCGTGCGAACAGTCGTGTCGAGCGTGGCAAAAAGTTTATCTTCTGCCAAAACGCTCGCATTGGAAAGCACATTCATCAAGGTAGATTTTCCCGCGTTTGTATAGCCAACAAGCGCGAAACGCTGCATAGAATCTCGTCCCTTACGCTGTTCAAATTTTTGCGTAGCAACGGTGGCGAGTTTGTCTTTCAAAAACGCAATACGGTCGCGCACAAGACGGCGGTCGGTTTCGATTTGCGATTCTCCCGGACCTTTCGAGCCAATCCCGCCAAACTGCTTAGAAAGGTGCGTCCAGAGCCGTGTGAGGCGCGGAAGCAAGTATTGAAGCTGGGCGAGTTCCACTTGCAATTTCGATTCGTAGGTGCGAGCGCGTGAGGCGAAAATATCCAAAATCAAGCCTGTTCTGTCCATCACTTTTACGTTGAGTTCGCGCTCAAGATTACGCATTTGTGCGGGTGTCAGCTCGTCGTCGAAAATCACCAACACAATATCGTCATCTTCGACAAGCTGTCTGATTTCTTCTAGTTTTCCCTTTCCCACAGCCGTCGCGCCATCAGGACGGTCGCGGTCTTGATAGATTTTCGTAATGACATCGGCACCAGCCGTTTCCGCCAAAAACGTCAGTTCGTCCAAATGCTCCAGCGATTCCTCGCGTGTGTAGGTGCGATTACCCACGCCAACAGCAATGGCGCGTTCTTTCGGGATATTTTGTATGTCGTGCAAATCAAGTTTCCTTTTTCATCAAATGAGATTTGTAACTGGTCAGGTACTATCTCGTCGGGCGGTTTCTTGACCGTCCGGCGGGTTCTTCTTCGGCACAGTGTTCCGTGTAAACCCGCCGGACGGCTACTGTGCTTGTGATAACAGCCGCCCGACGGGAAGACCTGACCAGTTACTGAGATTTTTTAGAAAGAAGCAATGACGCTCTTTGTCTTACGAAACTAGCACAATTTTTCCTTTCCACATAAGGTTTTTCAAGGCTTCCTGAGAGCTTTCTACAAAAGCATATACAGGAAATTATCACAAGAAAATATCTGCACAATCCAGCAAATATGCTATTTTGCGGACATGCACTTCTCTCAAATTTCTTTGCAATTATGCTCACGATTGAAACAGTCCGAACCGCCCAAGAAGCCCGTAACGACCACGCTTTGCGACATAGCATCGCTATTGTGATTGACGTGCTTCGCGCAACAACCAGCATTTCGACTGCCTTGCACAATGGCGCACGGCGCATCATTCCTGTTGCCGAGCTGGAAGCCGCACAGGAACTTGCGACGCAGCTTCGCGCCAGCATTTCGCCCGAAGAAGCGCGGTATGTGTTGCTCTGCGGCGAGCGGCATGGCATCAAGCCTACGGGCTTCGACCTAGGAAATTCGCCGCTTGAATACACCGCGTCTGCTGTGCAGCACAAAACACTGGTAATGACCACCACCAACGGCACACAGGCTCTGGAACGCACACGCCATGCGGCATTGCAGCTTGCTGTTGGGTTTACCAATCTTCGCGCGAATATAGAGTATTTGTTACACTATCTTCACACGCCAAAACTTCACACCACCCGCATTAGCTCAATTCGCCTTGTTTGTGCGGGAACAGAAGGCGCACCGTCGGAAGAAGATACGCTGTGCGCTGGGGCATTTATTGACGCGCTTCTCGCCGAAGAACCTGCCTTGCAGCCCGATGAATATTCCTTCACTGCCTTCAAGACCTACGCTTCGCTTTCGGACGAAGCCGCTTTGCACGACGCGCTTCGCACCACGCCACACGCGCTGTATCTTGCTTCGCTTGGCTTTGGGCGCGACGTAGAAGCCGCTTTGCAACGCGATACCACGCCAAGTGTTGCCCGTGTCTATCACGATGAAGATTTTTCGATTATCTCCAAACCCAGATAATACTATTAGTGACAGGTGAGATACTATCTCGTCAGGCGGCTTCTTCGCCGTCCGGCGAGTGTGGTGAAGAGCCGTGTGGTTGAAGCACCCGCCGGACGGCTACTGTGCTTGCATTCCTCGGCCGCCCGACGAGAAGATGAAACGGTGAGAAAATTACATTGCCGCCAAGCCGCCGTCAGCGAGATAACCTTGTCCTGTGATGTAGCTGGCGTGGTCGGAGGCGAGGAAGAGAATTGTTTGAGCAATTTCCTCTGGTGTGCCTCTACGCCGCATGGGAACTGTCTTCACAAGTTTATCCATCAGTTGCTGGTCTTTTTCGTTGTGCGCAATGGTCATTGGCGTTTCAATCCAACCCGGACACACAGCATTGATGCGGACTCCATAGCGAGCGTACTCTAGTGCGGCGGCACGCGTCAAGCCCATCACGCCATGCTTTGCGGCAATGTACGCTGCGTGTCCAGGCATTCCGAAGTGTCCGAGAATGGACGACGTATTCACAATCGCGCCAGGCTTTTGTGCTGCCAACATGGCTTGTAGCTGCGCTTTCATGCACAAAAATACTCCTGTTAAGTTTACATCAATCACGCGGCGGAATATCGTTTCGTCGTATTCGTGTGTGCCTTTGTCGCGTGTTCCCTCAATTCCTGCGTTGTTTACACCAACATCCAAACCGCCAAATTCCTGTATTGTACGCTGCACCGCGCTCTGTATCTGGTCTGCGGAAGCTACATCGGTTTTGATAAAGAGAGCGTTCGCACCTGCATTTTTGCAAAGCTGCACGGTCTCTTGTGTTTCCGTTTCGGCAACGTCGCAAATAGCCAATGACGCGCCTTCGCTGGCAAAAGCAAGTGCCGTTGCACGTCCGATACCCGTCGCGCCGCCCGTAAGGAAGATGGTTTTGTTCGTGAAGCGATTCATAATGCTTGGAAAAATGAAGGTGAAGAAAAGGATGAAATCTGAAGACTGAAATATGCAACAATACGCAACTCGTGTTACTTCTGATAAAATGCCGCAATCCGCTCCACAACGTAGTGTAATTGCGCTTCCTGAAGCTCGGGATAAATCGGCAGCGAGAGAACGTGCGCGGCGGCGCAATTTGCCACCCGAAACTCCGCGTCATTGCTTGTAAGATGCGCAAAACATTCCTGCCTGTGTAATGGCACGGGGTAATAGATTTCCGCGCCAATGCCGTGTTCTGCCAAATACGCACGGAGCTTGTCCCGGTGAGGCGTGCGGAGCGTATATTGGTGGAAAATATGATGATTTTTCACGCCTGATTTCGCCCCAAGCATTTCTGGTAAAAGCAGCGTATTTGCTTCGTTGAAGGCATTGAGTGATGAACTTGCACAATTCGGGCAATGCGGAAATCCGTTACGCGGAAATCCGTGTTGTGAACCGCTACACGGCTCGTGTTTGGGCGATTCTTCCGCCAAACCGTGCTGCACAATCAAACGATTGTACACCGCCGCGTTCCTGCGCCGCGCTTCGTGCCAGGCTTCCAAGTGCGCAAACTTCACATTCAGCACTGCTGCTTGCAGCGCGTCCATGCGGAAATTCCCGCCGACAAATTTATGGTAATAGCGAGGCTCCATGCCGTGATTGCGCATTTGTTTGAGCCTTATAGAGAGTTCTTCATCATTGGTCGTTATCAAGCCAGCATCGCCGAATGCACCGAGATTTTTGGTTGGATAAAACGAAAAACAGCCCATTAGCCCCATTGCACCTGCTTTTTGACCATCGTTATATTCTGCACCAATCGCTTGTGCGGCATCTTCAATGACGGGAATGTTGTATTTTGCTGCAATGCTCATAATTGCTTGCATTGCGGCACATTGCCCAAAAAGATGAACAGGGATAATTGCCCTCGTGCAAGGTGTGATGCGCTCTTCCAGCCGTGCGGGGTCGAGATTCAAACCACGCGCTTCGGAATCCACAAAGACGGGCGTTGCTCCAAGCCGCATGACCACGCCTGCGGTGGCAAAAAAGGAAAACGTCGGAACAATCACTTCATCGCCCGCGCCGATGCCGAGTGCCATGAGAGCCATGAGGAGCGCGTCCGTCCCGCTCGAAACGCCAAGCGCGAAGCGTGTTCCGCAGTATTCCGCCATTGTCCGCTCCAACTGCTCCACTTCCGCGCCCAAAACGCACACTTGCGATTCCGCCACGCGAATCATTGCCGCGTCGAGGTCTGGTTTGAGAGCTTGATATTGTGCTTTGAGGTCGAGAAGGGGAACGTGCATGGTGGCAAAAAATAAGTAGAAAATCGCGGTTAAGTTGTAATGTACAAGAGCCAATACGGTTGTAATTCATCTGTAATTCAGCGAAAATACGCAAAAGCGGCACGATACGTTTTACAATTTATTAACATTCAAACTTTTACGCATGGAGAAAAGAGCTAAAGTCGTATTTTTGCGGCAAGTAAATCGGTTATGCTTGTCGGAAAGATGAAATGTTTTTGATAAGCATTGTTCCACATTCAAATTTTCTAGGAGATTGTATGAAAAGAAGTGTACTTCTTTCTCTTCTACTCGTTTTAGTTCCTGCGTTTGCCTTCGCACAAGGCGTAACAACTGGTGCTATGTCGGGTGTTGTTACAGATAAGGGCGGTAAGCCGCTAACAGGCGCACGCGTCGCTATCACGCATGAGCCTTCTGGCACCAAATACGGAGCGATTGCAGGGTCAACGGGACGCTATACCGCTCCAGGCTTGCGTACAGGCGGTCCGTACACCGTGCAGGTATCGGCAGTCGGTATGAAAGCAGCAAAATACGCGGATATTTACCTTAAATTGGGCGAAACATTCATTCAAAATGTAACGCTCGAAGAAGGTGAAGTAAGGCTGTCAGAAATTACCGTAACCTCGAAAAAAGGTGCCGTAATGTCCAGTGAGCGCGTTGGTGCTGCAACGAACGTCAATAAAGAAGTTATTCAAACACTTCCAACATTGAATCGTAGCGTGCAAGATTTTACACGCTTGACACCGCAAGCAAACGGTTTGTCGTTTGCTGGTCAAGACGCGCGTTTTATCAACTTTACGGTGGACGGTTCCATCTACAATAACAGTTTCGGTCTTGCATCGCTTCCAGGCGGTCAGGCAAACGCCAGCCCAATTTCGTTAGATGCTATTGAGGAATTGCAAATAAATCTTGCTCCCTTTGATGTGCGTCAAGGCGGTTTCGTTGGTGCAGGCGTGAACGCTGTTACACGTAAAGGTGATAACCAATGGCGGGCTTCAGCGTTCTATAACCTTCGTAGCCAAGCATTTTTGGCAGATTCTTTGACGACAAGCGAAGGCACTCGCATTAAAGTATTGGCTCCTGGCACAACATTTAACGTGAACCAATATGGTTTCCGCTTGGGCGGTCCGATTGTTGAAGATAAGGTATTCTTCTTCGTCAATGGTGAAATTGAGCAACGTACTGACCCAGGGACGTTGAATCGTGCGTCAACAAGCACTTCCGATGCAGGTGTAAACGTTGTTCGTGCTGGAACTGCACTTTCGGACTCGCTTACACGTTTGAAACAATTTTTGATTGATTCTCTCAAATACGACCCGGGCGTTTGGCAAGGCTACAACTTGGAAACATTCTCTGCAAAAGCAACCGCTCGTTTCGATGTTAACCTTGATGAATCTCAAAAACTTTCTGTTCGTTTCAACTACTTGCGCTCTTACCGCGATGTTCTTATTTCCAATAGCGGCGGCGTAAACGGTCGTAACGGTAACTTGTTCGCTATGAATTTTTCTAACTCGAATTATCGTATCAACAACGATATTTACTCCGCTATTGCTGAATACAACGGCACGTTTGGTGGAGAATGGTATTTGAACGTTACAGGTGGTTTTACAGCAAACCGCGATTATCGTAATCTTTTCGGTTCGGTGCGTTTCCCAACAGTGGATATTTTGTCTGGTGGTCGCAACGTTACTACGTTTGGTGATGAGCCGTTTACACCAAATAACAAACTCGACACTGATACTTGGCAGTTGCAAGCGAATGTAACACGCTACTTGGGAGACCACACCTTGACAGCAGGTGCTAATCTTGAGGCGTTCAGCTTTGTTAACGGTTTTACGCCGCAAATTAGCGGTGTCTATCAGTTCACATCGTTCCAAGACTTCTACAATGCAGTTGCGCGTCAGAATGTTCGTACACAAGCATATACGTTATGGTATTCTACTCGCCCGAATGGTGCTATTCCGTTTGCTGAAACACGGTCATCGCAAATTGGTTTCTATCTTCAAGATGAGTGGAGTATCACCAAAGACTTCCGCTTAACTCTTGGTGTTCGTGCTGACTATCAATCTTTTGCGCAAACAGCACTGACAAACCCCGAACTTCCAGGCTTTGCATTCCCAACAGGCGAACAATTCCGCACCGAACAATTACCGCAGCCCGCGCTGCTGTGGTCGCCACGTCTCGGCTTTAACTGGGATGCTTCTGGCGGAGAGCGTACAACGCAAATTCGCGGCGGCTTAGGTGTGTTTACAGGTCGTGTACCATTCGTAACGATTTCTAACCAAGTTGGCAATACAGGGATGTTTAATGGTCAGTACAACATTTCCGGTGCTATCCTGAATCAAAGTCTTGTTCCTGGTACGACAACACCTCTTCGTTGGAGCCCAGATGTGACAACGAATATCCCTGCAAATGCAGCAGCAGCAGGTACACCAGCTCAATATGGCGTTGCTATTTCAAATCCAAACTTCCGCTATCCACAAGTATTCCGTGCGAATTTTGCTGTTGACCAAGAGCTTCCGGGAGGAATCGTTGCAACACTTGAAGGTATTTACAGCCAAAACTTGAATGCTGTCTTGTATCGTAATGCAAATCTTCGTAACGCTTCTACCATTGCCTTTACAGGCGCAGAAGCAGGTCGTCCGCGCTATCAAGGGTCATTCCGTCAAACAGCAACTGGTGGATTTGCACCAGCCGTAGATAGTGCGAATCGTGCAAACTTCAAACTCACCGACGTAACCGTTCTTGATAACACCAATCAAGGTAGTTCTTTTGGTATCACAGGGCAGTTGCGCAAAGATTTTGATTTCGGTTTGAATCTTATGGCGGCGTACACCTACTCAGAAGCACGTGATTTGGCGAGCTTTGGCTCTATTGCGTTCTCGTCATGGCGCGACGCTCAGTCATTACGTGGCAATAATTTTCTTGACTTAGCATTTTCAGATAATGATTTGCGCCATCGCTTCATTGCTTCTGTGAGCTATGCCTTGAACTGGGGCAACCTCGGTTTGCCGCGTGAAATTGGTATTACACGCTTCAACGTCTTCTTGCAAGCACAAAGCCAGCCACGCTTTAGCTATATTGTGAATGGCGACATCAATGGTGATGGTATTGCGACAAATGATTTGCTGTTTGTTCCAAACGACCCAAGCCAAATCAACTTTACGCCGCTTACGATTGGCAGTGGTGCCGCAGCACGCACATTCGATGCCACAGCGCAATGGACAGCATTGAATAATTATATCAACCAAAGCGATTACCTTGTTTCGCGTCGCGGTCAATTTACCGAGCGCAATGGCGGAACTCGTCCGAATTTGCTGGCACGTATTGACGTTTCGGTCTCACATGATTTCATTATTTTCGCTGGTGAGAAGCCGCTCAACATCCAAGGACGTTTGGATATTTTCAACTTTGGTAATATGATTAATCCATCATGGGGTATTGCAGATGCAATCGGTTTGGCGAACCCGCTTGAGTTCCGTGGTGTTGGTACGACCGGAGCAGTTGCCGGCGCACCTATCTATCGCTTGTCCGGTGCAACAGTTGATGCAAGTGGTAATCTCACGCTGCCGCGCATCTTCCGTAGCAACGTTGGTATTGCTGACGTATGGCAAATGCAACTTGGTTTCCGTGTTACCTTCAACTAATTCGCTTTTCGCCTAAAAAACGAAATAAAACAACAAACCCCTGTACTCGTGCGCTCTGCACAGGTACAGGGGTTTGTTGTTTTCTCAAGGGGAATTTTTTGTATTTTTGTGAAGTTTGACCGCAAAGTAGTATTTTTGTTCAAGAATGAAACATTCTTCCCAAACAACGATAGATACGAGGCTGCTCTTATGCAAACACCACCAACCATCCGAGATTTATACTATTTACGCTACATTCCTGATAACGGCTGGGATGTGCGTAAAGAAGGCGTTATTAACGCTATTTGTCATTTTCAAGAAAAAGAAGATGCCGTCAAGTACGCATCAGAACTTGCTCTCAAGCACGATGCCGACCTCGCAATACCCGAAGGAAACAAGCGGTTACTGGGGCTGGGAAGGCGTAATGTGCTGTATCTTGACCCTCATCGCTGGGATGAGGATTTGAATGACTGATATTTTGCTTGATACCATTGCCTTTGATTTCTTAATCAATGCACCGCACGATATACCCAAAGCCGCGAAAAGTCTGATAGAAGATGGTGAAAACAATATTTGTCTCAGTATTGTGAGCATTTGGGAGATGAGTATTCAGGCGGCGCAGCAAAAAATTACGTTTGCCAAACCATTTCAGGAAGCAATTTATGAAGAGCTGCGCAAGCACGAAATTACGCTCATTGAATTATCCGTAGAAGATACTCACATCCAAGCATCTCTGCCGTTTCTGAACATTCACGGTAAACAACACAAAGATCCTTTCGATAGAATCATTATTGCGCAAACAATTCATCGAACACTGCCGATTATTTCCTGCGATTCCAAGTTTCCGTTTTATCCGATAGAGGTTATTTGGGAATAAATCATACTCAGAACGCCCTCAGATGCAGCCTTTATGAAATCACTTTTCCCTATTTTGTCCACAACAACGCTATGAGCGCAAACGCCAAACCCTTCATTTCCCAAGAAGAATATCTTCGCCGCGAGCGTCTTGCAGACTACAAGTCGGAGTATTATCAAGGTGAGATTTTTGCAATGGCGGGAGCGTCCTTTGCACATAATATCATCAATTCAAGCACAACCACTGCGTTGAACAATGCTTTGCGAGGGAAAGGATGTCATGCGATGGCGAATGATATGCGTGTGCATATTCCCGAAAACTCGCTTTATACCTATCCAGATATTACGGTCGTCTGTGGCAAAGCAGATTTGCAGACGGATGCGTTCGACACACTGCTCAATCCTACTCTCATCGTCGAAGTATTGTCCGATTCTACGGAAATGTACGACCGCGATACGAAATTTCAACTCTACCGCTCTATTGCTAGTCTGCGTGAATACGTGCTTGTTTCGCAATACAAATACTGCGTCCAGTCATACTTTTTGAACGACCGCAACGAATGGGTCTATACCGACGCACTAGGCTTGGAAAGCTCATTATATCTTGCCTCGGTGGATGTTCGCCTCGCCCTTGCTGATGTCTATGCAAACGTAGAATTACCGCCGCGCTCCCAGCACCACGAGGCACTTGAGGAATAACCGTATGAATTTGGGCTAAACACTCCGATTTTCCCTGCATTTCGCCTTGTATTTCATTGATTCCTTTTCTAATTTGCACTGCACGAATGAGACATTATTACGACTATTCTCGTTGCGTTCACTTTTCTGTTCAATTCACCACCAACCGCGCATGAAATCTTCCCTCACCACCCATCGCGCACGCTTGCTCCAGCACCTTCTCGCACTCGTTCTTCTGTCTGGATGCCTCGCGCCTGTGCGTAGTCTTGCCCAAAGCGCATCGCCACTTGAGCTTGGACGGCGCATTGTTCCTGATGTTATCGGTATTGTCCTTGGTCCGAATTTTAACTATGCCACTGGCACATTCGATACAGGCTGCCCTTGCACCTTCACAGGTGGCTTCGGTATTGGTCCGACGGTGGGTCTGTTGTATGAAAAAAATCTCTTTAGCCCAAGCCCGCAATGGCGATTGGGAACGGTGAATTTTGGAGCGCGTCTCTTGTACGAGCAGCGCAATATCGCATCTGCCTTCCTTGAATATGAGCGAGTTCCGGTGGAATCGCTCGTGCAACGCGGGCAGTCTTTTATCGTTCCGATTCTTTTCCGCCACCTTGCCGAAGCAAATTTTTCCATGCTCACGCTCACGCCCTATCTGGCGTGGAGTCCGTTCACCCAAGCACAAGGATTGCTCCAAAGCGTATATTTTCAAGGCGGCGTTCAAGTTGGGTACGTTCTTTCGAGCCGCATTCGCCACACAAAAATTGTCGAGCAGCCAACGGTACGCCTTCCCAATGGTGAGGTTTCGCAAGTAGAAATCATTGTGGATTCGCTTGGCACAGGCGGCTTGCGGCGCGTGGTGCAGGACAGCTCTGTCGCACGTGTGAATCCACTGCAACTCGGACTGAGCCTTGCTGCGGGCGCGGAAATCCCACTTGGCAGAGAAGGCGGTCGCTTTCGTTTGTCGCCCTTTGTGCAGTATATTTTCCCCTTGACCAATATGTCAGAAGCAGGACGCGATTTCCGTATCGGCTCGTTGCAAGTGCTTCTCACGTTGAAAATGAATCTTCAAGACGCGAGTAATTAAACCGCACGCGCATTCGTGAGGGTCTGATTTTCATAATCAGGCTCTCATGTTGTTTTAAATCGATATTTCCCTCACCCCTCGCTACGCGAGACCCTCTCCCAAAGGGCGAGGGTTTGCCGAAACAGCTCTGAAGCCCTCTCCTTCTGGGAGAGGGTTGGGTGAGGGTGGCAACAATGATTTTTTCCTTGTTTTACTCTCACCCATGCAAACATTACTTTTATATTCTCGTTGTAATATTTTCTTTCCCGCTTCATGGTTACTTGCGTGTACGGCTCTTTGCTTTTTTACAAACAGAGCATTTGCCCAGCAAGGAGATTTATTCAATGCGAAAAATGTGCGCATTGTCAATCCTGGAAAACCCCTCAACCATGCGGGTTTGGACTACGCGCCGAGTATTAGTCCC
This sequence comes from Ignavibacteria bacterium, assembly GCA_013298775.1. Lineage (GTDB taxonomy): Bacteria > Bacteroidota > Ignavibacteria > Kapaibacteriales > UBA4661 > PH2015. Next base: position 20,133 of record JAAFIV010000019.1, on the reverse strand, counting down.
GACGGTAAAACACTGTATTTTATTTCCGACCGTCCCGGAAGCCGCATGCTGAACGCAACGACCATTTCACACGACTTTTGGCAAGTGCAGAAAAAGAATCGCCTTGATACCATATTTGCTGAACCGCGCAATATGGACACGCTACGCCGCCCAAAAGATAATGGCTTGAATACTGCGCTGAACGAAGGTATTCCCTCTATTTCCGCAAATCGCCGCACAATGTTTTTCACGGGCTGCGACCGCCCCGATGTGCTGCGCAAAAAGAAATCAGCGACGGCATCCGATGTTGATTATGCGTGCGATATTTACATGGTGGAACTGAACGACAACGGCGAATGGGGTATTCCGCGCAATCTTGGTACGGCGGTCAATTCTGAAGATTGGGATAGCCAGCCGTCTATCAGCCCTGATGGGTCGCGCTTGTACTTTGCCTCATCGCGTCCGGGCGGACTTGGGGAAATGGATATTTGGTACTCCGATTACGATGCGCAGAAAAGAGTGTGGCTGCCCGCAAAAAACGCTGGAAATACCATCAACACACCGTTTCGGGATTGTTCGCCCTTTATTGCTGCGAATAATCGGGAATTGTTTTTCTCCTCAGAAGGACACCAGCCAAATTACGGCAAAACAGACTTTTACGTGTCCGTCCGCGACCAAAAAGATAAATGGTCGCAGCCACGAAACCTTGGAAAGCCGATAAATACTGATGCCGATGAAGCATTTCTTTCCACGCCCGCCTCGCGCGATGTTCTCTACTTTGCTTCGCGCCGCGCCGATATTCCAAATGCGCAAGGTAATTACGATATGTTCATGGCATTCGTACCGCAAAGTTCGTTGTCGCTCGCAATCCCGCTTTCTGTGCGGGTTTTGGATGGCTGCAGCGAGCAGAATACCGCCGCAACGGTGAGTGTCTATAATCCCATCACCAAGCGCACCCTGCGCGAGGCGTTGGACGGGCGCAACCGCACCACGCTTGAAACCGTTCTCAACGATTACGATTTTGGTCCGCTTGATAAACCCGCCGACACGCTTCGCCTCGCCATTACTGCGCAACACGCAAAATTCGGACAGCTCACGCAAACGCTTGTATTGGTGCGCCCGAAAGTAACGGCAAGCGGCGGATATGAGGCAATGCCCGAACTTGCACCCGTAGAACTCGTTTTTGGAGCGCGTCCCGAACTGGCAGCGACGCTCGCAAAGCGCGATTTTACGCCACGCGCTTCTACGGCAAAGCTGATGCGCGAAGGCTTTCAGGGATTTATCATGGAAGAAGTGGTGAGCGTGAGCGTGAATCGGATTTTGAATTACGTCTTTTTTGAGGAAGGAAAAGCAACGATGCCAGCGCGGTATCACGTCTTCAAAAGCGCACAGGAAGCCGCTTCTTTCGATGAAGAACGTTTGCGTGGCGAAACGCTGGATAAATACTACCACACGCTGAACATCTTCGGTTCGCGCTTACAGAAATTTCCGAAATCCACGATAAGTATTGTCGGCTGCAACGCACAGCAATCAGTGGCAGAAAAGGCGAAAGGTCTCTCCAAATCTCGTGCTGATGCGGTCTTTACGTATTTGCGCGATGTCTGGGGGATTAGCGAAAAGCGCATGAAAGTAAGCGCACGCGATTTACCCGCCGTTCCCTCAAACCGCGATGATTCCTTAGGTGCAGAAGAAAATCGCCGCGTGGAAATTCTTGCTGAGGATTGGGATATTATCAAGCCTGTTGTTGATAGAACGCCCGCCATTTCTACGCCGTCGCCGAGTATTGGATTTTCATTCGCGGGGTCGAAATCTTCTGGACAGCAGACGGGAAGCGGCAATCAGGGTAATATTGCACTCAAGACAAATAGTGGTGCGGCTTCCACGCTACAAGGCACAAAGCGTGCGCTCATCATCTACCGCGCAGGTAAGGAGTGGAAACGCTTTGATAATGTTTCGACGAATGGTACAATTTCGTGGAATTGGAAAAATTCCAATGAAGATTTTCCGCTTGGTGATACCGCACTTACAGCCGTCTTTTCCGTTACCGATGCCTCAGGAAATGAGTGTTTGTCGAATGCAATAACGATACCTGTGCGACGCATCAGCACTGACGACAAAAAACGGGAAAACGTTGCCGACAAGACGCTTGAACGCTACAATCTTATCATGTTTCCTTTCGACAAATCCGACGTTGGACCGATGAATAGCCGCATTATTCGAGAATACGTGCTGCCGCGCCTCACAACAAGCTCCGACGCTCTTGTGGTCGGGCATACAGACGTGATTGGCTCGGACGAATACAACCAAACGCTGTCCGCTTCACGCGGCGCGAAGGCGAAGGAAGAAGTGGTGCGTTTGGCAGCGAACAAGTACAAAACACTAGATTCTAAGGGCGTTGGCGAGGTAGAGCCGCTTTTTCCGAATGATTTGCCCGAAGGACGCTTTTACAATCGCACCGTGCAGGTGATTATCGAAACGCCCGTCGAGGCGGCGAGTAAGGATTGAGCGTACAAGCCTTATCAATACTTGTGTTGTAAGTGTATCGTCGTGTCTCCCCGAACTCATTGAGCAAAAAAATCGGTACTAAATGATTTCAGTTGGAAATCAGGTATGGTATTGGGTTGAAAAGGTAAAAAAACAAATAGTGGCACAGACATTCTTGTCTGTGTTTTCCACCTGAATCCCGCACTACCACTCACAGACAAGAATGTCTGTGCCACTAATGGGGTAAGGATTCTTTCCAACTGAAATCATGTAGCACCAAAAAATCTTTCGTACAACCTCTCCGTATGCAGCTTCATTACTACACTTTACACCATGTTGCCCGTGAAATCAATGCGCGTGCTGGGGGCGCATTTCTCACCGAATGTTTTACGCAGGAAAAGAACACACTGCACTTCGTCTTTGAGCGTGAACAAGGCAAGTATTCATGCGTTATTGAGTGCCATTTTGATAGCCGAAATGGTGCTGTTTTTTGCAAAGATACATTCTCACGCGCTCGCAAAAACACGCTGGATTGTTTTCCCGAACTTATCGGACGCACCCTGCAAAGCGCAGAAATGCTTGCAGATGAGCGCATTCTCCTCTTGCATTTACCACCCTACACCTTGCATTGTATCGTCTTTGCGGGCTGGAACGCGCTGGAAGAACATTCTTCAGCAAATGCGATTTGTACAACCTTGTTTGAGCAAAAAATTGAGCAGAAATTTGAGCAGAAATTTGAGCAGACAAGAGTGTCTGCTCTACCGAAGCCTGTAGTCGTTAGTAACGCAGATACTCTTGTCCCCGTCGTAGAGGAACAACACGAACAGAGCATCATTACGAGCTTTCGAGCTTCCTCTGCGCTTGCCAATACGCCGTTTCGTGTGCGCACCAATCCACCCCGTCGCCTTGCTGATTTTCCGCCAGAAACCACTATCCATGCGGCATTGGCACAAGCAGAGTATGGATTAGGCAAAATATACGCTGAAGAAGTGCTTCTCCGTCTTGGCGTGGAAGGCTCGGAAATACTGGGTGCAAGCCATATTCATGATGCACTCGAAGATATTACTCTCGTCGCGGAGGACGTGCGAAACGAGTGTTTATCGGCTTCGGAGTATGCTATTCTTCGGAAAGAACATTCATCTCCTTCATCAAATCCCGCATCTCATCTTGCATCCAGCCACGCATCGCGCAAAAATAAACCTTTTGTTGCGGTGCTTCATCTTACCAAATGTCAGGTGGAAGCGCGATATGCGTCCATAAGCGAGGCGATTCAGGAATGTATTCGGATGAATACCCGTGAAGCCAGATTCCACGAGCTGTATGCGGCAACAGAAGAACGCGTGCGCTTTTTGAAACACAAAGCAGAACGCGCCGAAGCGCACATTCGGCAAGATACCGACGGCGGCACACGAGCAATGGAGCGGCAACTCTGGGCAGAATTGCTCCTTTCTCAGCCAAATATCAACCAAAAAGGCGTGTCTGCGCTGGACGTACCGAACTGGGATGGCGAAATGGTGCATATTCCCTTGCAAGCCGCATTAAGCCTACGTGAGAACGCCGAAGATTTTTTTGCAAAAGCTGCCCGCGCGAAAGATTCTCGCAAACGCCGAACACAGCGCGAAGGCTGGTACGCTGGTGAAATCAAGCGTTTGGAGCAATTACACCAGCAACTTTCCCATGCCACAAACGAACAAGATTGTGAACGCATTATGAGCGAAGTACAAAAACATGGACAAAAAAACAGTCCAAACACGCCTTCACACCAGAAAACAACACGCTTCCGCGAATTTCCTCTTGACGAATCGCACACGCTCTACGTCGGCAAAACGGCTGCCGATAACGACGAACTCACGGTACGCTTTGCCAAGCCGCAAGATTACTGGTTTCATGCACGCGGCGTTCCTGGCTCGCACGCTGTTTTGAAAGCGAGCGGCACAAGCCAAAAGCAGAAGCCACCGAAGCTCGTCTTGGAGCAAGCTGCCGCCATTGCTGCATATTTTTCCAAAGCGCGGAATGCAAAACTCGCGCCCGTTGCCTACACGCAGAAGAAGTACGTCCGCAAGCCTAAAGGAGCAGCTGTTGGAGCGGTGATAATGGAGCGCGAGGAAGTAGTGATGGTGCGCCCACACGTGCCAGAAGGCTTGCTTGGCAGTATTGGCGAGGATTCTGAGATGTAAGGCGTATGTTCCTTTGCCTTGACGCGAATTCTTCACAACGCAAATTCTTCACAATATTCTTCACAAAGCGTGAATCAACGCCATTGTTTGTGAAATTTTTACGAAAAACTCTCTCGGATTTATCGGCATTTTGCTATCTTTACGTGTTTATGGTGCGTTCGTCAGCTTCTATTCGCTTGCAAACGTCGTAACAACGCGCCCTTGCGGGCGATTATTCTTCACAACGACCTCGGTTTGACCTCAATTTGATTTCAGTTTGACCTCAAATTTTTCGGAAATTACGGACATTACGGATAATTATGCGGACTACGCGACATATTCATAGTTGTATCTTTTTTGCGTTCTTGGCAGGTGTGCTATTCTTGGGAAGTGCCGTACAAACACGCTTGCAGGCACAAACTACTCTGCTCGACACCGCGCAGATGAGTGCCTTGCAAACCTATACTTCACTCGATGAAGCGGTGAAAAATGCCGACAAGGTACAAAAGCTGGATTTAAGCGGCTTGCAAATGGAGGAGTTTCCGGCAAGTATCCTCAAACTGAGTAATTTGGTTGTGTTGATATTAGACGCAAACCGCATCAAATCTATTCCGCCAGCTATTGCGAAACTCAAACATTTGCAGCTATTGAGCGCGAATGCAAATTTGCTTGAATCCTTTCCGCGCGATGTGACCAAGCTCGCGCAGTTGCAAATCCTTCAACTCGGCAGAAACACTATTCCCGCGCTTCCAACCGACATTGGCTTGCTCACGGAATTGAGGTTTTTGAATTTGCAAAGCAACGTCCTCACCGCAATTCCCGCCGAACTCGGAAAATGCACGAAGCTCGTACACCTCGACATAAGCAATAATCAGCTTTCCTCGCTCCCAACCGAACTTGGACAAGCAACACTGCTCGAATACTTGGATGCAAGCCGTAATCGTATCAGCATTCTCGGTGCGGAACTCGGCTCGTGGTCTCTCTTGCAAGCCTTGATGTTGGAAGGGAATCAGCTCAAAAAATTGCCGCCAGAACTCGCAAAACTCGTGAAGCTGAAGCGCTTAGAACTCGGCACCAATCAAATGGAAGAGCTGCCTGTGGAAATTGGCAAGCTCGCCGAACTTCAGTCTTTGCGCATTTTTGGAAACGCTCTTCTCGTCTTGCCGAGTGAGATTGGCAAGCTCGTAAATCTCGCTGTTCTGGACTTGAACGGCAATCCTATCACAGCACTACCAAGCGAAATTAGCAATTTGACGGCGTTACAAATTTTGAATTTAGGAAGCTGCAAAATCACGGAATTGCCGGCTGGCATTGGCAATCTCGCACGCTTGGAGAAGCTCCAGCTTACGGGCAATCAACTCGCAAAATTACCCGCCGATATTGGTAAGCTCGTCAATCTGCAAAGCCTCACGCTGAATGGTAATTCGCTCATCGCATTGCCGAATGAAATTGGAAATTTGACGAAACTTACCAATCTCAACCTCAGCAATAATCGCCTTACCACCGTTCCGCCAGAAATTGGAAGATTCGTTAATTTGCAAACGCTCATTCTCACGCGCAACCAGCTTGCAGCCTTGCCGCCAGACATGAGTAAACTCTCAAGTTTGCAAAAACTCTACTTGGGAGATAACAAACTGACATCGCTTCCTTCCAGCATTTCTGCGCTCACGGATTTGCAAGAAATTAATGTTTCCAAAAATAGAGAACTTTCCAAACTGCCCGACATGATTCGCATGACGCGTCTTCGCAAGCTGGATTTGCTGGAAACAAAAGTCTCCAAGCCCGATATTGACCTTCTGTTGAAACTCCTCCCGCAAACGACGGAAGTAAAATACTCCGACCAATAACACAGCACAACAAAGAATAATCGTAGAAACAGCACCGGCAAGAATCGCCTCGCTACCGCATGAAATCAGGCTTTGTAGCACGTCGTTCTTGTCGGTGCTGTTTTTTATGGATTCTTCATTTTTACACAAGCGCATTTCTGCGTATTTTTGCGCTTCGCAATGTGAATTGCCACCAAACAAGGTATATTTTCTCGTAACTATTCGGCGACACGGAACGCTGTCCGATTCGCCCCCTTGATAAAGGGGAAACGGGGGATTAAAATGGTTCAACACCGCTTTATCTCTACTCGTTGTCGGCGGCAAATCCCCCGTTCCCCCTTTATCAAGGGGGCGAATGAGTGAAATTACCGTGATTCCCCAAATGCTTACATTTTCTCTTCTCCACCAAAACCACAACGTGCATGATAACTGTTGCCAACTTGACAAAATCATTCGGCGGGAAACTCCTTTTTGAAGATGTAACCGTGCAGTTCGCGCCCGGCAATCGCTACGGCTTGACGGGACCAAACGGCGCGGGAAAATCAACGTTTTTGAAAATTGTTCAAGGCGAGGAAGAATCCACGCACGGCACGGTGTCGCTGCCGAAGCGCGTCGGAATCTTGAAACAAGACCAGTTTGCGTATAACGAATTCCGCATTTTGGACACCGTACTTATGGGCAATGCCGTCCTTTGGGAAGCCATGCAAGAGCGCGAAAAACTCTGGGCAGAAACCGATTTCACCGATGAAATGGGCATTCGTCTTGCAGAGCTGGAAGGCGTTGTCGCCGATGAAAACGGCTACGAGGCAGAACAAGAAGCAGAGCAGCTTTTGGAGGGAATCGGCATTCCGCAAGAAAAACACACCGACCTGATGAAATCGCTGCCGACGGACTTAAAATTCCGCGTTCTGCTTGCGCAAGCCTTGTTCGGCACACCAGAAGCACTACTGCTGGACGAGCCAACGAACTACCTGGACTTGGCTTCCGTGCAATGGTTGGAAGAAAAGCTCTTGGAATATCGCGGCACCTTGATTGTCATTTCCCACGACCGCCATTTCTTGAACACTGTTTGTACGCACATTGCCGATATTGACTACGAAACCGTCATCACCTATCCGGGCAATTACGACGACATGGTAAACATGAAAATACAAGCCCGTTCAAAAGTGGAAACCGAAAACCGCGAAAAAGCAAAGAAAGTAGCTCAGTTGCAAGACTTCGTTGCCAAGTTCGGCGCGGGTACACGCGCAAGCCAAGTGCAATCGCGCAAGAAGGAAATTGAACGCCTTGAAGCAACGGACTTGAAAAAATCGAACATTCAGCGTCCATACATTCGCTTCGACACCAAGAAACAATCGGGGCGCGAGACGATAACGGCGGTAAAACTCAGCAAATCCTACACCCAGCCTGATGGCAAAGTGATACAAGTTTTCAAGGATTATTCGATTTCCGTCGGGCGCGGCGAGCGTATTGCGGTCATTGGCAATAACGGTGTCGGCAAGACCACGCTTCTTAAAATGCTCGCAGAAGACATACAGCCTGATAGCGGCACGGTTACGCTCGGACACGAGGCAAGCGTCGGCTATTTCCCACAAGACTACAAGGACGGCATTGCGCGTGGCAAAACGGCGTATCAATGGCTGGAGAGCTTCTCCACCGACGAAGGCGCTGAGGTTTTGAGCGGCTTGCTAGGGCGAATGCTTTTTAGCGGGGAATCGCGTTTGAAAATGACGGATAATCTTTCGGGTGGGGAATCGGCGCGACTTATTATTGCCAAACTCATGTTGCAACAAAACAACGTGCTTATCCTCGACGAACCCACGAACCACCTTGACTTGGAGTCCGTGAGCGCACTTGCAGAATCATTGGAAAAATTTCAGGGAACGGCACTCGTTGTCAGCCACGACCGCGACCTTGTAAGCCGCTTCGCTACGCGCGTGATTGAGATTCGGCACGGCGAAATTTTGGATTACACGGGAACATTCGATGAATTTGTTGAATGGAAACAGCGCAACGGTGCGGGGAAATAATCTGCGGTGAGGGTCTCGCTTCTTCAGCGAGGCTCTCACTTTCTTTGCCGCAGTGAGACCCTCGCTTGAGAAGCAAGAGCCTCACCCTACGAGAAACCTATGAATACTCGCTTTCAAACCTTTCAACGATTTTGCCGCAGTACGCTCGCCGTCGTGCGCAAGGACATCCGCAGCGAGCTAAAAACGCGCTACACCATGAATGCCGTTGGAATGTTCGTTCTCACGACTGTTTCTGTGATTGCGTTCTCCTCCGCAGGGGAGAAAATCACCAATGGCATAGCGGCTTCGCTCTTGTGGATAGTGCTGTTTTTCAGCGCAATGACGGGCTTGCAGAAAGCCTTTGTGAGCGAGGAAGAGCGCGGCACGTCTCTGTTACTGAGTTTACACGCGCCCTCGCTTGCGGTGTATTGCGGGAAATTGCTCTTCAATATGCTGCTCACAATGCTGCTCTACGGCTTGGCAACACTGGCATTTTTTGTGTTTATCAATGATGTTGAAATCCGCTCGCCGCTTCTCTTTGCAGGGAGTTTTTTCTTGGGAAGCTGCGCCACAGCCGCCGCAACAACGCTCATCTCGGCGATCATTGCCAAAGCAAATACTAAAGCCGCACTTTTTCCTGTCTTGTCCTTTCCCGCGCTCTTGCCGCTCATCCTTGCAGGCGTGGAAACCACCTACCAAGCCCTTTCTGGCGTTGCTTTTGCTGAGGCGCGGAACAATTTTCAAATTATTGCGTCGTACACAGTGGTCGTGATTGCGGTCTCGGTCATGTTGTTTGATTTTGTGTGGAAAGAATAGGCTTCCATCATGAGTTTGTCATGCCCGTGCAGACGGGCATCCAGCACACAAAGCTGCGCAGCGACTAATATTTGGCTAAAGTCCAGTTTTTACGCTGGATTCCCGCCTACGCGGGAATGACGCAAGGTAATGTGGTAAATAAACTTCACTCACCTTACGCACAAGACCCTCACCCAACCCTCTCCCAGAGGGAGAGGGCTTCAGAGCTAGTCTTCATCAACCCTCGCCCTCTGGGAGAGGGTCTCGCGTAGCGAGGGGTGAGGGCGGTGTGAGAGTTTGCGTAAGGTGAAAACTTCAATAACAATTTTTGTGAATCAATTTTTCCGACATACCCTTGCAATGCGCTTCATTGGTGCATTTTTGCTTCCCTTTGTGCTGGTGTATGCGCATGGGGCGGCGGTGGCATGGTGCATTTACTTGTGGGAATGGGAAGATATTGTAACACATTATTGCCAACAATACAGCACCGATGAATGCGACGGCAAGGCATACATGAACGCCGTACTTGACCACACCGATACCCGCTATCCCGCATTACCACACGCGCCAACGAACATTCAAGAAATGCGCTCGGTCGCGCCGACGTGGCTCAAACTGCATTTTTTTTCCTCTCCTCACACATTCCTTTCCTTCACAACCATTCGCCAGAACCCGCGTAAAGGCTGGCTTCGTGGCGTGTTCCGTCCGCCTGCGTTTCCTTTGTAATAGCATATTTTCTAACTACTCAGGTTTCGCACTCGTTCGCCCCCTTGATAAAGGGGGGCTGTTAAGTTCTCGTGTTTTCCCTCATCCCAACCCTTCTCCCAGAGGGAGAAGGGCAAGATACAGAGCCACCTCTTCACCCTCGCCCTCTGGGAGAGGGTCGCTCGCAGAGCGGGGTGAGGGCAGAACTTAACAGCCCTGCCCTTGATAAAGGGGGAACGGGGGATTTGTCGCCTCCAGCGATTTATTTGAAGCGGTCTTGAACTGTTTAATCCCCCGTTCCCCCTTTATCAAGGGGGCGAATCGGGCAGCATTCTGCGCACAACAGGAGTTACTATTTTCCTTTGATTTTTCCCATTACTCCACGCTAGGAAGCGGCGGAGTAGTGTGCTATTGCGTTTTTTTGAATATTACGTTCCTTACAAATTTCCTTACAACATGAAATCACAATTCACTTCTTTCGTTGCCGCATCACTGCTTGTGTTTGCGGCACAGCTCTGTTGTGCGCTACCAAGTTTTGCACAGACAGATTCAAGCAAATCCGCTCGTAAAAAGGTTGCAAGAGCCGATGAAATCACGGTTATCGCACTTCGGCAGCCAGAAAAAGCACTGGAAGTGCCGCTTGCGGTAACGGTTGTTCCAGCAAGTATGTTCCAGAACGGGCGCGGCTTCGGGCTGGATGAGGCATTATCACTTGTTCCGGGCGCACTTGTGCAATCGCGCACAGGCAATCAGGATGTGCGCGTGATGATTCGCGGCTTCGGCGCACGCGGCGCAGGAGAACGCTCCAATGCTGGCACCTCGCGCGGCATCCGCTTTTACATTGATGGCATTCCCGAAACCGAACCCGATGGGCGCACTGCCTTCGACCTCATTGACCTCGCGGGCGCAAGCAGTATCGAGGTCTTGCGCTCGAACGCTTCCGCACTGTGGGGCAACGCGTCGGGCGGCGTGGTAAATATCAGCATGATTCCGACGCTTGACCGCGCCTTTGTATCCGCACAAGCACAATTCGGCAGTTTCGGCTTTACCAAGCAGTCGCTCCGCGCTTCTACCCCGACGGACTTTGGCAAAGTCTTTGTTTCGGTAAATAATACAGACTTCGCGGGCTGGCGAGCGCAGTCGCAGAGCCGTTTGCAGCAGGCATACGTGGGTATGGTTTCCAATCTTTCGGCGAAATCTCGTTTGAATGTTTTTTTGGTAGCAGCGAGCAATGCGTTTCAAATTCCGGGACCGCTCACCGAAGCGCAATTCAACGCCGACCCCACACAAGCACAAAACGACCCCGCAATTTACAACCCAACCTACGTGCAGCGCAATGAACGCCGTTTCAACCGTCTAGGGCGCGTCGGGACGACGTTTGAGCATGAATTTGATGCAAACAATAGCATTTCCACAACCGCATTCCTTCAAAGCAAGTATTTACAACGCTCCGAGCGCAATACCTTCCGTGATTTCAATCGCTATCACGCGGGCGGCAACGTCATTTTCCGCAATCACGGACAGCTCACGGACTGGCTTAAACACTCGCTTGTGGCGGGAATTGACCAGCAATATCAAGACGGCGCGATTTTGTTTTACAATCTCGTGAATGGCAATCGCGGAACAACGGTCAATAATAACAAGCGCGAGGGCGCGAATAACTTTGGCGCGTTTGTGCAAGAAGAACTCAGTTTTGGCGCGAACATCAGTGTTCTTGCGGGTTTGCGCTACGACAACATCACGTATTTCAACGATAGTTATATCAATCCCAAGCTGAATGAAATTCGCACTTTTGAGCGATTAACCCCGAAAGTTGGCGTGTCCTTCCGTCCTTCTGCCGATATGACCATTTATGCGAATCTTGGCGGCGGCGTGGAGGTGCCGGCGGGCAATGAACTTGACCCACCAAGCGTGTTTGGCGAGGACACCGTGCGCAGTGTGAATGCCCTTTTGAAGCCGATAGAATCTACCACCTACGAGATTGGCATCAAGCAAATTCTCCTCGCCGACGACGGAAATTTCCTTGAACGCTTGTCCTACGATGCGGCGGTGTATCTGGTGGATGTGGTGAACGATATTATCCCGTATCGTGGCGGACGGTTTTACTTTACGGCAGGACGCTCACAGCGCAGAGGGCTTGAACTTGGCTTCAATGCTCAGTTTGCAGGTGGTTTGTCGCTTATGGGCGCAGGAACATTTATGCAAAGCAATTTCGTGGAATACCGCGTAGATTCAGGCTTTGTGAACCGCTCGTTGGAAGGACGCTCGATAAGTTATGCGGGAAATAAAATGCCCGGCATCCCTGATGTATTCGGCTCTCTGCGCCTCCGCTACGCGCCAACCTTTCTACCGCAAGCCTTCGCCGAAGTGGAATACCGCGCTGTCGGCAATTACTTCGCCAACGACGCAAACACGCTTACAGCGCAAGGTTTTTCGGTATTGGATGCCAGTATCGGCATAAAACAAGGCTTGCTGGATGAACGCTTGTGGATAAACGCCTTTCTGCGCGGGAATAATCTCGCAAACACAAAATACGCCGCTTCGATTTGGATAAACCCCGACCGCGCTTCCAATGGGCAATTTCCATACATTGAGCCAGGTTTGCCGTTCAATTACGTAGCGTCTATCGGGCTAGAATGGCGGTTTTGAGAAAAAATTTACCCGCACACGACGTATAACCTCTTAAAGACAAAAAGCCGTAGAACGCTCATTATTGCTCGCTTCTACGGCTTTTTTTGCTGTTTTTTTTATCTTCATAACTTACTACATGATTCTTGAAATAAGCAACGATGATTGGAACGCGGATGAGGTCCCAGACTATTAGGATATGGAGGACTTTTCTCCGTCCTCCACATTCTCTAAGTCCTCAAATCTGCGTTCCTTCCTCACAACGTTCATTATCGCTGCATAATGTAAGAATCATGTACTACATTCTTCGATATTCCATATATTTTGCCGTAGCCCGCGCTGTATCTTCTCCGTAGAGCATTTCCACAATGTGAAACGACAAGTCAATTCCTGCCGAAATCCCGCCAGATGTGAAGATATTCCCCGCTTGCACAAACCGCTTTTCCGGCTGCGGAATGCCTAGCGGCGCGATTTCTGCAAGATGCGGATAGACTTCGTGATGGGTGCAATACGGCTTCCCGTCCAGCAAACCCAACGCACCCAGCAATCGTGCGCCGGAGCAGATAGAAAGCGTCATTTCGGATGTGGCGTGTGTCGTTTTTATCCACTCTAAAACCTCTGTGTCCTGCATCACTGCTCGTGTACCGGAGCCTCCCGCAATAATGAGAATGTCCACTTTCGGGCAGGTTGCAACGTCCGCATCGGGATTGACCGACAAGCCATTGACGGCGCGAATCGGTTTTAGCTCTTTTGCTACCGTGAATACGTTGAAAAGCTCATGGTTGTTGAGTTCGGAGGTAACGGAAAATACTTCAAAGGGTCCGGCGAAATCAAGAACTTCTGCGTCATTGAAGAGGAAAATGGCGATGTTTTTTTTCATGGAAAAGAATTGAACTAAGTTGATTGATGTAGTAAACCGCAAGAATAATCTCTATCTTGACGGTAGAGTAATGTTTTTCGTCATTTTTCAAGCATCAACCATGGAAACAACAATCACTATCAGCACCATCTATCACTGCTCTTTAGAGCGAGCATTCAAGACACCGATACTGTGCGATGTTTCCAAAGTGCATACCGGCTTTGGTCTCATGCCGAGGGTTACGCATTGCACCGACGATGAAATGTGGGGTAAGCCCGGTGCAAGTAAAAAAGTCTTTGTCGCGCCCTCGCCGACGTTCAAAGGCGGCGAATCCTCGACGGATATGGTGCTTGAACGAGTTGAAAACCAATACTGGAAATTTCAAGTGACTGATTTCAAATCATGGCTATTAGGCTTTTCAAAGTTTGTCGCCATTTGGAAAACAACGGAACTTGAACCGAACAGCATTTTGATTGAATACACCTACACGCTCCATTCTGATAATCTCTTGCTCTACCCACTCAACTGGCTGTTTACAAAGACATTTTGGCGAATGTACATGAAAAGAGCCTTGGAAAATGTGCGTGGAATGGCGTACGCCAATGAGCCGTATCAATACGAATAACGTGGCTATTTGGGAGATTGTGCCTTCTTCAACGCTTCCCTAAACTGCCCCTCAAACTGCTCCAATGCTGCCATCGCATTCGCATCATCCTTGAGTTTCGCTTTTGCGAGTGCGAAAGCCTCGTCGCCACGCGGGTCGGCGAGCGTGGTGATGAGCAGAATTGTGTTGAAAATGTCGTTCATGTCATTGTCAGCGAGTGCTTTTTTGAGGCAGTCCATCGCAAAAGGGTAGGCTGCATCTGCCTTGCCGAGCTTCACAAGTGTTTCTGCGGCTGCTATGCGATAATCCCAAATCGGCACCGCCAGCGTCCAGCGCGGCGAAGCGAGGTCTTTGAATGCTGTAAGCGCAATGTCCGCTCCACGCGGGTCTTTGAGTTCTTTCAATCCGTTCAACGTGCTTATCAAACTTTGATTTTTCCATGACGGTTTGTCTTTCAATTTCACCAGCGCGTCGAATGCTTTCGGGCTTTTACACTTGCCGAGCGCGTTGGCGGCAGCATTGACCACGCGGTCGCTTTCGTTTGTGAGAAAACCGATGTAGAGGTCAGCGAATTTTTCATCGCACGTAAGCCCTAAAAAGTTGATGGCTGCTGACCGCGTCCAGGCTTTTTCGTTGTTGATGACGCTTAACAGTGTAGAAATTGTTGCTTCGTCGAGGCTCACGGCTTCTGCTTTCGTTGGTGGTGCAGATGGCGAGAGCGCAGGTTTCGCGCTGGGTACGAGCATATTTTGTAAGAATCCAACCGCCATGAGTTTCAATCGCCAATACGATTGCCCTGTCATCGCTGCTCTGAAACCCGCATAGATACTCTCTTTGTCCGTACTTGAGGTCTTTTCATTTTTTGCTAGTTTCGCAAGTTCGCCCATTGCCCAGCGTCTGCCCGTGATGTCTTGGTCGTTTTGCAGTTGATACAAGAGTTCGTCCAACGATTTTTCAAACGTCATTTCCTTCAGCCAAGCATTTTCGTAATCCACGTGTACCAGCTTTGGTGCGGCTTCGGAGGCAAAGGTGAACGTGTTTTCTGCTTTGGGTTCTATCTGGATTATCTCAATGCGCCCATCCAATTCGATTGCCATTTTGCCCTGAAAATACGCGGTTTGCGGGTATGCACTTGCGCTGTCGCGCTGTTGGGTTTGCTTGAGTGAAAGCGTCAATCGCTTGGAAGCCGCATCGTAGCTTTTGTTTACGACAAATTTTGGATGACCGAT
The DNA here is from genome assembly GCA_013298775.1 of Ignavibacteria bacterium. Taxonomy (GTDB): domain Bacteria; phylum Bacteroidota; class Ignavibacteria; order Kapaibacteriales; family UBA4661; genus PH2015. The sequence goes on along the minus strand of JAAFIV010000019.1, from coordinate 4,859 downwards.
GCCGTAAATCCACTGTGCGAAAAACCAATCCAACGGCTCACCAGCCGCATCTTCACAGGCTTTACGGAAATCTTCGGTTGTAACTTGTTTGCCGATATTCCCTTGTACATAGCCTTGAATCGCCCGCCGCCACTTACTTTCGCCTAAATGTTGCCGCAGCATATTGAGCATGACCGCGCCACGAAAATACGTGGTGTTGTCGGTGATAATCGTTTGCGTACTTTCGTAATTTTTCGTAGCAATGGGGCGACGAATACCGTTGTTCCAATCGCCAAAGCTGCTGCCAAGCGAGTAAATACCGTGATTAAAGAGCAAAAATTCATCGCGTCCGTTTTTGTATTCCGAGTAGAGATTTGAGAAATAGTACGAAAAAGAGCGTGCCAGCCAAATATCACTCCAATCCCGCACGGTTATTGCATTTCCGAACCACTGATGCGCCAACGCCTCGCCTTCCAACCAGTCCCAAAGGTAGAGAAAATCAGCGTGTGTGCCGAAATCGTCAATCATATTTTCTGAAAGTGTAGAAGTACCTATTCCTGCCATTCCCCAAGGAAGGTCGTGCGCAACGACTTGATTGTAGGTGCCAAAAGGATATTTCACGCCTGTTTGTTCGCTGAAAAATTTCACCATATCCGCCAGACGTGCCGTACTTGCGTCGGTTGCTTCTTTTTCGTCGGGAAAACCGTAGGTGTGGAGTTCTATTGCGTCTTGCTTGCCAAGCGAGATTTTACGAGGGATGTCGAGAAATTCGCCGATGGCAATGGAGGTTTGATAATTCGCGTGGGGCGTGTCCATTTTCCAATGGAAGGTGCGCGTTCCGTCAGGATTGTTGCGGGTTTCGAGGAGTTTGCCGTTGGAAATTACTGAAAGCGGTTTTTCGACGGTTGCCGTAATTTCGCTTGTGCGCACGTCGCCCAAATCGTCGTAGCACGGAAACCAATAGCGGTTCGAGTTCAATTCCGCCATAGACCAGCAATGACGGCGTTTGCGAGGCTCTACTGAAGTTTTATCATAGAAGCGCAAGCCTTTTCCTGTACTTCCGCCGAGGCTGTTTGGGTCGGGGACGTTCACCCAATTTGTGCGATAATCAATCGTGAGCGTAACATCTTCACCCGCAGTAATGGTGCGGTTTGTGTAGATTTTGAGGTTGTTGTTTTTGTCGGTGTTTTCGTAGTCGAATTTTACGGGTGATTGAGAATTTTTTCCATCCGCAAGCGTGATAGCGTTTATCGTCATCATGGCTGCATCCAGCATAATTGCTTGCATTGCGGAGATATTTGAAAGCGGCGCAAGCATAATTTTTGCCGTACCGAATGCCTGTTTTTTTTGCCAATCGAAGCGCAGATTGAGTGCGATGTGCTTTACATCAAGTGTACGCGGGCGTTGCCACTGTGCGGGAGGAAGTGTAGGTGGGAGTTTTTTTGCGGTGCTGTCGCTTTGTTGTGCGGGTAGCTGTGCGGGTAGTGGCAGGCAACTCAGGACACACAGAAGCGTGAGAAAAAGTCGTTGGGAGAAGCGCATAAAGGTCGTGTAAAAATGGTTAAAAGTGTCGGTGTTTGCTTGTTTACACCTTCAAATGTAGCCATTTGCATTATGCCTTCTCAGCCAAGATTAGGACATTTTGAGCCAAAGGAAATTTGCTCCCTTTTTGAGAAGCATGGAAAATCACGTTGCTTTTTGCCTCGTCTTTTTGCGATTGGCAGGGCTTGAATTCAAAGAAGTTTGTTTCCGATGCGTCGAAATTTTTTCGGCTTCCAACAGCACCCCTTCTTGCTGCCCCAGTTCACGTCCCCATTTTGCAATCGCTTCCAGCACAGGAATCAAGGTTTTACCAAACTCCGTCAGCGAGTATTCCACTTTAAGGGGCGGCTTTTCGGTGAAAACTTCGCGCTTCACAATACCATCTTCCTCAAGTTGTTTAAGCTGTAAACTCAGCATTCGCTCGGTGATTTGCGGGATGAGCCTTGATAATTCGGCAAACCGTTGTGGTTCTTTACGCAAATACCAAAGCACGACGGTCTTCCATTTCCCACCGATAAAGCTCATAGTAATGTCCATTGCGCAGTGAAATTCTTGCCCACGCAACTCAATCATCATTTCTTTGTCATTAATTTTCATTGCTCTTACTCCTTGTATTCGTGCGGTTGATAGCTGTTTTTTTCGATATTGATGCTGCCCTTCCCTTTTTGATAGCTCTTGCGAATGTAGAGAATTTCTTTTAAGTTTACAACTATAATTTTTATAGCTACTTCTTTTTCTATATCTTTTTTTTCATTCACATTTTCAAGGAATACCATCATGAATATCGCAATTTTGGGAACAGGAATGGTTGGACAAGCCTTCGCAAGCCGCTTACAGGCTTTGGGGCATACCGTAACAATCGGTACACGCAACGTAGCCGACACGCTTGCTAAAACCGACAACGACGGCATGGGCAACCCACCTTTCCCCGTCTGGCACAAAAGCAACAATACCGTTTTGCTGAAAACCTTTGCCGAAGCGGTTTCCGGCGCAGAAGCAATTTTCAACTGCACCAAAGGCGATGCTGTCATGAAGGTGCTTGAAAGCATAGGTACAGAGCCACTTTCAGGCAAGCTCTTCATTGATATTTCCAATCCATTGGATTTTTCCAACGGTTTCCCGCCAACACTCAGCGTTTGCAATACCAGTTCTCTTGGAGAAGAAATTCAAAAAGCGTATCCTGCTCTCAACGTGGTGAAAAGTATGAATACGATGACTGTCGGAATTATGGTCAATCCCGCATTGGTGCAGGGTAACCATACGGTTTTTATGAGTGGAAATAATGCTGAAGCGAAAGCAAAAACGGCAACTTTCTTACAATCTTTTGGCTGGCAAGAGCGCAACATCATTGACCTTGGCGATATTACCACCGCTCGCGGTACGGAAATGCTTTTGCCGGTGTGGGTGCGGCTTTTTGCTAAACTCCAAACACCGATGTTTAATTTTCATATTAACATTCAGCAAGCCGTGTAAAACCTTAAAAGGAAATACATAAATCGCAGCCTATCAGGTATTATCCCAATGAGAAACGGGATAATACCTGACAAGGTGCAATTCTTCTTTTTGTTATGAAAACAACACAGATTCTCGGCACATATATTCAAGCATGGAACACCGTAGAAGCCGCTCCACGTCTTGCATTGCTGCAACAATGTTTTTCGGAACATGGTACATATATTGACCCCCACGTTCCGCAGGAATTACGCAATCTAGGGGAAATGGATGCAATGATTTCAACCTTCCGTTCTCGGCTCCAACACAGGCTATTGCTTGTCTCTGAGCCAGAGACACATCATCACGTCTTTCGGTTTCGGTGGGAATTGAATTTGGATGGAAGCGTTCTATCACGCGGAACATTTGTTGGTACGTTGGGTGAGAATGGCTTGATTGCCAATGTTATTGGCTTTTTGGATACTTGATTTCATCTCGGAAAGCACAAGCGTACCATTCATTTTGTAAGCCGCATGGTGGGCATTTTCTACCTCACTAACCAATCACAGGACATTTTGAGCGAATGAATTGCTGCCAACGTGGAATTTCATTATCACAAGAGAAATGCACCAGATTTTCGCACGTACATCGGAAAGGTACAATAAGGTACGGTTTATGAGTGGATTGACCGAATTTTTTCGTAATTTCAAGAAAATAAATGTTTTAGGGGAATTTTCTTTTTTGATATTACCACACTTACCAAAAAAATATGACTGACCAAACTATCGTAAACCGACGTGAACATTCGATGACGCACAGCGTCAGCAACGACCAAGTAACTATCGCTTACTTTATTTTGGTACACCGTTTTCCCGAACAATTCAAGCGAATGTTCAAAGCCATTTTTCATCCAGAAAATCACTACCTCATTCACCTTGATAAAAAGGTCAGTGCCGAGACCTACGAGGATATACGCGACTTCCTGAGCGATTTTCCGAATACCTATATTTTAGAAAGCGAAAACGTCGTGTGGGGCGGGTACAGTATGGTACAAGCAGAGTTGAACGGGATGAAATATCTGCTTTCTATCAATGCCGAATGGGAGTTTTTTATCAATTTGAGTGGGCAGGATTATCCCTTAAAATCACAGAAGATTATTCGAGAATTTCTTACAAATAATCGGGGAAATAACTTTCTTAAAATCGCCAATCAAGCATCAGAACGTCCTGAAACGATGAACCGCATTGAAAATTATTTTGTTGAGACTGACACAGGTTTTACCGGCACTCCCTACAAACGCGCCTTTCTCAAAGATGTTATTTCCTACATCGGTGGGCAGTGGATGATTTTAACTCGAACCTGCTGCGAGTTTATTTGTAATAGCGGCGAAGCGAAAAAATTCGAGGAATATTACCTGAACACGCTCATTGCTGACGAATCGTTTTTTCAGACCGTGCTGATGAATACATCCTTCGACGGGAAACTTATCAACGACGACAAACGAGCAATCATCTGGGTTCCGGATGGCGATATCAAATTGCGCCCCAAAACATTCACCGAAGAAGACCTCGCATTTTTGTTGTCCGGCGACAATCTTTTTGCACGAAAATTTGATGATACCGTTGATGGCACTATCGTTGATAGCATTGAGCCAAGTTTTCACCTGCCGTTAGAGTTCAATAACTGATAGAATGGGAGAGTGTGCTTCTGAAACCTGATAGATTCTTGGTTTTTCATGTGTCCCGTATTGTTCTATTCCCTTGCAGATGGTATTTTGCAGCTTCAATCAGGAATGTTCAATCAGGAATGTTCAATCAGGAATGTTCAATCAGGAATGTTCAATCAGGAATGTTCAATCAGGAATGTTCAATCAGGAATGTTCAATCAGGAATGTTCAATCAGGAATG
>JAAFIV010000017.1 GCA_013298775.1 Ignavibacteria bacterium | reverse complement strand
GGCTCTGGAAACAAGCAAGGAAGCGGCTCTGGCAATGACGGCTCTGGAAACAAGCAAGGAAGCGGCACTGGCAATGACGGCTCAGGAAACAAGCAGGGAAGCGGCACTGGCAATGATGGCTCAGGAAACAAGTCAGGGAGCGGTTCTGGCAATGATGGCTCAGGAAACAAGCAGGGAAGCGGCACTGGCAATGACGGCTCAGGAAACAAGCAGGGAAGCGGCACTGGCAATGACGGCTCTGGGAACAAGTCAGGAAGCGGCACTGGCAATGACGGCTCAGGGAACAAATCAGGAAGCGGGACTGGGAATGATGGCTCAGGGAACAAGCAAGGAAGCGGGACTGGGAATGATGGCTCAGGAAACAAGCAAAGAAGCGGCTTAGACAGTAGCGGACGCGGCGGTCAAATTACCGCGCCCTTCAGCTACGATAAATCCGTGTTTAGCATCTTGGACAGCGTTGGCACGGTCTTCTCGACGACCAAGATTTATTTTGAGTACAACAAAGCCACGCTTCAAGCAGAGTCCGCACCAATGCTGGATGCGATTGCCGCCGCGCTGCGTCGCGCACCAAAAATCCGCCTTGAAATACGCGGTAATACAGACAACATTGGCGGTGCCACTTTCAATCAACGCCTTTCCGAGCTTCGCGCCGAAGCGGTTGCACAGGCACTTGTGCAGCGCGGTATTGCTGAGAAACGCTTGCAAACGCTGGGGTTCGGCTTGACAAAGCCCATTGTTGAGAACGATACGGAAGAAAATCGGCAGAAAAATCGCCGCACGGAGTTTGCGATTATTGCGCGGTAGCGATACAAAAAAGCCGCGTCAAAGTCTGATTTGACGCGGCTTGTATGGACTTCACCGAAAAAGTAGGTTTTTTCTTGAAGTTACACTCCCTGATGTATCTTTTCAGCAAGTCCCATTGCCTTCAAAAGCCGTATTGCTGCTGCGCTTGGCGAGAGTGTCTGCGCAAAAACTTGTGCTTCCAACTGCGTGTTCAATTCGCGCAGAGTGGGTGAATTGTGCAGCAGCATCGCAATTCCATCCTGCACGGTTTCTCGCATCCACCGAACCGCTTGTGTGCGGCGCACGTGCTGGGTTCGATCGGCGTTTTCCTGGATAAAATGTTGAATAATTGCCCAAATTTCCTCCAACCCCGTTTGCTCAAGCGCACTGCAAAGCTGCACGGGAACGCTCCAATCCTCGTGTTTCGGCATGCCAAGATGTAGCGCGTTTCGCAGTTGCTGGGCTGCGCGTTCAGCATTCATGCGAGTTTCCGCCTCGACTTTGTTAATAGCAATGGCATCGGCTAATTCCATGATTCCCCGCTTCATTCCTTGCAGTTCGTCGCCCGTGCCAGAGAGCATCAGCACGAGAAAGAAATCCACCATTGACGACAGCGTCGTTTCGGATTGCCCCACGCCAACGGTTTCCACCAGCACCACATCGAAGGCAGCCGCCTCGCACAGCAGCATGGTTTCTCGTGTTCGCCGCGCTACGCCGCCGAGCGTTTTTCCTGCTGGCGAGGGACGAATAAAAGCGTTTTCAGCGCGGGAAAGCTCTGGCATACGGGTTTTATCGCCCAGAATGCTCCCGCCTGTGCGCTCGCTGGAGGGGTCTATCGCCAGCACCGCAACTTTATATCCCTTCCGAAGCAGCATCAAGCCAAATGCCTCAATAAATGTGCTTTTCCCAACGCCCGGAATGCCCGTAATCCCGATGCGCTGCGACGCGCCCGTTGCGGGAAGAATCTCGGTGAGAAGATTTTGCGCAATTTCCACATCCGCCGCACGGGAGCTTTCCACGAGCGTAATTGCCTTCGCTAAGGCACGGCGGCTGCGGGCGTGGTTCTGCGAGCGAATATCGTCAGCGAGTTGTTCGGCGGTAAAAGGCATGGGGAAAAGATGAAGTCTGAAATATGAGGTTTGAAAGTCGAAAGGCGCGTATTTCCTTGCTTCTTGTGTGCAAATATACGAAATTTGGTTGCCAATACTACGCGTTGCATTTTTGCGCTTTTCGTGCGTTGTTGTATCTCTTGAATTCACGTCTTTCCATTTCTAAGAAAAAACGTAACTATGCAGGGACTACCTCGTCGGGCGGCTGTTATCACAAGCTGAGTAGCCGTCCGGCGAGTGCTGTACAAGCGACGCACCCGCCGGACGGCAGTGTTCATGCACTCCTCAGCCGCTTCGGTGGCGAGACCTGACCAGTAACGAAAAAATTTCTTCATAATGTTCATTATCCCTTCTTGCTATGCTGCACCATTCCTTGCTTCCACGCCTTTTCGCCGTTTGTCTGTGCTTGAGCGTTTTTGTACCAAGCGCGTATTCTCAGCTTTTTGCGCAAAATATCACCGTCACCTTTCGCCTCGCCGACCCGCAACAACGCTACGTCCGCGCCTTTGTACCGGGCGAATTTAACAACTGGGGACCAAACGCCAACGGGCGCATCAGCGCAGGTGCGGCTTCGGAAATGAGCTACGATGCGGCTTCTGGCGCGTGGCTAAAAACATTGACGTTGCGCGTGGGACAGCGATATTTGTACAAATTTCATATTCACCGCGACGCTTCGGGAGCGCAAGCAGACTGGATTCCCGACCCCTTGAACGACGTACAGGACGGCTCGCCGAATCAAAACTCTGTTCTGCAAGTCGCACCATTACTCGTCTTTCAGCCTTCCTTGCAAATGAGTGGCAATGCGGTTTCTGGCGTAAGTGCGTCCATTATCACCACCGCGACGCTCACGCGCATTGCCGTTGTGAGCGGGCGCGATACTACGTTTCTCAGCACCGACGCGCTACGAGCCGCACAGCAAAGCGGTGTTGTTCGTATGCAATTTGCCAATGCCGTTCCAACATCAGCAACGGTGCGGATTCTGGCAAATGATATTGCTGGAAACGCGAGCGCGTATCGTTTTCCTGTTCTTATCAATGCCACGCCAGCATGGGCGCGGGATGCAGTCTGGTATCAAATTTTCCCAGAACGCTTTCGCAATGGCGACCCGCGCAACGACCCCACGCGAGAAAGTCTTGAACTCGGCAATGGCGTATCCGACAAATGGCGCATCAAACCTTGGGGCAGCGACTGGTTTTCCCGCGACGAATGGGAGCGCGAATTTGGTGCGAATTTCTACAACAATTCCATTTTCCACCGTCGCTACGGCGGCGATTTGCAAGGAATCATTGACCGTTTGGACTATTTACGCGATTTGGGTATTACCGCGTTGTACCTGAACCCCATATTTTACGCCAATTCGCTGCACAAATACGACGGCAATGCGCATCACCACATAGACCCGTATTTCGGACCGAATCCGCAAGCAGACTTGGCGCAAATTGCCCGCGAAAACGCAAGTGCAGAACCCTACAACCCGCGCACATGGCGGTGGACGAGCGCGGATTCGCTCTTTTTGCGGCTCATCCAAGAAACAAAGCGGCGGAATATGCGCATTATCCTTGATGGCGTGTGGAATCATACGGGGCGTGGCTTTTTTGCGTTTCAAGATATTGTGCAGAATCAGGCACAGTCTCGCTTCAAGGACTGGTACGCCATTTCCCGTTTCGACGACCCCGCGACCACCGCGAATGAATTTGCCTACAAATCGTGGGAAAATTTTACCTCGCTGCCTGAATTTGCCCGCACCGCCGATGGACGCGACCTCGCACCCGCGCCGAAAGACTACATCTGGAACGTGACGCGGCGGTGGATGGACCCGAATGGCGATGGCAATCCCGACGACGGTATAGATGGCTGGCGGTTGGACGTTGTGCCGTATATGCCGCTTGGTTTCTGGAACGAATGGAATATCTACGTCCGCAGCCTGAACCCAAATGCTTACACGACTGCCGAAATCTGGACTGACCAAACCCCAGCAACGGTGCGGGGTGGAAACTTTTCCGCCGCAATGAACTACTGGGCATTTTTGCAACCCGTGAAGGACTTTTTTATCAATAAGCGCGGCACGGCGGAATCCTTTTGGAATACCATTACAAGCCGCATGAATGCTTATACTCCCGACGTACAAGCCGCCATGCAAAACATGATGGATTCGCACGATACCGAGCGTCTAGCGTCGCAAATTGTGAACAGCACTCTTGCGGGCGGACCCACCAACAACGCATGGGGACGACCGTCCTACCTTATTCGCAAGCCGACTGCGGAGGAGCGCGACGTACAAAAACTCATCGCGCTCTTTCAAATGACCTTCACCGGCGCACCAATGCTCTACTACGGCACAGAGTCCGGCATCTGGGGCGGTAACGACCCCGACGACCGCTCACCCATGAACTGGTCGGATATTCGCTTCGATGCGCAAGCTGCCTCGCATTCCCCAGCATTTATGCGCCCTGTGGATGATATGAATTTTGATAGTAGTTTGGCGGGGTTTTATCGTTCACTTGCCTTTATTCGCCGTAATAACCGAAGCCCTAAAATTGCTCCTGTAAGATTTCCTTCGATTGAAAAGGGCGCGTTTGCGGTAACAACGCTTGATTCCATTTATACTCATTACAACATTTTAGAACCAGACCCAACTCTTGTTTTTCGCGCTTGGGTTACAGCCATCAATCCAACTTTAGATACAGTACAGCTAACAATTAACTTGCCGACCTTACCCTTTGGAATTTCTTTTTATCCCGCTTTTAGAACCAATCCAGCCATACGACATTCTCAAGCAATTAGCCTTACCCGACCATTGACAATTACACTTCCACCTTTGAGTGGCGCGTATTTTTATGGCGCAAGCGACTTAACGACCAAAGTATCGAAGGATTTTCAAAATTTATCCATTCAAGCCTACCCCCAACCCTTCACCGAGCGCACCACGCTCGAATACCGCCTAGAACGCGCTTCAGAAGTGCTTGTGCGGGTGCATGATGCCTTGGGACGAGAAATAATGCGCTTTTCAGAGGGAATGCTGCCGGAGGGCGTTCATACGCGGGAATTGGACGGTGCGGGTTTGGCGCGGGGTGTGTATTTTTGTACCGTTTCCACGCAGCAGCAAGGGTGGGTGCAGCGAGTACGGCTTGTGAAGCAGTAATATCCCACACGTTTGCAGATGTGCCTCGCTATGACAAGCCGTCAAACAATGACGCGTCTTTGAGCGATTGCAGCCGAGCGGAGTACGGATAAAATCTTGTACATTCGCTAGAATACGCCGAAAAAAGAATCATGCACATTCACGGATTTTTCGTATTTTTACGGTCTTATTGTGCTGGTATTGTTCGGTTGCAGAGAGACCATTCATACTTGGGGCAGAGGCAAAAAGCAGAATACCGATAAGAAAAAATTCGCAGACGGTGTATGTGAGTTTCACAATCTTTTCTTTCGTACACGACAAAATTTCTTCAGTAGTGGCACAGACATTCTTAGTCTGTGAGTGTTAGCAAGGATTTCAGGCGGAAAACACAGACAAGAATGTCTGTGCCACTAAAGCCTGATTCTATCAGCCCTTCAGAGATTTTGTCGTGTGTTTAGAATCCTTTCACATTAAAACATATCTTTTGTGTATATTTTTGGGCGAAACGCTGTGCAGGAAGCACTCTCGCAAGCAAACGGTGGGAGCGCACGGAAAATAGAGAAGATTCTTCTCCAGTATGGCGCAGAAGGCGCACCAATTCAAGCAATTCGCGCACTTGCCGCCAAGCGCAATGTGCCTGTTTCGCTGATGGACAAACGTAAATTTCAAGCTCTTGAGCATGAAGTGTGCGAAGATACCGGACGCGCTCAGGGCGTTCTCGCGCTTACCTCCGCCTTCACAACGCTGTCTATGAGCGAGCTTTTGGAACGAAGTTTTTCTCTCCATGACGCACCATTACTGGTTGCATTGGATGGTATTACCGACCCCCACAACGTTGGTGCAATTGCCCGCTCGGCAGAATGTGCTGGATTTCATGGGATTATCGTGCCGGAGCAGCGTTCCGCGCCCTTGAGCGGTGCAGCAGCAAAAACCTCTGCCGGCGCACTCGAATACTTGAATATTGCAAAGGTGAGTAATCTTGCAAAAGCTCTGGAAGATGCGCGGAATGCGGGCTTTGAGGTACTTGCTCTGGAAGCAGACGCGAAAGAACAGTACACAAACACTCTCTACGGCGATGCCGTTGTTCTCGTTATTGGAAGCGAAGGTTTTGGTATTTCCAAGCCAGTTCGCGCCGTATGTACGGGAGCGGTTTCTATCCCGATTCATGGTAAAATTGCCTCGCTGAATGCGTCCGTTGCTTCTGGCGTGGTCATGTTTGAAATTGCACGACAGCGCAAAAAGGCAGAGGGATAAGGACAAACTAACGGTCTGGAAATGTCGCACGCAGCGTCTTTCCTTGAAATCAATAACAATACTTATTCACAGACAATAGGGAATTATTCTGTGCGTTCTCCTTTACGTTTTTTATTGGTGGAAGATTCGGTCTTGGATGCCGATGTTCTTATGCGCTTCTTGCGCTATCACGACATCGAGCATACCTACGAGCGCGTTGATACCGTACCAGCACTGAACGAAGTGCTGAAGCAATCGTGGGACATGATTTTCTGCGATTACAACATTCACACTGGTTTTACTGGTATGGACGCGCTGAAAATTATCCGCGACTACGAAGCCGCGCATCTGCCCACGCCTCCTGCGCTTATTTTGCCTATTCCCGTGATAATGATTTCTAGCATTTTGAATGAAAATGCCGTTGTCGCTGCGATGAATGCTGGAGCAACGGATTTTATCATCAAAGGCTACTTGGAACGTCTTATTTCCGTCATTCGCCGCGAAATCCGCTATACCAGCATGATTCAAGACTATCATGCAAAATGGCTCGACGCAGAGGCACGAGCAGCGAAGGGATAACGGCACGCCAGCATGTATGCGGTCTTCAGCATAATGTTGGAGAGAAATAAGGAGTAGGACTTTCGCACAATGGCAGTATTCTTGCACAGACAAGAGTGTCTGTGCTACCGAAGCCGCATGAAATCTGGTTTGGGTGGTAGCGCAAACACTCTTGTCTGCGCCACAAGATGCAGCGTTATTTTGTCCACAACCGTACCGTTCCATTTCTTCACTCGTGCTTTCGTTTGTATCTTTTTCGTCTTTCGCACCATTCACCACGCATGGAGCAATCCTTTACCATAGCACCACCACTGGCTTCTGTGCCGCATACCGCCACCGCTTCCCTTCATAACGGACACGGTGTTGAACTTGTGCGCACGCTCATCATTGAGGATTCCCTCAGCGATGTGTATGTGCTGGTCAGCGTCCTAGAAAGTGCTGGATACGCGCTGGATTACCGCCTTGTGCAGCACCGCGACCACTTGACTGCCGCTCTGGAAGCCGAACCGTGGGATATTGTCATTTCTGATTTTATGCTCCCCAACCTCAGCGGCTACGACGCGCTTGTTCTCACGCGTCAGCACGATGCCGCTCACAAACGCCACACGCCTTTTGTGATGATTTCTGGTTTGGTGGGCGAAGAAGTTGCGGTGGATTTAATCAAGGCGGGTGCAGACGATTTTGTCAGCAAGGGAAACTACGAACGCCTAAAAGCTATATTTGAACGCGAACTCCGCGCTTTGCACGAGCGCGAAAAACTTCAAGAGCGCATAAATGATGATGCCAAACGCAATACGAATCAGCTGCTGCACGACTCCGAAGAACGTTTCCGTCTCTTAGTACAGAATTCGCAAGATATTATCACGATGCTTGATGCGAACTTGCACATTACCTACCAAAGTCCGTTCTTTTACCAAAAGCTCGGTTATGCAGAAGGACAAGTCTTGGGGCGGTCTGCGTACCGAATTATTCACCCCGATGACCGTGAGATTGTTCAAGATACCCTGAAGAACATGCTTGCAACACCGCGTGAGACCTACACGGCAATCTTTCGTGTGCAAGCCAGCGATGGCAGCTATATCACGGTTGAAAGTATTGGGCGCAATTTGCTGGACGATGAGCCAATTCGCTCCATTGTTGTCAATTCCCGCGATATTTCCGAACGCAAAGCCGTAGAAGTGGCATTAAAACAAAGCGAACAGCAATATCGGACGCTTGTTGAAAATCTTGCCGAAGGTATTGTGATTACGGATGCCGATGATAAAATTATTGTTGCCAATCCCGCAGCAGAACAGGCGTTTGGAGTGGAGTCTGGTAAACTCGTTGGGCGATACGTCCGGGAATTTTTGAGCGAAGAATCGCAAGTAACGGTGGATAACGAAAATGCTGCCCGCCGCGCTGGAAATATCGGTCGCTACGAGGTAGAGATTATGCGCCCGAATGGTACCAAACGCTGGCAATCCATCAATTCTTCACCTCGCTACAATGAAACAAGCGATTTTAGCGGCTCGTTCGTCATTTTCAACGACGTAACCGAGCGTAAAACTAACGAAGAAGCCAACGTCCTTTTTAGCCAATTCCTCGAACGCCGCATTGACGAGCGCACCGAGCAAATCAAACGCGCCAATGCCGATTTGAAGCATGAAATTCAAGAGCGGAAACGTATTGAAGATATGCTCCTGCAAAGCGGCGAACGCCTGAACAGCTTGCTCCGCAACGCTTCCGATGTTATCACGATTGTTGATGGCGATGGCGCAATTAGCTATGAATCGCCCGCAAGCGACAAAGTATTTGGCACCGACCCGTTTGAGCGCATTGGCAAAAACTTTGTCGAGAACGTTTATTTTGAAGCGGTGCGCACGGTGCGTGAGTTTTTGGCAGCAGTCGTTGAGCATCCTGATTCGGCGCAAACAGTTGAATTCAAGTATTTACGCGGTGAGGAATATGTTTGGATTGAAACAACGGCAAGTAATCAGCTTCATAACCCAGCCGTTGGTGGTATTGTCCTCAACTCGCGGGAAATAACGCTGCGTAAAGAAGCCGAGCAAGAATTAAAGCGAGCATTGCAGCAAGAAAAAGAATTGAACGACCTCAAAAGCCGCTTTATTTCAATGGTTTCACACGAATTCCGTACACCACTGACGGTGATGAATTCGTCGGCAGAAATTTTGCGTGCGGGTATTGGAAAAACCACGCCAGAGAAGCAGATTACGCACATTGAGCGCATGATGACTGCCGGACAGCGCATTGAGCAAATGCTGAACGATGTCCTGCTCCTTGCGCGTGGCGAAGCGGGCAAGACCCGTGCGGTTTTCGCGCCATTGGATATTGATGCCTTTAGCAAAGAAATTATTGAAGAATTAGAGCAAAGTTCTGAAACACAGCGTATTTACTACTCTTTCCATGGCACAACCGAAACCCTACCGCTTTTAGATGAAAAACTGATGCGCTCTATCATCACCAATCTCCTCTCCAACGCGCTAAAATACTCGGATGAAGATGTAGATTTCGATGTTGAATGCAGCAGCTCCGCCGTCATTTTAACCATTAGCGATAATGGCATTGGTATTCCCTACAAAGACCAAAAACACTTGTTTGAAGCCTTCCACCGCGCTCAAAACGCTATTCATATCAAAGGTACAGGTTTAGGTATGTCTATTGTAAAATATGCGGTGGATGCGCACGACGGCACGATAGAATTTAGCAGCGTAGAAGAACAAGGCACAAGTTTTATCGTCGCGCTGCCCTTCCGCTCTTCGCTGGAAGATACTACGCCTGAGGCTGCTGACAATACGGCTATTGCTTCGTAACGTGGTGGATATAGCCGACACATACCTGTAAAATCTGTTCAATCTTAGGACGTTCGCAAATGGCGCAGACAGGAGTGTCTGCGCTACCAATACAATCAGATTTCATGAGGCTTTGGTAGCACAGGCACTCTTGTCTGTGCCATAAAATTGGTATGTTGCAAAAGTCCTAAATCTCTCATCTGTTCAATCTGTCAATCCTCATTTTTACCTACTCATGCGAAAACCTCGTCTTTTCACGCCCGGACCAACGCCTGTTCCTGAACATGTGCTACTGCGCATGGCAGAGCCGATAATTCACCATCGGCACGCAGAATTTATTGCGCTGATGGAGCGCGTTAATCGTCATCTCCAGACCTTGTTTTGTACTACGCAGCCAGTTCTCACCCTCACTGCCTCTGGCACAGGAGCCGCAGAAGCCGCCATGACAACGCTGTTCAAAGAGGGTGAAAAAGGTATCAACATCAATAATGGAAAATTTGCCGAACGGTGGGGCAAAATGATGAAAACCTTTGGTATGACGGCGATTGACGTGGAAATTCCTTGGGGAAATGCCATTGAAACCGAGCAATTGCGCGATGTTTTGAAGCAACACCCCGACGCAAGTAGCGTCTGGCTCGTGCATAGCGAAACCTCCACAGGAACATACACGAACATCTGCGAAATGGCGCGAACAGTGCGAGAAACCTTGCCAAACGCGCTTGTGTGCATTGATGGCATTACCTCAATTGGAGCGCACGAATGCCGCATGGATGAATGGGATATTGATGTGGTGATGACGGGTTCGCAAAAAGGCTTAATGATTCCGCCCGGACTAGCATTTGTCGCCCTGAGCGAGCGAGCGTGGCAAAAAGCGGCTTCTTTCAAATCGCGTAATTTTTACTTCGACCTCAAAAAAGCCCGTGAAGCATGGCAAGAACACTCTACGCCTTGGACACCCGCCGTATCGCTTGTCTGCGGGCTTGCACCAGCGTTGGAAATGATGATGGAAGAAGGCATCGAAAACATTTGGCATCGTCACGCAACGCTCTCACGCGGCTTACGAAGCGGCTTTGAAGCGTTGAACCTGAAACTCTACGGTACATCGCCGTCTCATGCGGTGAGCGTAGCATATTTGCCAGAAAAGGGCGGAAAAGATTTTGTGAAATTGCTCAAAAAAGACCTCGGAATTACCGTCATTGGCGGACAAGACCAGCTCAAAGACGTGATTTTCCGCACCTCGCATCTTGGCTATTACGACGAAGCAGACATGCTCGGCGCACTCGGCGCAATGGAACATGCTCTGCACCGCATCGGACATGAGTTTGAGGCTGGAAAAGGCGTATATGCTGCGCAGCGCGTGTTTTTGGAAGCAGCTCGGCGATAGAATATACTCAACAAGGGTAAAACGCTCTTCTCGTCCGACGGCTGAGGGGCGCATTAACGCTGCCGTCGGGCGAGTTTGATGTATGCAGTTTTCACCCGCTTCCAATATAGAGAGTATTATGGATTCGTTGTCTGCTCTTCCAAATAGTGGCACAGACATTCTTGTCTGTGAGTCTTGGTGCTGGCTTCGGGCGACGAACACAGGCAAGAATGCCTGTGCCACTACCAACAATTTTTGTATGATGTGCATCTCACAACATCACTTTTCCCAATGAACACATGGGCATCAACTGGCAAGCATTTATCACCGAGTACGGTGTGTGGGGCTTGGGAGGCGCGTCCTTCCTCTCTGCGACGCTTATTCCGCTTAGTTCGGAAGCATTGCTTGTGGCTGCTCTTGCCGTTGGAATGCCAGTAGCACCTGCTTTTATCGCGTGTTCGCTTGGAAATTGCTTGGCGTGTTTGCTCAATTATAGCATTGGTGCGCTGCTCAGAATTCCCATGCTCACGCGTCTCGAAAAAAGCCGAAGCGGACAACGCGCAATGGCGTGGATGGAACGCTGGGGACACTGGAGTTTACTTGGTTCGTGGCTGCCTTTTGTCGGCGACCCGCTTACAATCGTTGCCGGAACGGTGCGCGTGCATTTATTCTGGTTTGTGCTGATTGTCTGCGGTTTGCGCGTTGCACGCTTTGTCGCCACGCTCTTTGGCGCACAAATGCTGCATATTGGAGGCTGAAGAAAAGGCAGAAGGGATAAAAGCAGAAGGGATAAAAGCAGAAGGATAAAAGCAGAAGGATAAAGGTTTGATGATTTGTAAAAAACACGCTTGAATTCAAAACACCTCATTTTTCATTTTTTTTGATAGAATTTTTTATGCTTACAGCAACCGCAACACCCCTCGATATCGTGCTTGATGGCTTAATGCGCCGCTACAAAGAGCGTGTGCCAGACGTACAAGGTGTTATCAATGTTATGGTGAAAGAAGGCATCATTAAAAGCGGCGATGACATTGAAAACGACCACATTGCTTTTCGGACAATGGGCGTTCCGCAACTTGGCATTCAGTCATTTGAGAAAATCTTTTTGAGCTTGGGCTACGAAAAACGCGACCCATATTTCTTTGCCGCAAAGAAGCTCAATGCTTTTTGGTACGCGCCGCCGAAGCCGCATTATCCACGTATTTTCGCGAGCGAACTGCGTGTTGGCGACCTTTCTGAAGAAGCGCAGCGCATCATTCGTTCCTACACCGATGAAGTTACTTCCGACCCCGTTGATAGCATTAACCTCAACAATGGTGCGGAGATTGACGCATTCTTACATAAATCGCTCTGGCGCACACCGACGGTGGAAGATTACAATCGTCTCGCCGAAGAGAGCGAATATGCGGCATGGGTGATTTACAATCGCTATTATCTCAATCACTTCACCGTTACCATTCACAATTTGCCGAATGGCTACAACACTATCGCCGATTTTAACGCATTCTTGGAGCGAAGCGGCTTTAAGCTGAATGATTCTGGTGGAAAGGCGAAAGCAAGCCCAGATGGGAAGCTCATACAAAGCTCGACAGTGGCGGAAATGCTGGATGCAGAATTTGCGAACGGCGCAATCAAGAACATTTCCGGTTCGTATGTCGAGTTTGCCGAGCGTCGTCCGTTGGATGAATTTGCGCACATTCCCTACACACAACTGAAGCGCGAACAGCGTCGCGAGGGCTTTGAAGCCGCGAATGCGGATAAAATCTTTGAAAGCACGTACGCAAGCCAGACCGTGAAACGGAATTAACGCGAAAGTAGGACTGCATGGGCGGGCTTCCGACATTGTATTGGAAGCGTATTGGAAGCCCCACCATTGCCCCAACACCTCATCAATACTCGTGCGGACACAAGCGTCTGTACAAAACTACCCTCAAGTGTATGAAATGTACCATTTTAGGGAGCGGCACTTCTACTGGCGTTCCGCTTGCTGGCTGTTCGTGTGAAACGTGTCGCTCTAGCGATGGACGCGACAAACGCTTGCGTCCCTCGCTGATGGTGGAGTCTTCCACAACAACGGTAGTGATTGATACGTCGGCAGATTTTCGGTATCAAATGTTGCGTCTCGGTGTGCAGAAAATTGATGGTGTTGTGTTCACGCATCATCATTTCGACCATATTGGGGGCTTCGACGACCTCAGAGCCTTTAATTTCCTGCTTCGTAAGGCGATGCCGATTTATCTTATGGAAGAAACGATGGAAAATCTTCGTCGCACGTTTTTGTACGCCTTTGTGGATACAGGACAAAAAGGCGGTGGTGTGCCGGTTGTGGAGCAGCACATCATAGATTCTGCGCCGTTTATGGTCGGAGATATTGAATTTCTCCCTATTCCCATGATGCACGGAAAAATGCGCGTGAATGGCTATCGCATTGGAAATTTTGCCTATTGCACTGATACAAATTTCATTCCTGAAGAATCGTTCGAGCTTTTACGCGGCGTGGAGGTGCTTATCCTCGACGCGCTTCGCTACGATGCCCACCCAACACACTTTACGGTAAAAGAAGCCACTGCCTGCGCCCAGCGTATTGGTGCGAGGCAAACGTATTTCACCCACATAGCGCATAATATCTTGCATGCCGACCTCAGTTCCCGCTTGCCACAGGGTATTGCATTGGGCTATGATGGTTTGGTGCTGGAATTGTAATCGTAATCGTAATCGTCATCGTTGTTGTTGCCTCGCATACATTCAAGATTTGCCGCACTTTTTCGCCATATTTCCAATTCCAGCCACAGATATTTTCCCAATTCTATCACACAAACACTATGCTTGCATGGCTACTTGGAGGAGTATTCGTTATGATTTTTACGGGAATGCTGCTTGAACGCTTCGTTATTGCTGCGCCGAGATATAGCGGTCCGAAAAGTGACCATTTCGACGGAGAACGCTTTTTCAACCCCGAACACCCGAAAGAGACTGGTCTCGGAGACCTTCTTCGTTGGCAAATGACTGCCGAGCGCGGTGAGTGGCTTCCCGAGCGACAAAGTACGCCGACAAGCCCAAGCACAGTGCCAGAAAAACGCCTTGATGCAGCAAAAAATCGCGTTACGTTTATCAATCATTCTACGGCACTTATTCAAAGTGCTGGCATCAATATCCTCACCGACCCTGTTTGGTCGGACTATGTCGGCGTGTTCGACCGCATCGGACCAAAGCGCGTGCGTCCGGCGGGTGTGAAAGAATCGGACTTGCCGCCGATTGACGTGATTCTTCTTTCGCACAATCACTACGACCATTTGGATATTTCCACCATGAAACGCCTTGCAGACCGCTTCAAACCTGTTATTGTTGTGCCGCTTGGCATTAAAGCATTTTTGGAGCAGGAAGGAATTCGTTGCACGATTATTGAGCTGGATTGGTGGCAAGCCCATACCTACACGCTTCCAGGAAGTACCACTACACTTAGTGCTACACTTGAGATTACCTGCGTTCCAGCGCAGCATTTTTCGGGGCGCGGTGTGAGCGACCGTGCAGGGACGCTCTGGTGCGGGTTTGTGGCAAAAAATCCTCAAACTGCCGATGAAATCTACTTCGTGGGTGATTCTGGCTATGGCGGGCATTTCAAAAAAATTGGCGAACGCTTCAAAAATATCACGCTCGCGCTGATTCCGATTGGCGCGTTTCGTCCGCGTTGGTTTATGTCGCCAGTGCATATCGCGCCAGATGAGGCTGTGAAGGTGCATGAGGACGTGCATTCGCGGCAAAGTATCGGCATTCATTTTGGTACATTTCCCCTCGCCGACGACGGCGAACATGAACCATTGCAGGAATTACAAAAGGCTTTACAGCAAGCAAAAATCGCACCTTCAGCCTTTCAAGCTCTTGATTTTGGCGGGCATTTGGATTTTTAAGGCAATTCTTTGTTTTGCAACGTCATTTGACGAAATCCACCATTTGTCTTTCATCTCGTACACTCTATGCAATCAACAATTTTCGCATAATTCTTTTCCTCATTCCTGCAAAGCATCGTATCTTACGCCCCTGAAATGCTGTGTTTTGTTTAAGTACGGTTGTCTGTACACGCCACGCACAGTGTTCTGGTTCAGTATTCATAGTCGCTTATTCTTTTCCATCTCGCATCGTTCCTTGCATGAAAACGACAAAAGGTATTATTCTTGCTGGCGGAAGCGGTACACGCTTGTACCCACTGACAGCAATGTTCAGCAAACAGCTTCAGCCGATTTACGACAAGCCGATGATATATTATCCGCTTGCAACGCTGATGTTGGCTGGCATTCAGGATATTCTTATCATTTCTACTCCCATTGATACACCCAATTTTGAAAAACTGCTTGGCTCTGGCGAGCAGTGGGGAGTGCGTATTTCCTACAAAGTGCAACCCGAACCGAAAGGTATTGCGCAAGCATTTCTCTACGGCAAAGAATTTATTGGCAATGACGATGTATGCTTGATTCTGGGCGATAATTTATTCTACGGAAAACTCAACTTCCTCCGCAACGCGCTTGAAAACAACATCGGCGGCACAATCTTCGGCTACCAAGTAAACGACCCCGAACGCTACGGCGTGGTGGAATTCAGCGCAGATAAGCGCGTGGTGAGCATTGAGGAAAAGCCCGCAAAACCGAAGTCGAACTATGCTGTGCCTGGTCTGTACGTGTATTCATCGGACGTGGTGCAGATTGCCGAGAATCTGCAACCCAGTCCGCGCGGTGAGCTAGAAATCACCGATGTCAATAACACCTATTTGCGCCAGCAACGTTTGAAGGTAGAAATTATGGGGCGTGGCATTGCGTGGTTGGACACGGGAACGCCTAAAAGCCTCTTGGAAGCGAGTATGTTTATTCATACGATTGAAGAGCGGCAAGGCTATAAAATCGCGTGTTTGGAGGAAATCGCATGGCAACAAAAATTTATTGATGAAGCAGGTTTTATGCGGACAATGGAGCGTTTGCCGAAAAGCCCGTACAAAGAATACTGCTTGCGTATTTTTCAGGAAAGCAAGGAACAAGGCTGACAGCAGACGGAAAATAGGTAGAATGCTCGCATGAATTTGACACTGAATTTATTGATACATAGGACGCAGAAATGGCTCAACATCTCGACTCTGAAAAATCCGGCAAAGCGGAAAAAGCGGCAAAATCGAAAGTAATTCCGCCACTGACTATCGTCAAAGGCACACGACGACTTGTCCGCGAGAAAGCAATGCAGCTTTTGTCGGCGCAGGAAGTTTCGGAAGTGCATTGGCGCGAAAACTTTGCGCATATCTTCAATATCGAATTTCGCTTGGAAGAAGCGGCAACGCCAAATCGCCTTTTGACCGAAGAGGAAATTCACAACCTTGAGGCAGATTTCCCTATCGAATGGGACGACGAAATGCGCCAATTCGCCTTAGAGCTGCTCATTAAAACCGAAGAACACGCCGAATACGCAGTGACGCTCATTGAAAAATTTTCGCAGAATTGGGAAATAGGACGCTTGGCAAACATTGACCGCGTGGTGCTGAAAATTGCGATTGCCGAACTCATGTGCTTTCCCGAAATTCCCGCCAAAGTTACTATCAATGAAGCGATTGAAATCGTGAAACGATATTCCACCGACAAAAGCGGAATGTTTGTCAATGGCATTTTGGACTCTGCCTTTGCTGAACTCAAAAATGCTGGAAAAGCGCATAAAACGGGACGCGGACTGCTCGATGTGAATATTGCAAAAAGCAACGAAGACGACGAAAGTAGCGCAGAAGCGAGTAACAATGAGACACGCAAGGAATAGCTTTCCATCAACGTTTCCCAATAACGACAGCCCCCTTCTCACTGCACAAAGGAATTTCCGTGTCCGACGCTTCCTTCCTTTCCTCACAAGCTCCTTCGCAAGCTCCTTCGCAAGCGCACGCTTCGCCTCTTCCTCCTCGCCTCAACGCACGTGTGAGCGTGATTATCCCTGCTGCTGGCTCTGGCACTCGCTTTGGTGCGGCTTTGCCGAAACAATATCTTGATTTATGCGGTCTCCCCATTCTTATTCGTACCCTCCACGTTTTCGAGCAAACGCCGTGTGTTGATGCCATTGTGATAGCGGCTTCGGAAGATTTTCACGAGCATATCCAAACGCTCTGCACCACGCATAGAATCACGAAACTTGCCGCAATCTGTCCAGGCGGCACAGAACGACAATACTCTATTTTCAATGCTCTGAATACCGCTCCAATACTTGACTCTGATGTCGTGCTTGTCCACGACGCTGTTCGCCCGTTTTGTACACCAGCATTTATCACCTCGCTCGCAGAAGCAGCAATGGAGCGTGGTTCAGCGATTCCCGGACTTGTTCCAAAAGAAACTATCAAAGAAATTTCTTCCGATTTGAGTGTACGCTCCACGCCGCCACGCCAGCATTTACGCGCTATTCAAACTCCACAAGCCTTTCGCCGCGAGCTACTCCATTCTTCCTACGCATTTGCCGAGAAGCAAGGTTTTATCGGCACGGATGATGCGAGTGTGGTAGAATTTGCTGGAAACACTGTGTTTGTAATAAACGGCTTGGAAGAAAATATCAAAATTACCACTCCCTTCGATTTTGCTGTCGCGAGGATGTTGCTGGAGAGGTCATAGCTTCTTGCTGTGTTGCGCCTCGCATCATTTTTAGGACGCTTAAACAGATTTCATTATTTCCTCAAAACAGAGTTCTCATGCTTCTTTCAAGGCAATCAATTCAATTTTTTAACCGTACATTTTTTCTGTGTACGTGCGTTTTCGCTTTTTTGATGTGTATAAACGCACTTCCCGCACAAAACCTTGCTCCGCAGCTTTTTCCCGTTGCGCAGCGCGTTACGCCTGAAGGAGATACTCTTTTCCTCCAAGAACGGCTTCTGCCCTTGCATTGGGGCGCGTTTGCGGCGGGTGAAACAGGGACGGATATTGGCGGAATATTTCTGCCAATTGACCTCAACGCTCCATCGCTCCGTATGCCGTATGCGAGCAATGGATTTACAAATGCAGGTGGCTTCACGCTTGGCGTAGAGGGCGGTATAGCGGCACTACCACTTCTGGAATTGCGTGGCAGGGTAGGTTTTATGCAGCGTACAGGCTTGTTTAATGCGGAATTACCACCATCGCCCGTGATTTCCTATCGCAATGCTGTTGCTACGACCTTGCTACGTGGTCTGCAAGCAAGCATTTCTGCGGCGTACAAGCTCTCTAGCTCGGTTGGTGTGTATGGTGGTGTGAATGCGCTCATCCCGCTTTTGGCGCAATCGGAAGTAAATTTTGTCAATGCGTCTTCTCCGCCAGCATCCATCAAAGACCGCACCAATACTGTTGCTTTACCTGCAAGCAATCCTGCTTGGGGCATTTTTATTGGCGGGCAATATCTCTGGCGTGTCCGCGAAACGGCAACCTCACATATTCAGCTCGCACCATTTTTGGAATTTCACTGGCAACCGCAGATTTCCGAAACAGAAAATATTCGCTGGAGCGCAGTAATGATGAGGCTTGGTGTATCATTATCGTTTACTCCAAAAGTGGTAGATACTCTAGAAAAACACCTCCAATACCGTGCGCAAACCGAAGAGCAAAAAGCCGTGTATGCCCAGCGTCCACGCGTTATTGAAGCTACGCAGCTCCCTGGCTCTACGATGAATAATGATTCTCTGCTCGCCGAGCAAGTGTTTATCTACAATACTCCGACAGATGCTGAGGTGCTGGCGCGTTTGCAAGAATTTATCCACTCCGTGATTCCCGATTTCACCGAAACAACGCACGTCCGGCTTGTGATAACGTGTCCTCAAGAAGAAATGATTGTTGCTGAAAAGCGTATCAAAGAAGTGCGGGCGCGGCTTGTGTCGCAAAATATCTTTGCAAACAAGATAGAATCAAGCATTCAAGAAAAAAGCCTTCTCCAAGCCGCACACCGACTGCGGGTGCAGATTTTGCGTTAGATTTATGTTGCAATTATTGCTGAATTCATTCCAGGCTCTGTTATGAAAAAAATAATTTTGACCCTCATTCTCTTTGCGATGCAATGCGCCTCAGAACTCGTTGCACAAGGAATAGAGCCATTCCCACGCTCCCTCCATTTCGGAAGTATTCTCACTGGCAAAAGCACGACACAGACGCTCATACTGCGAATACAAAACCCTCAAATGCCGCTTACTGTCTCGCCTTCAGAGGCGATTGCTTTTTCAACTACTGGCGAAGCAGGACGCTTTATGACAACGCAAACACTCATGCTGTCGTCGTCAAGCGGTATTGTGAGTTTGACGATGCGTTGGAAAGCCGCATCGGCAGGGCGTTTTGAAGGAATTTTGCGTGTTAGTTCTGCATCGCAAGTTGTACCCGTATCAGTTGCGCTCTTTGGTGACGGAATTGCTCGCAGCCCAGAAACGGTGCGCTTTGCACACGAGCGATTATTTGTCCACGATGAAGTGTTTTTCCCAATTGGCTGGTCGCAAATCGGCACACGCGATAACACAGGCATTGTCGGCGAGGCAAGCAAACACCCCGATTTGCGCGGTGTGAATTTCCTTGAGAATGAAGGTTTTATGGGCGCAATGAATGTAGGTGCGGGCGGCGATAGACAATCTATCTGGAAAGCCGATGGGCGCGATTACAACAACCCCGACACCATTCGCCACTACCTGCGCCGATACTTGGATACGTGCCAAAAAGGTGGCGTACAAACGATATTAAATTTATACGAATACTATCCCTACAAGGAAACAAGCGCACTGGAGATGACGGGCAAAGCGGGCGCGAAAATCCTCATGGAGCGCAAACTTTCCGATAAGGATATTCAAGCAATTGTGGGCGATTCCATTATCCGCAACCACCCGTCGTTACTAGGCTGGTGGATTTCTTCCGAACCCGTTGGCAAATACGGCGGCGTGCTGAATAGCATGGTGGATGGCAAGCGTAATCCCTACAATCGTGCGCTTCCCGCGCTGAAATCCTTGCAGGAAGCAAATGCCCGCGTGGAGGAGTATTATCCGCTTCAGCGTGAAATGAGCCGTTGGTATGGCTTGGCGAAAGCTGCCGATGGCTTCAAACACCCGATGGGAACAATGTTTCAGGCGGGCAGTGCGCTGGAAATGACGGGAATGCTGTATTTGTATCCCAATCCGAATGAGCAATTCTGGGATTTCGCACTTGCCGAGCATTACAATTCGCTCGAAACAAAGCAGAAAAATGGCTTGTTGTACGATGTTTTTGAACGCTATATGCCGCTTCAGGACAGCATTCTCATCAAAAATGGCTCGGAAAATGGTAATTTCTTCTATCGCAATTTCCGCACTGCGCCGCCTTCGACGGGGCTGACGCAAGACGACAAGATGATGAACCGCGACGTGCGCGAGTATTTTACACGTTTTCATCCTCTCGGAACAGCACAAAATCTGGGCATGAGTGGTGGTGGAATTATTTTGAAGCTATTCGGTGAAAAATATGAAGGCGACGGCGAGCAGAATGTCCGTCCCGCAACGCTTGGAGAGCTGATGTTTACGACCTTCACGCAAATCCATGCACTGCAAAACTATCCACGTCCGACGGTGCTAGGTGGTATTGATATTTTTGGCTACGATTTTTTCAGTTCAAAACGAAAGAAAACCGATGGAAATGGCACCACGACAAGTGTATGGGGCTTGACCGAAAAAGCACGAAAAGAGCGCAAAGCAGGACAAGACTTTATCGCATTTTTTGCGAAATATAATCTGGGAATGGTGATGCAAAGCGGTATCAATCCTGAGTGGCAGGGTGAAGAGTTTGTACGCATTCAGGTAGAACATCCGAAGGATAGCGTACGCATTGTCGCCGCGCAAGCAATCAAGCGTATTGTACGCTATCACGATGGCTACGTGTATTGCGTGATTGTGAACAACCGTGTGAACGAAGAAATGCCCAAAAGCCTGACCACAAGTACCGTGCGCTATACAGGCTGGGGCGCGAATCAGGAATTTGTTACCACTGCAAACGTGCGTCTTTCCTTGCCGCCGAGTAGCATTGTTGCAGAATGTGTTGAGCTATCACCGAGCTTTCCTACAAACGAGCAACGATGCGCTCTTCAGGATATTCAGGTGAATAATATTGCTGAACGTCAAATGCTGGTTCTTGAGCGTTTGGATGCCGCCGAAACGCGGATATTTCGCTTGCGCCTAACGCAGCATCCAACGCGTGTTATAGAGCCAGTTGCAAGTCCTTCGCCTAATTCTACAATAAAACCTTCCGTTGCGCCCACAACCACAACAAAAAGCTCCAAACGCGGCTCTACACGGTCTTCACAGACAAAAAAGAAAAAGTAAACCTCGTGTGGAGGTCTCAATTATTGTTGAAGCTCTCGTCTATAAATTTTTTAGGTGTTGTCCAGTGCCGTTTTTGCTCTTGTCGTACACTTGTCGTACACTTGAATTCAAGGTACGATTCTGAAATTACGCAGTGATGATAGATGTGTGCAAGGAACGCGGATGTGAGGATTGAAAGGATATTGAGGACTTTTTTAGATTGTTTTTTATCCTCAGTATCTTTTGAATCCTCACATACGCGTTTCCATATCAAGACCTAGCCAAGTACGATATTTTTTCAATCTGCCGAATGTAGCCATGCAGACCACGGCATAATAAGTGGTAGAACTACAACCCAAATGACAAAAAATACTGCCATTCCTTTTGGGTACGGCTCATTCGCACGGAGAGCTGGCAACGCAACCACGAGTAGCCACGTGCCTTTGTAAATAAACTGGACTAAAAAAATAGGTGAAAACGACATTGGTTTCCACAAACCGAGAATTGAGAGACTTGCGATTGATAACCACAAACAGCCTACAAGTCGGATAACTTCCGTGGATTGATACGCATTTTGGAACACCGTTACTGATGCCGTTTTGGGGGAAAACGTCGAAGAGATACCTATCCAACCTGCGACAATGATGTTGGCGACGTACACGATTTTCATTGCAAAGAGCATCATGGTTTTATTTGCCTTCCACTATTTTTTTGAAATTATCCATGACCTCTGGTAATACCGCTCTAAACTTACCACCGAGCATTGCGCCGAACACTCTTTTGAGAAATCCTGTAAATGCTATCTCATCGGTAAACTCGGTTTTGTCATTATTCACCGTAAGCGTACGCTTGATAACAAGCCATCCCAAGGGCATTTTGGTTTTGAATGTGTAGGACTGATACGGCACAAGGTCGGAAATAAAAAAACTCAACGTTGGTCCGCTAAGAGGTGTTAAAACTCCCTTTGCTCCGAGCGCAAAGTCCTCAGCGAGGCTTGCGTGCTTGAGTTCTGTGTCCCACTCATGCCATGTTGGAACGTCTATCAGTGTTTGCCAAACTTTCTCTCGCGTGCTGTCAAGAGATACAGTGAGGCTGAAGTGGTGATTGCTCTGGTGATTGCTCTGGTGCATAATTACAAATGATTGATTGAAAAATTGATGATAACTTTGCTGACAACTATCGCTACAAAATTATTCATCAATTGTTCAATACTACTGCACCTATGTTACGTCTCCCATGATTTTTTTTGCGACTGTCCTTCATCGGCAACACGTACATTCACCCGGATTTTCTTTTTGATTCTGCTAAGTGATTGCGGCGCAATACCCAGAAAAGTTGCTAAATGTTTGAGCGGTATTCTTTGCACAAGTTTTGGAGTTGAATTCAACATTAAAGCCGAATGCAAGGCTTCTATGAAGCCTGTCAAGCCATCGGCGGTGGTAATGAGACTGCTCTCTACACCCCGATTGCGGAGTTCTTGGTGAAGAAGCCTCTTTGCGAAGAAACATTGCCGCATGTAAAATTCGCTCGCGTATTTCCCAGACTTGCGTAAATTTGCGCTTCAGAAATGCAGCAAACGTGCAGCACCATTGTTATTTCCTCACTTTCACACTTTTCTTTCCCTTCGACCATGAGTAAAAACCTTCATCTTTTCGGCATTGGCGCGGCAATCGTGGATATTCAATTACAAATTCAAGAGCATGAATTTACACCGCTTGAGCTTACCAAAGGCACGATGAATTTGGTGGACGAACACCGCCAAACCGAGCTTTTACGCCATTTTTCCCACTACGAGCCAAACTGGTGCAGTGGCGGCTCGGCAGCAAATACCATCATCGGCTTCGCGCAACTGGGCGGGCGAGCAGGCTTTGGCTCAATGCTGGGCAAGGATGCAATGGGCGAATTTTATGCGAATGAATTCAAAGAATTGGGCATCGAACTTCACGCGCCAGTCATGGACGACCATTCCACCGGCACTTCACTGATTGTCATTACTCCCGACAGCGAGCGCACGATGAATACTGCCCTTGCTTCCAATGCCTTTTACAATAAAGAACACGTTTCAGAAGAAGGAATCAAGCGTGCAGAGTGGATATATTTTGAAGGATTTAAGTTCACCGAAGAAGCGGGTGTGGCAGCGATTGAAGAAGCATTATTCTATGCAAAAAAGCACGACACGCGAGTAGCCATGAGCTTTTCCGATTCATTTGTGGTCAATGTTTTTGGTTCGCATTTGCGTAAGTCCATTTTGCAAAGCGACCTTATTTTCTGTAATCAAGCCGAAGCCGAAGCATTTACAGGCATTGATAATCCCGAAAAAGCATTTGAAGCATTGCGCAAAGAAGCTCGCCACGTCGCATTAACGCTCGGTGCGCAGGGTTCTCGTTTGTATTGGGACGGCGCGGCATATACTATTCCGCCTGCTTCGGCAAATCCAATTGATACCACTGGAGCTGGCGATATGTACGCGGCAGGTGTTCTCTACGGTCTCACGCACGGACACAGCCCCGAAGCCGCAGGGCGTTTAGGTGCGGTTACCGCTTCGCGGGTTATCTCTCAGCTTGGTGCGCGGTTGTCGCAGCAAGACCTTAATGCGGCAAAACGTGAGGTTTTATCATAGTTGGAGCGGTTTTTAATAAAAAATTCTCTTCAAGGAGCTTGAATGCAAGGAGGTTTCAGGTGAAGAATAGTACAAAAAACGGTAAACTCCATTTCACCGACGGCGCAAGTATTGAAGCCTTTGTGCGCAATGCTGTCCAAAGTGGTGCAAGCGAAGGTAATGCTGACGCACTTGTGCAGTTGTATCGGCGTTTGCATGAGCGCGTTGAAACATTGGAACAGTCCTTGAAATCGCATCATATCAGCAAAGCTGAGGCGAGTAGCGGCGTAGAAACGCGATACCGCCAAATGCTGGACGCTATCACGGACTATACCTTCACTGTTACCGTGCAAAATGGCGTTCCCGTGCATACGCAGCACAGCACGAGTTGTGTGGCAATTACAGGCTACCAAGCGCATGAATACGAGAATAATTCGATTCTCTGGTACGATATGATTTTCCCTGCTGACCGCGAAATAGCTCTCAGACAAGCGCGTGAAATCTTACATGAGCAGAAGTCAGGTTCGGTGGAGCATCGAATTATTCGCAAGGATGGGGCGGTGCGCTGGGTGAAGAATACTCCCGTTCTGCATTTCAACGAAACGCACGAACTCGTTGCCTACGACGGGCTTGTGGCGGATATTACTGAGCGTAAAGAGGCGGAAGAAGCTATGCGCGAGAGCGAGGAACGCTTTCGCTTTATCATTGAGCAGTCGCCGATTGGTATTGCCCTCACCACGCCGAGCGGACGTATTTTGAAGGCAAATGCGACCATTTGCACGATGCTTGGTTTCGACGAACAAGAGATTACGCGACTTTCAACGCAGGATATTTCCGTGCCAGAAGATGCCGCACGCGAAGAAAAACCGCTTGAACAGTTGCTTGCAGGGGAGATTCCCCATTTGGAAATTGAAAAACGTTTTGTGGCAAAATCAGGTGAAATTGTCTGGGGAAATGTTCACAGCTCATTTCTCCGCGACCGAGATGGGAAGCCGCTTGTACGGATTGCGATTGTCGAAAATATCACGCCACGCAAACAAGCAGAAAACGCGCTCCGCCAAAGCGAAGAACGCCTCCGCGCACTCATGCAAAACGCGAATGATGCGGTCGTTATTTCCGATAGCGAAGGGAGTTTCTCGTATTGCAGCCCGTCGGTGGCGCGAATGTTCTACTACGGACCAGAGCGTATGCTTGGCACAAATGCGTATTCGTACATTCATCCCGACGATTTGGTGCGCGTCAAAGAGCAATTTCGCGAACTTATTGACCTGCCAATGAACACCATGAAAACGATGCAATATCGCTTTCGCCGTGCTGATGCTTCGTGGGCGGAATTAGAAGCAGTTTCAACGAATTTACTCAAACACCCCGTCATTCAAGGGATTGTCACCAATGCGCGAGATATTTCCAAACGGCATCGGCAGGGACAGGATACTGACGAAGATGAGTAGATGAAGATGAGTAAATGAAGATGAGTAAATGAAGATGAGCAGAGTTGTCTGACAATAAGGTTTCACCTTCAGAGACAACAGCGTCTGCACAAGAACAATAGATTCCTTCCAGATGAAACCGATGAGAACTAAGAAAAACCATGAACACCTCACCAGTACAAGATTTTTTCCCCCATTCTCCTGTGATTGCTGTTATCATTCCTGCATGGAACGAGGAGTTATCTATTGGTGAAGTCATCAGCCGCATTCCACCAGAACTCAATGCCTACGTGATTGTTTGCGACAATGCCTCTACAGACCGTACCGCCGCTCGCGCTGTGGAGTGTGGTGCAATCGTTGTGCGCGAGGAAGAGCGTGGCTATGGATCGGCGTGTTTACGGGCATTGCAAGAAGCATACCGCCACGCGCCAGATATTATCGTGTTTATTGATGCTGATTACAGCGATACACCAGAAGAAATGCCGCTCCTCCTCGCACCACTCCTTGCGAATGAGGCAGATTTGGTGATTGGCTCGCGGAGCTTGGGAATGAAAGCAGGAAAAGTAGAACAGGGCGCATTATTGCCACAAGCACGCTTCGGAAACTGGCTCGCAACGTGGCTTTTGCGTCGTATTTGGGGAGCGCATTTTACCGATTTGGGACCCTTTCGCGCTATTCGCCGCATAACGCTGGAACGCTTGCAAATGCGCGACCGCAATTTTGGTTGGACGGTAGAAATGCAGATAAAAGCTGCACGCGAAAAGGATATTCGCTGTGCAGAAGTGCCTGTTTCGTACCGAGCGCGAATTGGCGTGTCGAAAATCACAGGAACGCTCTCTGGCAGTATTCGTGCGGGGTACAAGATATTGTGGACGATTGCGCGGTATAGTATTTTTCCTTGAGCCTCATCCATGTTTAAGACCAATAAAAGCAACCATGCGCCCTGCCGCCGCGCCATCCCGCCTATGCGAGTGATAGCACGTGTTCGTCATCGTGCAGCCCTGCGAAAGCTCGATTTTCCTGCGCTTCACGCCTGCAGCAACAAGTTGATGAAGAATCTTCACACGATTATCAAACAAGAATTCTTCCGCATTCACGCGCTGAATCTCTGGCGTGCGGAAATCAAATTCTTTTGCAACATCTTCTCGCACAATGTAGCATTTTCCCGAAGCGCAGGGCGAGATGTATGCAAGCAACGAAGAGGGTTCTGTGCCGTACTGCTCGTGCATTTTTTGAATACCTTTTTGCACAATATTTGCCGCCGTGCCGCGCCAGCCAGAGTGAATTGCCGCAATCGCTGCATGTTGAGGGTCGTAGAGCAGAACTGCTGCGCAATCGGCAATGCCTGCACAGAGCGTCAAATCAGGTGTTTGAGGAGAATTTTCTTGTACACAATACATCAATCCATCCGATTCAATAAACGGCTCGTGCGTAGGGTCGTCCAGCAACGCCTCGCGAATATAATCGCCATGCACCTGCTGCTGAAAGCGCACCGTTTCTCGCTCCACGCCGAGATAATTGGCAAATAAAATGCGGTGCTGCTCTACTTCGTCCACGCTCAAAATCTGCGCTTTCAAGAGCGAAAAGCCTGTGAGCGGAAAAAGTTCTACATTGCGCTCGGTTACGCCCGCAATGACATTTGGCGGGAAAATATGCGGTCGTTCAATGCGTACTTGCGCGGTGAATTCTTGCTGAGAAGGTATCATAGTTTATGCGATTTTCTAGTTTCATACTTTAGATGTAACTGGCAGGTGCTATCTCGTCGGGCGGCTGTTATCACAAGCACAGTAGCGGTCTGGCGAGTTCTTTAGTGCCGAAGAACCCGCCGGACGGCAGCGTATCAGCACTCCTCAGCCGCCCGACGGAATGACCAGACCAAATTCCCTTCATCCGTTCCTACCCGTGCGGGCTGTGGAGCTTCATTGCAGCAGCAACGCCTTGTTCATTCATGTCCTGTGAGGCTTCCAAGTGTGCAATGATGTTGGCGTGGCTTTCTGCATCTCGGTTCTGACTAATTTTGAACTTCGCTTCGACGCGCTCCACAACAAGCTCGAAGCCAACAATACCACGTAATTCCTTTTCTAATAATTGTGGCGAAAGCCTCTGAACGCTATATTCTTCAGGAACTTCGTACGTTGTTGTGAGTTGCTCTACATTTGCCAAAAGTTCGCCGCGCTGAGTAAAGATGCGGGGTTTGCAATAGGCATGAACGGTGAGATAATTCCATGTCGGCACGTTTTCGTGATTGTACCAGCGCGGAGAGACGTAGCTGTGCGCTCCTTGAAAAATTACGAGCGTTGTGCGTCCTTGCTCAAAGAGTTTCCAGTGCGTGTTTGCTCGCGCAACGTGTCCGTGTAGTGTGCGCTCATGCGCTTGGCTGGCATGAAGAATGAGCGGTAAATGCGATGCAATAGGCGTAGAATCTGCATCGGCGGTGATAACAGTGGCAAAATTATTTGCCATCATAAACTCATTAATAATCACATCGTCGGTGATGCGGAATTGTTCAGGAATGTACATTACGCTTCTTTCCCTAAAAAAGTTGAAAAATAAAAGCCGCACCAATGAAGTATTGATGCGGCTTTGAAAACATTACATCAAGAAAAATCACATCATTTCTTCGGCGAATTTTTCTGTTTGTGTTGCCGTTGTTGCTTCACCATTCTTGCGAGAAAACATGGTGTAGTCTTGCTGATTTTTCACCCACGAATCATTGTGCGAATCCAGCAAATGCGCGGGAACGGGGCGCAAATCCCACACCAAGCCAAAAAATGAAAAGAACTTGAGTGTGTAGTAGGTAATGTCTAATTCCCACCAGAAAAAGCCGTTGCGGGCTGAGGATTGAAAGCGGTGGTGGTTGTTGTGCCAGCCTTCGCCAAGCGTAATGATTGCGAGCCAGAAATTGTTGCGGCTCGTGTCGGTCGTTGCATAGCGGACTTTGCCCCAGACGTGCGAGAGCGAGTTGATAGTAAACGTGCCATGCCAAAGCAAAACGGTACTAATGCACAAGCCCCAAATTAAGCCTGGAAGTCCTGCGATGAGGAACATACCAATTCCCCAGATTGTTGGCGGAACAAGGAAGTATTTATCCATCCAAACAAGCTCTGGGAAGCGCATTAAATCTCGCACGTAGCGTTCTTCGGTTTGCTCGTGGTCGTTGGAGAGAATCCAACCCACATGCGACCACCAGAAGCCATCTTGCGGCGAGTGTACATCGCCTTCTTGGTCGGAATGCGCGTGGTGATGACGGTGGTGCGATGCCCACCAAATCACGCCTTTTTGCGCCGAACACATTGCCAAGAATGCTATCAAAAACTGAAACACGCGGCTGGTCGAATATGTACGATGCGAGAAATAGCGGTGATAGCCGCCCGTAACGCCAAACATTCGCGCAGCATAGCCAACAAATGCCAATGCCACATACCACCACGAAAACTCTACAAAAAACGCTCCCACACACGCAACATGCAATGCCCAAAAGGGCCAGGTATGCGGTCGGAAGTAATAGGAAGCCGAATATGGTTTTGCCATAAAGCCCCACCTCGAAAAAAGTACAACAAAACAGTTAGAATTGAAATACAAGGAGGGCTTTCGCAAAAGCATTCAACTAGTGGCAGCATCTTGCTGCGCTTCCCGAACCGTGTCGCTTTGCAGAGCAAAGCATTCCGTCCAACACGAGCCAAAAAGCGAAGCCGCGCCCACGAGTAAGGCTGATGCGAAAGTCCTTTCCATGCCGGAAAGAGTGTTCTTCAAGGAACTGCGCTTGTAGAATGAGTGTGATTTTTACACAACAATTTCAAACAAGCCGACAAAATTACACT
This sequence comes from Ignavibacteria bacterium, assembly GCA_013298775.1. Classification (GTDB taxonomy): domain Bacteria; phylum Bacteroidota; class Ignavibacteria; order Kapaibacteriales; family UBA4661; genus PH2015. The sequence continues at coordinate 64,727 of JAAFIV010000017.1, read as the reverse complement.
TTTTTCAATGATTTTCCTCGCCTTTTTTCGGTGTCGAAAGGCAGAAAACATACCCCTTATTCGGTAGGCGTAAAAGGATGGCTTTTATTGCAAGAGCAAGGAAACGCATAAAAAAAGCCGCATCAATTGTAGTATTGAAGCGGCTTTTGGAAGATTATTATTGTGAATGAATCAATCAATTCACATCTTTATTTGCTTTCAATTTCTCAATTCCGCTTTGGATATTCTTTTTATTGCTTTCGTCGGGATTAAGCGACAACGCCTTTTGCGCCGAAGCGAGAGCTTTTCCATACTCGCCGAGTGCCGAGTAGCCACGCGCCAAGCCCCAATGCGCCACCCAAGCGGTTGGATTCTTTTTCACGTTCAATTCAAACAGCTTGAGTGCGTCTTGTTTCCTGCCTTGTGTTTGCAAACTGCGAGCGGTTGTGTGAATATCCATCACGGTGGCGGTGGGGTGATTCACGGCAAGATTCATCATGGAATCCGCTTGAGCAGTGCGTTTCAGGGCAAAAAGAACTTGCGATTTTGTACTAAAGGTTGTGAAATTTCCTTCGCCGATAAAATTGCCACTCACAGCATAATCCGCCCAGCGCAATGCTTCTTCAAGGTTGATGGTATTTTGCACACAAAACTGCGCTGCTTGATTCCAATTCTGCCATGAAAATCCAATATCGGTAATGAGTTCCTTGCGCATTTCAGCAACGTAGTAGTCGTTAATGTTTGGAACATCAATTGTAAACGGAACTTTTAAATTTTCCCACAAGAGCGCACACACGGCGGAATTCGGCTTGCGCACGGGGAACTCGTAGGTGAGCCATTGGTTAAACTCGCTTTTTTGCGGCTTCACCCGTACACGCAGCGCGTCGTCTGCTTCGCGGTAGAAATAGCTTCCCCACGCCGTTGACACTTTCGAGAAAATCAGCGTCCACTCGTCCGCGCCTGGAATCGTGTGGAAGCCGTAGCGTCCTGCGGGGAGCTTTTGTCCTTCAATTACCACATCGTGCGAAAAGGAAATCGCGGTGTTTTCATTCGCGCCCGCTCGCCATGGCATTTTTTGGAGCAAACCAAAATCTGAATCCCCCAAACCGTAGGGAATAAGCTGTCCCCAGATTTTTCCCGTCCGGTCTTGCCCTTGCGGACTCGTAACATTTGGGCTATTGTAATCCACTGTAATTTTTACCAAACCAATGTACTGCGTAACCGAAGCGCGTTGATTGTTGCCACTTGGCGGTGCTGTGAGGCGATATTGCTCTTGTGCAATACTCGAAGAATGGCTTGCCGCCATACCCATAACTGCTACAAGTGCCAAGCGGAGCGCAGTTGAGCGCATTGATGAAGGAGAAAACAAGGATAACGACGACGAAAAAAACATACAACACACACTTTCAAAAAATGAGAAAAGAAGGTAATTGTTGAGGTTTATTGCGGTGTTTGGGCTATTTACTTTTGGGCAAATTTCCCCCACTTTCTGCTCCCCTACGACAGCAGTAAACGCAAAAATGCAGAAATGGTTGCAGAAATGGTAGAATCTTGGGTTTAGCCCTAATTCGTTCCCGAAGTGAGGAATTTCCGCACTTCCGAGCCAGTGCTACAATGCAGCGATTCCCCTGCAAGCTGCTTTGTTTGAGAAAAAACAGCCTTGCGAACACGCTTTTTCACTTCCAGAAGCGAACTCGGCGCGACGCTTAATTCCTCAATTCCCAAGCCGATAAGCAGCTCGGTCGCGGCGGCGTGGCTGGCAAATTCACCGCACACAGCAACGGGAATGTTGTTGAAATGCGCCGCATCCACAATCATTTTCAAGAGGCGCAAAATAGCAGGATGGAAGGTGTCATAAATCTGTGTCGTGCTAGCATTCATGCGGTCGGTGGCAAGCGTGTATTGTGTGAGGTCGTTGGTGCCGATGCTAAAAAAGTCCGCAAGTGCGCCGAGTTCGCGGGCGATGAGCGCGGCTGCGGGTGTTTCAATCATTGCACCGACGGGCATTTGCGCATCGAATTCTTCTCCGTTTTCCTTCAATTTCGCTTTACATTCTTCCACCCATTGCAAGGATTTCTGAAACTCCTGCACCGTCGTAATCATCGGCAACATCAGGCGCACGTTGCGATGGCACGAAGCGCGGAGAATAGCGCGGAGTTGTGCCATAAACACGGCTTTATTTTTGAGCAAAAAGCGCAGTCCACGCAGTCCTAGTGCGGGATTTGGCTCATTGGCAATTAAGCCAAAGGATTTATCGCTGCCAATATCGAAGGCACGAAGCGTGATGGGAAGCGGATAGGCGCGTTCGGCAAGCTCTTTGTAGAACGTTGTTTGCTCGTCCTCATCGGGAACAAAATTATGCGTTAAAATCTGCAATTCTGTACGAATCAGCCCAACACCTTCCGCGCCAGAAGCTCGCGCTAATTCTATCTCTTCGGGCGTATCGGCATTGGCAAAAAGGTGGACTTTGCGTCCGTCGCTGGTTTGGGAAGGCAGGTGCGCGAGTTTGCCGAGTTTGCGGGCGTGATGTTCCAAATCTTCCACACGCTGCTCGTAGCGAGAAATTGTGTCGGGAAGCGGGTTTGCGATGATAATCCCCGCATATCCATCAATAATTACCGTGCTTCCTGTGGAAATGCGCTTGCAAATATTCGCCAAACCCACCACCGACGGAATGCCGAGCGAGCGGGCTAAAATCGCTGCGTGCGAGGTGATACCGCTTGTTTCCGTACCAAACGCCGTCATGCCGCTTTTACGAAACAGCATCACGTCGGATGGCGTAAGCGATTCGGTAATCACGATGCCTTCTGGCTGCGTGGTGGTAACGGTATTGCGTCCCGTGAGGAAATTGAGCAGCCGTTGTTTTACATTGTCCAAGTCCACTGCTCGCTCGCGGAGGTAGGAATCGCTTGCATGGCGCAGAATTGCTTGCTGGCTGTCGAACACCTCCTGTACCGCGCTTTCGGCATGGTAGCACTTGCGGATGCGTCCCGCAATCATTTCAGCAATAGTGGGGTCGTTTAAGATAAAGAGCTGTGCTTCGAGAATTGGTGCTGCAACGGGGGCTTCGTCATTTGCCATTGTAACAATACGGTGTAGCTCGTGGGTGCATTCTTGTACGGCATGAGCAAATCGCTCAATCTCAGCATCTATGCGGTCTTCAGGAATGAGCGTGTCTTTAATGGCAATAGCTTCGGTTGCAAGAATAACTGCTTTACCAATCACAATCCCCGATGATGCGGGAATACCCTTGAATCGTTTCTCTTTGCGGTGTTTTTCTCTTTTGTTTGCGTTTGCAGAATACGCGGATGCAGGTGGTGGCTCGTCGGAATCTGGCACAGCACCTTGTTCGAGAGCGTCTGTGCTGTCGCCATCGTTTGACAAAGAATGCGAGTGTTGTTGAAAGGAAGAATGCGTCATTCTGCTCTATGAAGGTTGTACTGATGCGGGGTTTCTCTGTCGAAATAACGGTAAGAAAATGCTGTTTTTTCCGACAAAGTGCAAGGAAAAAATTGGCGGGCAGAAAAAACCTGCTTCATATTTATTTCTCAATCACCCGACAACATATTTTCACAATAAAAAAACCCGAAAAGCAAGATATAATCTTGATTTCGGGTCTGCAAGTAGGGGTTACCTAGATGTTAGTGGAAAACGGGAAGCAAGGACGTTTTTGCCCTCTGTCCCAGTCGTCGTGTGGAAAGGTTGAAGTATGAATGCTGAAATATGAAATGGCATAAAGGCTCATCAATACTTGTTTCCAGCGAATAATATCAGATTTTCAACCTTCATATTTCATCCTTTACCCAAGGTACGCACGAAGAGCTTTCGAGCGCGAAGCATGGCGCAAGCGACGGATAGCTTTTTCCTTGATTTGACGCACACGCTCGCGCGTAAGATTAAAGCGTTCACCGATTTCTTCCAGCGTGAGAGAATGTTCGTTGTCCAAACCAAAGTAAAGGCGTACAACTTCTGCTTCGCGCTCGGAGAGCGTCGAAAGGGCGCGTCGTACCTCAACGCGGAGCGATTCTGCCATCAAACCATGGTCTGGCGGTGGTTGCTGGTCGTTAGGAAGTACGTCCAAAAGGCGATTATCTTCACCATCATTGAAGGGCGCATCAACAGACAAGTGACGACCAGAAATTTTAATCGTATCGGTTACTTCCGACATCGTCATTTCCAATTGGTCGGCAAGTTCCGCGCTTGTGGGTTCGCGCTCCAGAGCCTGCTCCATCTCGCTGTATTTCTTACCAATTTTATTCAATGCACCAACGCGGTTCAAGGGCAAGCGCACAATACGCGATTGCTCGGCAAGAGCCTGTAAAATTGATTGCCGAATCCACCACACGGCATAAGAAATAAACTTGAAGCCGCGTGTTTCATCGAAGCGTTTTGCTGCTTTAATTAAGCCTAAGTTTCCTTCATTGATAAGGTCGCCGAGCGACAAACCTTGATTTTGATACTGCTTCGCCACCGAGACCACGAAGCGTAAGTTTGCCTTCGTAAGCCGCTCCATTGCTCGTTGTCCTTCGTCGCCACCGCGTTTTATTTGCTTGGCGATTTCAATTTCTTCATCTCCCGTTAAAAGTTCTACGCGCCCGATTTCCTGTAAATATTTATCGAGCGACTGGCTTTCGCGGTTTGTGTACTGTTTGGTTATGCGCATGGGTTGTTTGAAACTCTACAATTCAACAAAATTTTCATCATTGATAACGCATTAAAAGCTAAATGTTAATCCAGTTTTAATGCAAAAATAGCAAGCCACAAATGTACGGACTTCCTGTTACTTAGCAAAGATATTTTACGGACTTCTCCCAAGTTCATAAACGAATGAAAGCTGATTTTATTGGATGTATGCTGCTTACCGTTTATACGCGCCTGTGCTGGAAAAGTTGTCCGCGAATAATCTTGTCCGAAAAAAAAACAAATGCTAACTTGCGTGTTACGTCTGCATCAAAAACAAAAAGGTAACTGGTTAGGTCTCGGCAACAAAGAGGGGACGCAGATGAAGATGATTGGATTGATAAAGATAGTTGATGAAAGTGAGAGCGTACACCCGAATCTGTCCTTGACGTTTACTGTTCTGTCATCATCTTTATCCATTCAATCATCTTCATCTGCGTCCAAAGAATTACTGCCTCATTACCTAGCCTCATTACCTACAAAATTCGATGCCTTCGTAATTCATATTGTTTAATCTCCAAGCACTTACCACCATGGCTGAAGCAAAAGCACCCAAAGAAAAAGAACCAAAAGAAAAAGTTGATGCGTCTGGACCATCAGGCGCGATGAAAGAAGCACGCGATAAGGCACTCAAAGCGGCAATGGACCAAATTGAAAAAGACCATGGAAAAGGCGCGATTATGCGCCTGAGCGAAAAAACTGTTCATGCTATTGATTGTATCTCAACGGGCTGTATTTCGCTGGATAACGCGATTGGTATTGGCGGAGTGCCGCGTGGTCGGATTATTGAAATCTACGGACCAGAATCGTCGGGAAAAACGACGGTGTGTTTGCACGTTATCGCGGAAGCGCAGAAAGCGGGCGGTGTTGCGGCGTTTGTTGATACTGAACACGCACTTGATGTGCAATACGCAAAACGCTTGGGTGTGGATTTGAACAATTTGTTGCTTGCACAACCAGAGTTTGGTGAGCAAGCATTGGAAATCGTCGAAACGCTCGTACGCTCGAATGCGATTGATGTGGTGGTGATTGATTCGGTTGCCGCGCTTACGCCGCGTGTGGAAATTGAAGGTGATATGGGCGACGCGCAGATGGGTTCGCACGCACGCCTGATGTCGCAAGCAATGCGCAAGCTGAACGCTGCGATTGGTCTCTCCAGAACGACGGTTATTTTCACGAATCAATTGCGCTCGAAGATTGGTGTTGTCTATGGCAATCCCGAAGTTACAACGGGCGGAAACGCGCTTAAATTCTATGCTTCGGTGCGTATGGACATTCGCCGCAAAGAAGTTATCAAAGAAGGCGACCAAACGGTGGGCAATCGCGTGAAGGTGAAAGTGGTGAAAAACAAGGTTTCACCGCCATTCAAGGAAGTTGAATTCGACATTATGTACAATGAAGGCATCTCCAAACTCGGCGATATGATTGACCTCGCGCTCGAATACAAAATTATTGCCAAAAGCGGCTCATGGTTTAGCTACCGCGATGAGCGGACACAAGGACGCGATGCAATGCGAGCGATTTTGAAGGAAAATCCAAAACTTCTTGCCAATCTCGAAGGCGACGTAAAAGCGCGTCTCGCCACGGGCGCAGCACCCGACAAAACACCCGCGAATGCTGCGGCAGAGGAAGCAGAAGCGTAACTTTTCCACGCTTGGTGATATTTTCCCAGAAACACTTTTTTCACTTTTTAGAATACTACTATGTTTGGCTTAGGAACACCTGAAATCCTCATTATTGCTGTTGTGCTTGTGCTTCTTTTCGGCGCGAAAAAGATTCCCGACCTGATGAAAGGTCTCGGCTCTGGCGTAAAGGAGTTCAAGAAAGCAGCGACCGTTGAGGAAGATGAGAAAAAACAAGCGTAAGAACATTACGGAATGTCCAAAATCACTTAGTGGCACAGACATTCTTGTCTGTGTTTATCCTCTGAAACCCGCGCTAACACTCACAGACAAGAATATCTGTGCCACGTAATGTGTGATTTTTCATAGCACAGACGACAAAAAATTTAAACAGCATAACTTTCCTCTTCTTAAAAAACTATGTTCGACGTTGGCGGCGGTGAACTTTTACTCATTTTGATGGCAGTGTTGCTGCTCTTCGGACCAAGCAAATTGCCCGAATTAGCGCGTTCTTTCGGCAAAGGAATGGCGCACATACGCCGTGCGCAGACCGATTTTCAGCGTAATTTGAACGCCATTTCCGATGAAATTGAAGAAACTGTGCAGGATGTACAAAAGGAAATCAAAAGCGTGGATGATATTGACAAACCTAAATCCGTCATTCATCACACGCTTGAGCCAATTCAACCGCCCGCTTCCGAAGCACAAAGCACAGTAGTAGAGCCAGAGGCAACAACACCAATGATGCAGATTCGCCCGCCAGAAGGCTCGGTGGCGCAATAGATTTCAGCAGCTTTCACTATCTTTTACCTTACCGAATTTGATGAACACTTCCTACACGCAATTCCGCACCGAGCGCGAAGCAAACACCACCACGTGCGCCAAAACTTTGGAAACATTCCTTTCAACGATTGATGCCGTAAACCCCAGTATTAACGCGCTTCTCAGCACTTCTGCCGATGAAGCCCGTGCGGCAGCTTCGGAGAGCGACCAACGCTTTCAAAACGGCACCGCACGACCGCTTGAGGGCATGGTTGTTGCTGTGAAGGATAATATTTCTACCAAAGGAACGCGCACGACGTGTGGCTCAAAAATTCTGGAAAACTTCGTTCCCGTCTATGATGCAACCGCCGTTCAACGCTTGAAAGCGGCGGGCGCGGTGATTGTTGGCAAAGCGAATTTGGATGAATTTGCAATGGGTTCATCGAATGAAAATTCTGCCTTTGGTGCAGTAAAAAATCCTGTGAATCAGGAATATGTGCCAGGTGGCTCCTCAGGCGGTTCTGCGGCGGCTGTTGCGGCGAAAATGTGCCACACTGCGCTTGGCTCGGATACGGGCGGTTCTGTGCGTACTCCGGCGGCATTTTGCGGCGTTGTTGGTATGAAACCTACCTACGGGCGGGTGTCGCGCTACGGCTTGGTTGCGTATGGTTCGTCGCTGGACCAAATCGGGCAATTTGGCACAAGCGTCGAAGACACAGCGCGTCTCTACGATGCCGTAAGCGGTTTCGACGACCACGACGCAACAAGCGCACACTACGAGCCACACAATACTGTACAATCGCTCAAGAACCCGCTTCCCGCCTCGTTTACGGTTGCTGTCTTGCCTGAATCGCAGTTGCAAGGCTGCTCGGAAGATGTGCTAAACGTCTATCACGCAACGCTGGAACGCTTGAAAACGCTGGGCGCGAAGGTTGTTTCGCATGAAATGAAGTATATGTCGGCACTTATTCCGACGTACTACATCATTGCCACCGCAGAAGCCGCATCGAATCTCTCTCGCTACGACGGTGTGCGCTACGGTGCGCGAAAAATCGGCGCAGACGGCGAAGTAACAACCGCAACGCGCTCGCAAGGCTTCGGCAGCGAGGTTCGTCGGCGGATTATGATTGGCAATTACGTGTTGTCATCGGGCTACTACGATGCCTATTACACGAAGGCATTGAAAGTACGCCGCCTCATCTACAACGATTACAAAGCAATGTTTGCTGAAGCGGATGTATTCCTCATGCCCGCAACGCCAACGCCGCCTTTCAAACTCGGTGAAAAGCTCGCCGACCCGCTTGCAATGTACCTTGAGGACATTTTTACTGTGTCGGCAAATCTCGCGGGCGTACCCGGCATCAGCCTTCCGATGGGAACAAGTACGAATGGACTGCCACTTGGAATGCAGCTTCAAGCAAATCATTTCGACGAAGCAAAACTGCTGAACATCGCATATCATCTTGTTGGTGCGTGATAGAGTTGAGAAAATGTCTGGGAAATATTTGTCCATTTTTTTTCTTGAACTATGTCGCTCAACGCTGAGAAAATCACGTGTCATGTTTTGTGTTGCTTCGGTTCTTCGTGCAAGAAAAACGGCGCGGAAGACGTGTACGACGCGCTCAAACACGAGCTAAAAGAGCAGCGTTTGCAAAAGTCTGTTCATCTTACCAAAACGCATTGCAATCATTTGTGCAAGCAAGGACCGATGGTGATGGTCTATCCCGACGGAACATGGCACAATGACATGACCCCAAAAGCCGCACAAAAGCTCGTGCGGAAGCAGCTTGCGAAGGGGAAGCGCGTGAAAAAGAATGTGATGAAAGTATTGAACGAAGAATGATGTTTAGAATGAACTTGGTCAGTTCTTGATTAGGGAACGCGGATTTTGAGGATTCAGAGGATTTCGAGGATAATTGAGATGTTTGAAAGGAAAGCAAGAGTCCTCAAAATCCTCTCAGTCTGGGCTTCATCCGCGTTCCCTGCCGAATGACCGACTCGTTCCATTCACGAAAAAATCCCACTCAAAACCAACCCGCAAACCGCTATGAAACTTGACTACAACGCCCCTGTGGTACTCACCTTCACACTCATTTCTGCGGCAGTCATGGTTGCTGCGAATTCGACTGGTGGTGCGCTTGCGTATTGGTTCTCGACGCAGCCGGGCTTGTCGTGGTCAGACCTTAGCACGTATTTTCGGTTGTTCTCGCACGTCTTTGGTCATGCGAATTGGGACCATTTATTTGGCAATTTCACGATTATTCTGCTTGTCGGACCGCTCTTGGAAGAAAAATACGGTTCGCAGAATATGGTCATAATGATTACAATGACAGCACTTATCACCTCGCTTTTAAACAATTTCTTCTTCTCGACTGGTCTTATGGGTGCGAGCGGCATCGTGTTTATGATGATATTGCTCAGTTCCTTTGCGAACTTAAAGCAAGGACGCATCCCGCTTACTTTCGTGATAATTGTTGTGTTGTTTCTGGGCAAAGAAATCTATAACTCGCTCCAAATGGATAATGTTTCACAATTCGCTCATATTTTAGGCGGTATTTGCGGAAGCATTTTTGGATTTTCACAAAAAGACCTCGCTGCCTTGCGCGGCACAAGTGGTGCGGTTTCCAGCGCAACGCCGAAAGACCCGTTTGCATTGTAAGGATTGATAACTACCTCTTCAAATCAATGTCATTACGTTAAGCCCTCACCCCGCTCTGTGAGCGACCTTCTCCCAAGGGGCGAGGGAAACTAGTTCTACGTCTTGCCCCTCTACCTCTGGGAGAGGGGTTGGGGTGAGGGAAAAGCACTTAACGTAACGGCATCGCCTCTTCAAACCCGCATGGAATCAGACATTGCAGCATATCGCTCCCTCGAAATGAGCGGAGAAACAAGCGCAGAAGACGCACCAGTAAAAGTGCGTTCTCTCGCACGGGTGCGCTTGGAACGGGAGTTGCAGGGGATGTACCATACCGAGCGGCGGCGGAATCACACCATTGCTGGTTCGGTGCTGGCAATGTCGGTCTTGCTGCTCTTGCTCATTGGAATAAGTGTGATAGATATTACGCCCTACGTCCGCCGCGAAGAGCGCGTAACGATTCCGATTCAGCTTTTGGAGTATGGCGTTGTTGGCTCCAGCGAGGCAAATAAAGGGAATTTGTCCACCGAAGGCACAGCCACGAAAGCCCCCGCGCCCGCACAAAGCCTTGCTGATGCGGCAAAAGCACCAGCACAAATGACCACGAAAGCCACACCACCGCCAACTCCTCCGACAACCACGGCTCCTGCCACCACGCCTAAGACACTCGCCAGCGCAACAACAGCCGCAAAGCCGCGTGAATACACGCAGCCCAGCTTTACGAAGCCTGTTCAAGAAGAGCGTGCAAAGGCATCCGAAAAAACGAATAACGAAAAACCAGATAATACCAAGCAAGAACCTGCGCCGAAGCAAGAAAGTACGACACTTGCAAGTAATTCCACGCCACAAAAAACAAGCGTCGGGACGCAGCAAGGCAGCACCAGTCCTGATGCGGAAGGTTTAGGACGTTTTGGTTCAGGTGCGGGACGTGGTCAGGGATATGGCTTGGAATGGGGCGGCGGCGGCAATCGCGTTGTGCTGCACAAAGAATTGCCCAAATATCCGGCAGGCATGAACACTTCTACGCAAATAAAAATCCGCTTTACGGTGAATCCCAACGGCACGGTAGGCGTGATTCTGCCCATGCAAAAAGGTGACCCGCTCTTGGAGCGAGCAGCTATCGAAGCTCTTCGGCGTTGGCAGTTCAATCCTTTGCAGGAAACGAAGGAAATGGTTGGGTTTATCACCTTTACGTTCCGTGTGCAGTAGAGCCTGAAAGCCTCATCAATACTTGTTTCTTCGCATCAAACGTGTCTTTTCTCACTTCTTCACCAAATTGTATGATAAAAGCTGTTGTATTCGACCTCGACAATACGCTCGTTGATTTTATGGCAATGAAGCGCACCGCCATTGATGCGGCAGTGACGGCAATGATTGATGCGGGATTCGACCTCACTTTCGAGCAAATAAAATCGCAGATTGACCGTATTTACAATGAGCAGGGAATTGAGTATCAGCGCGTCTTCGACCAGCTTTTGCAGGAAACATTGGGGCGCGTGGATTACAAAATCCTTTCGGCGGGCATCATTGCCTATCGTCGGGCGCGTGAGGCATCCTTGAAGCCGTACCCACACGCAACGGCGACGGTGATTGAACTCATGAAGCGTAATATCAAACTCGCCGTTGTTTCGGACGCGCCAACGCCCGAAGCATGGCTGCGCCTGTCGTACATCAATTTTCATCACTTTTTTGATGTTGTTGTTACCTTCGACGACACCAAAGAGCGCAAGCCAAGCCCCAAGCCCTTTCTGACCGCACTCGCCAAACTCGGCGTAGAGCCGCAAAACGCAATCATGGTCGGCGATTGGGCGGAGCGCGATATGGTTGGCGCGAAAAACGTCGGAATGCAGACCGCATTTGCTCGCTACGGCGATTCCTTTGGCAATCAGAACGTTGTGGCAGATTTTATTTTGAATGATATTGCGGATTTGTTGAATATCATCACCGCCCAGAAAGACGCATAAATACTCACTCTTTGCACAATTTTTATGGCAATTCTTCCCATCTACACCTTCGACCATCCTATTCTAAAGCAAGTATCCACGCCCGTTGCAGAGATGACCGGCGAGATAAAACTCTTTGTAAAAAACTTGTTTGAAACCATGAACAATGCCGATGGAATCGGGCTTGCAGCCAATCAAGTCGGCAGCGAACACGCGATAACCGTGATAGACATTGGCGACTTGGAAGAAGACGACCTCAAAAGCGGCAAGAAGGCGCATAAAACCCCGCCGCTCGTGCTTATCAATCCCGTCATTGAAGCATTTTCCGAGCAGAAGGAAGATTTTGAAGAAGGTTGCCTTAGCTTGCCGACCTTCCGCGACAAGGTTACGCGCCCGACAGGGATTCAAGTGCGTTTCTACGACCTCGACATGAAGGAACACCGCTTGGAAGCAGACGGCTTGCTTTCCCGCGTGATGCAGCACGAAATAGACCATTTGAACGGCGTATATTTTTTCGAGCGATTAAGCCCCATGCGCCGCGCAATGGCGCACCCGAAGCTCCGCCGCATCCAGCTTGGGCAAGCGGAAGCGGAATATCCTGTGTATTTGGAGCAGAAGCATCCGCAGCGTCGGAAAAAGAAAAAATAGAGTCCGTACATTCCGTACAATTCACCCTATCACGCAATGAACCTCCACCCCGCACCTGGCATAGTCTTGGCGGCAGCGCATACGCTCACCGACCCGAATTTCAAGCGGTCGGTGATATTCCTTGCGCAGCACGAAAGCTCAGGAACGCTCGGATACGTGATAAATCGCCCCTTGCAGCAAACCTTAATTGACATTTTGCCCGACGAAACACGCGGTTTCGACGCGCCTTTGTACTGGGGCGGTCCGTGCCAGAACGACACCTTGCATTGTGTCCACCGCATTGGTACAGTGATTCCGGGTGCGTTGGAAATTGCCGATGGAATTTTTTGGGGCGGACAATTTGACGCGCTCATGGAAATGTTTGTCTCTGGCGGCGCGACGAACGAGGATATCCGCTTCTTTGTGGGCTATGCAGGCTGGAGTGAAGAGCAATTAGCGGGGGAAATTGCAGAAAAATCATGGATTCTCACGGAATCTAGCACAAAACTTCTGTTCGATGAGGCGCATAAAAACCTCTGGTCGCGTGTGGTGGCGAGCCTTGGCGGGGAATATCATATCATTGCGGGAACGCCTGAGCATCCGTCATTGAATTAAGGTGAGACTTTTGCAAAATGCTCGTTTTTGTGGCACAGATAAGAGCTTGAATTCAAGAAGTGTCGTAACTGGTCAGTCTTACCGTCCTACACTTTCCTAAGCGTAGAACGGGTTTTTCGCGAAAATAGGTTTCGCGGAACATATACCATGAAACCCGTTCTCCTATGAAGAAATAGTAGGATGGGAAAACCAAGACCTGACGAGTTACGAAGTGTCTATGCTGCCGGACGAATTGTTCCATTTTTTCATATTTTTTCACAGCTTTCTCCTCCAATAACGGATAAACCAATGATGGAATTTTTGCGCAAAATCCGCGTGGCGCTCAGTCCACGCGCACAACTTCTGAAAACACGATTGTCAAATGGTGCAATCATTTACGGGCAGAATAAAGCGGGTTTTGGTGGTCGTGGAATCTACGTTTGGCGTGATGAAATTGAGCCAGAGTACAAACATTTTACGAAATTTCTCGCGCCAGAAAGTGTGATGATTGATGTAGGGGCGAATACAGGAATTTATAGCATTAAAGCTGCTCAACATCTTGCAGGAACAGGAACAGTGCTGGCTTTGGAGCCATTCCCCGATGTGCTTGCCGTCTTGTTTAAAAGTGCGCAGGCGAATCGTTTTAGCAATCTTCGCATCCGTAATCTGTGTGCAGGTGAGCGCACCGAAACAAGTATGTTCTGGATGAATTCTGAAAAGCCGCACGAATTCAGTCTTGTGAAGCACGATGCTTCTGCACAAGCGTTATCGTCATTGGTTGTTGCGCTCGACGATTTGTTCGCGTGGGAAAAACTGACGCGGTTCGATTTTTTGAAAATTGATGCCGAAGGCGCAGAAAATCAGGTGTTGCAAGGAGCAGCAAAAATTCTAGCACACTATCGCCCGATTATTCAAGCCGAAATTACGCACACACAGATAGATTTTCCTTTGCCAAACTACACCGTTTTTCAAGTGGAAAATAGTCCCAACAAGGTGTTTATTCCACAAGAGCATCCTCGCTACACACTTGCTGCCGAGCTTGGCTGGAAGCCTGTTGCAGCATAGTTCAGTGCGAAAAATGAGGTACATACCAACGTGAATATTAATGTGAATATTCGCGTGAATTCAGGTCGTTCTTACTGCTTCCTCAGGCTTTTTTGTATTCCAAGTAATCCTGCTTGCACTTCTTAACTGAGGTCAATGACATTGCTTCTCCTGTGGTGTAATTTTGTATCATCACAAATTCACCAACCAATGTACCAATAATTCCTCAGAGGCAATATGCCCTTTACCCAAGCAACGGCGAGGCTTTGCGGCTTTTTATTTCTTATCGTCTTTTTTGCGTATGGCGGCGGAAACGCGCTCATGGACGCACTTTTACAAAGCTCAACTCCAAGCACAGGACAAAACGGAATACAGGCTATAAGCCAGTATTTATCGGCTCTTCAGGCTGGTAAAATTCAATACATTGTGGGCGCATTGCTCATGCTGGCGAACTCGGTTGCAGTGGCGTTGCTCGGAATATTATTTTTTCCGCTTCTATCGAAATGGAATAGTTTTGCAGGAATAAGTTATGTCGTTGGGCGCAGTGTTGAAGCAGTGTTTACGGCAGTGGGCATTGTTGCGCTATTGGCGATTCTTTTCCTGAGCGAGGAATACGCAAACTATGGGAGATATTCGTTTGCTGGAGCGGAGCAATTATCCTCGAAAGAAGCGTATTTCCTGCATTTGCACACGCTTTCGCTTCTCTTGCAAAAGGTAAATTATTGGTCGTATCAAGTAGGAATGATGGCACTCGCGCTCGGCAGTATTGGTTTTTGTCACGTGCTTCGCGCTGCACGCGTTGTCCCCGCGCCGCTTGCACTCATGCTGCTTGCAGGCTATGTGGTTCTGCTTGTTGGTGCTGTGTTGGAATGCTTCGGCATTGCTGTCGGCGTGATGTGCGCTGTGCCGGGCGGCTTGTGTGAAATTGCGTTAGGGATGTGGCTGTTGGTGAAAGGCGTTCCTGCTTCTGTGCTTCATTCTCCCGTGAAAGCTGTGTAAATACTTGCTTTAACGAACATTCTTCCGCTCGTGTAATCGCTTGCGAATTCTGCTCAAGGATTCTGGCTGAACGCCGATGTAGCTTGCAATCTGGTACTGTGGCAAGCGTTGGAATAAATCTGGACGCGCTGAAAGCAAGTTCTGGTAACGCTCTTCGGGGCTTTCGGTGCTGTATCGCGCCATTGTGTGCTGCTGCTGAAAGAGAGTATTTTCCAAGATTTTTCGGGCAATCATTTCAAACTTTGGGAATTGTGCAAAGAGAGCATTTGCGCCATTGTCATTGCCGAGAACAAGCGTGGTTTCTTCGCAACACGTCCAGTAGTGCGGTGCGTAGCTGGGTGCATCCAGACTATTCAAGGACAGCACCCAATCATTTTCGGTGAAAAAAGCATTGATTTTTTCAACGCCATCCAGCATGGAATACTGACGAATACAGCCTTTTAGCACAAAATAGCTCTCCACCGCCACGTCGCCAGCGCGAAGCAACGTATGGTCTTTCGGATAGGTGCGCAGAACCATACTGTGGTAAATCGCTTCCGCTTCTTCGCTTGTAAGCGGCGTGATTGCTGCAAAGTAGCGGATAAGCGGGTGTTGGTGAATGGTCATTGGGGAATGAGTCATTGGTGCATTGGTTGTTTGGTCATTGGTCAGAGAGGGCATTTCTTATCTTTCGTCAATGGATGTCGCAAAACTTTGTGCTAGATTTGCGTGATAAAATAAAGGTTTGTACCATTTTCACCAAAAAACAATGTTGAAGGATTCTCGCACTCATCTCTCCCAGCGTGTATTCGCGCTTACGGTGGGTATCACTATTGTGCTGATGGCGGCTGGAGGTGGCTTCAGTTATGGGTTTGTATTCAATTCGATTCTTATTCCGAATGATGCTGCGGCAACCTTTGCCAAGCTACAAAGCTCATCAATGCTGTTTCGTGCAGGTATTCTGAGTTTTCTTGGCGTAATTGTTTGCGATATTCTTTGCGCATGGGGATTGTACCATCTGTTACGAGATGCAAACGAAGGATTGGCGCAGCTTTCGGCATGGTTTCGTGTAGCATTTGCAGCCACGTTTGCGGCATTACTTTCGTTTCTTCTCAGCGTATTGCCATTATCGGAACATGCCGCGAATGCGGTGCAAATTCACCAACGACTCACTACCTTCAATGACGCATGGTCACTGGCTTTGGTGCTGTTTGGCGTGCATTTGTTGTTGGTTGGATATATTGTTGCAACTGCTGGAAACATTCCAAAAATACTGGGTTTTCTTGCCATGTTTGCTGCGCTATGCTATATTGGAACAAGCATTGCTGCGCTCATTATTCCAAACTATGCTTTCTACAAGCCTAGTGTTGAAGCGGTTCTGAGCGCACCGATGGCATTAGGTGAACTTGTATTAGGCTTGTGGTATTTGATAAAAGG
Organism: Ignavibacteria bacterium; assembly: GCA_013298775.1. Classification (GTDB taxonomy): domain Bacteria; phylum Bacteroidota; class Ignavibacteria; order Kapaibacteriales; family UBA4661; genus PH2015. The sequence continues at coordinate 48,426 of JAAFIV010000017.1, read as the reverse complement.
CGGGAAAGCGGAAAAATAGAGGACACTGAATACGTGATTCTTGAAGTACGCAACGATTATTGGAACGCAGATGAAGCCCAGACTATCAGGATGTTGAGGACTTTTTTCCATTCTTACCATCCTTGCAATCCTTGTAATCCTCAAATCCGTGTTCTTTGCTTACATTGTTCATTATTGCTGCTGAATTCAAGAATACTATACTCTCTTCTTGAGCAAATTCGGTGGCTTTCTGCATTGATGATACCTGCCAACATAAGATTTTATGCGTCTTCCACAGAATCCTGTCTGTACTCACCTTTCCTTTCGAGAAATCCTGCTTCCGCACTGCTTCTCTCCCACCACGCGATGACGGGCGAGCCTGTTAAAAATTTGCACGGAGAATTTCCTGAAAAAGCCGTACCTTTGTGATTCTTCAAAAATCATTTTTGTTCATTTTCTGTTCAATTTTTTTCAACTCTGTTTCAATTTTTTGTTTCAACTTTTGTATTTATTGTAAGGGAAATTTTCATGCGAAACTGCCCATTTGTTGGCACAGGAACGGCATTGGTAACGCCCTTCCGACCTGATACTTCCATTGATTTCGATGCGTTTGCTCGTCTTATTACTTTTCAACTCGATGGCGGCGTAGAATTCCTCATCGCATGTGGCTCTACGGGCGAAAGCGCGACCATGACCGAAGAAGAAGACCGCTCTGTTATTCGGTTTGTGGTCGAAAAAGTAAAAGAATCGGGTAAGAATGTGAAAGTAATTGCTGGCACTGGCTCAAATAGTACCCGCGAAGCCGCTCGCTACACAAAATATGCTCAAGAACTGGGCGCAGACGGCGCACTCGTCGTTACGCCGTACTACAACAAACCAACTCATGCGGGCTTGATGGCACATTACCAAGCCGTTGCCGATGGCGCACCAGATTTTCCCGTCATTTTGTACAATGTTCCCGGACGCACTGGCTCGAATGTTGGCGCGGAATCGCAGCTTGCAATTATGGAGGCATGTCCGAATATTGTTGCCACAAAAGAAGCCTCTGGCAATCTCGACCAAATGATGGAAATTATCGCATCCGCTCCCGAAGGCGTAGCGGTGCTGTCTGGCGACGATTCGCTCACACTGCCGCTCATTGCGGCGGGCGGTCAAGGCGTTATTTCTGTGTTCAGCAATTACGCACCTCGCGGCTTTAGCGACCTTGTACGTGCGGCACGTGCGGGAGATTTCGCCCTCGCTCGCTCGCTTCAATATCGCTTTTTGGAATTGATGAAATTAAACTTTATCGAATCCAATCCCTTACCCGTAAAAGCGGCGTTGAATATGATGGGCATTATCGAAGAGCAATACCGCTTGCCGCTTGTTCCCATGCAGTCGGCGAATAAAGAAAAGCTCCGCACTGCGCTTGTGAAGGCGGGGTTGTTGTAACGTGAACTTTAGAGACACTCACCCATTTTGCCCTCATCCCCCACCTTCTCCCAAGAGGAGAAGGAGCAAGGACAAAGAAAATCAAATATTTCTGAAGCCCTCTCCTTTTGGGAGAGGGTTGGGTGAGGGGAAGGATTCTGCTTTCATCATCCCTTGAACACCGCATAATAACTACTATGGCACGTCAAACAGCGCAAGTAATGACACAGAAGCAGATTTATCGCATTGTTGATAAACTTGCTTCGGCGAAATATTCCAATCAATTGGAGCTTCTCAGCTCGGTGATGCGGGAGATTGTGGACCGCGCCGATATTGAAATTTCAGGCGGGCGTATTTGGGAGTTGGACAATGAGCAAAACGCCTACACCATGCGCTACCAGTACGGTTCGCTCGACCCCGTGCCAATGAATTATACTGTTTCGGTTGAGGATTATCCAATGTTCATGCAATTGCCCTTGAAGCGTACCATCATGAACTATGAAACCGATGAAGTGCTGATTCAAAGCGGGATTAAGCTCTATTCCGCCACAGGCGTAGGCGACCTTGTGAAACGCGGCAACCAGAAGTATTACAAATACGCTCTTGCCTTCAATGCGCCGAAAATCAGCGATAAGTTTTTCGATATGATTAACATTATCGGTAGCGCGGTGGAAATTCGTCTGCGCGATTTGGAGCAGCAAAAACGCCACTTAGTGATTGAAAAAGACCTCAACCAAGCGTGGGAAATCCAGAAAAGCCTTCTCCCCGACCACGAGACGATTTTCCATGATTATCATGTGTTTGGCATTTCCATCCCAGACCGCATCGTGGGTGGCGATTACTTCGATTATCTGCGTCCGCCGAATAGCTACGAAGACCGCCTCAGCATTTTGATTAGCGATGCCTCCAGCAAGGGCATGGCTGCTGCGATTCAAGCACTCTTTGTTTCTGGCGCAATACGCATGGGTATTGGGTTTGATATTAAAATTGCCTCGCTTATTGCCCGCTTGAATACGCTTATTTACGAAACCTTTCCCTACGAGCGTTTTGTAACCTTGTTCTATTGCGAACTCACCTCTTCCGACCAAGGTTTGTTGCTCTTTGCAAATGCTGGGCATTGCAGCCCGATTCTGTATCGCGCAAAAACGCGGGATTTTTACTATCTTCCCTCGACGGGGAGTATGCTTGGCGTGTCGCCCGACCAGCGTTTTCGCGTGGAAAATGTGAACATGGCTCACGGCGACATTCTTCTCCTCTACACCGACGGTATTATTGAAGCTCAAAATAAAGCTGGAAAACTGTTCGGTGAAAACCGCTTAAAATCTATCTTACGCAAGATGCACCGTGCTACCGCTCGCGAGATTGCCTATCAGTGCATTGAAGATGCCCAGAAATTCTCTGCCGGAGCCGAGCATCGCTATTCGGATGATAAAACCGTTGTGGTGATTAAGCGCATGGCTCCAACGGCAGAGAAAGTTGAGCAATACAGTATTTCAGAGTAATCTTAAAACCGCAACCTACGTACATGATTCTTACATTACGCAGCAATAATGGAAGATGTGAACAAGGAACGCGGATTTGAGGACTATAAGGATTGTGAGGATGGAAAAAGTCCTCAACATCCTGATAGTCTGGGCTTCATCCGCGTTCCAATAATCATTGTGTCATTCAAGAATTGCAGCATTATTTTTGAAGGCACAAAGAGTGAGTTTTACGTTTTTTGTATCATAAATGCACATCCCAGAAGTATTGAAAAACCTTGTCTCCTCTGCCGTGCGGCGAACATGCGCCCTTGTGGGGTGGTCGGTTGTGGCGTGGAATCAAGCCTTGAGCCAGCAGCAACATGGACTGCATTCCCAATCATCGCCTACGAGCGCGGCTTTTCACGCATACGATTTTACGCCCGTTGAGCAGCTTTTGCGCGATTCTTTGAAGAATTTCGATGGCGGATGCAGCGTGCTTCTCATGCAAAATGGGCGTGTGATTTATGAAAAGAATTTTGGCACCATGAACGCCGATACCGTTATTCCCGTTGCTTCTGCCTCAAAGTGGCTTGCTGGTGCGCTTTTGATGACATTTGTCGATGAAGGCAAGCTCGCCCTTCGCGACCCCGCAAGCAAGTATTTACAATACCTCGTGGGAACAAAAGCGGGAATTACCGTGCAGCAGCTTTTCGCGCACACATCGGGCTACGCGGGCGAGATAGCCGTGATGCGGGATATGAAGATTCCCATGAAAGATGCTGCCTATCGCATTTCCACCGAGCGGCTTCAATACACGCCCGGAACGCGTTTTGCCTACGGAGGCGCATCCATGCAGCTTGGGGGACGTATTCTTGAAATTGTTGGCGAGAAATCGTTTGAAGAATTATTTCAGGAACGCCTCGCGCAGCCGCTTGGAATGGTGCATACGAGCTTTTATGGACTTGGCAAAACGCAAAATCCTTTGCTCGCAGGTGGCGCGAAATCCTCGGCTCGCGAATATGCGCGATTCCTCCAAATGCTGATGAATAAAGGCGTGTGGCAGGGAAAACGTATTCTCTCGGAAACAGCAATTACCGAAATGCACAGCAACCAAGCCGGTCGCGTGCCAGTGCTGCGCCGGTTGCAATCCACTTCCGCCACTCTGACGCAAACCAGCGAAATTGCAAATTACGGTTTGGGTGTGTGGCGTGTGTGTGCGAGCCTTCCAACGGGTATTTCAACAGCATTTTCAAGCCCCAATAGCACACAAAGCTCACCAACGCTTGTTCCAACGCTTGCGCCGCCACAGACCACCTCAGCAACAGTGGAACTCATTGAACTGAATTCGCAAGGTAGATTCGGCTTCAGTCCTTGGATTGACGTGCGTCGCAATGTTATCGGTGTTTTTTCCACGTACACGCCGCAAGACAAAATGCAAGCGACATACAAGCGCATGAAACAGCTTTTGCGCGATATTATTCCCACGACAAATTAAAAACTGTACTCTCCCCAATGGCACTCCACTTCTATCCTTACAATGAAGCTCCCATGCCGGAGCGCGTCGGTTTTGCGCGACGATTTCTTGCCGCAATGCTGGACAATCTTCTCGTCAGTATTCTTGCGCTGGGAATGGCTCTCAGTCTGGGTTCGACGATACTGCATCTCGTCAAACCAGAGGGCGATTCTACGGAGTTTAGCATTTTCAGCGAAAACTCCGATGACGCAAACGATAATGACGACGACGCTGCAAATAATGCACGTAGCTCCTCCGCACAGCTCTTCGGCATGCCCGAAGAAACTTACACGGTGCTGCTTATTGCGAATAGCATTATGACGCTGCTGTATAGTCTGTTGGAGCTTTTCACAGGCGCATCAGTCGGAAAGCGGCTTATGGGCTTGCGTATTGCCACCGACACCGCCGAGCGAGCCTCACGGAGTCTGCTTTTGAGGCGGTGGTGGGTGAAGTTTGGCGGCTATCTTTTTGTGCTGATTCCTTTTCTGTCCACGATTGGCTCTATTTGGGGTTTTATGATTAGCTGTGGCTTTTTGCTCACACTCGGCGCGTCGCATCAGGCATTGCACGATATGGCAGTACATTCCGCCGTGTTCTTCAAAGCAGATATTGATGGTTTGGATATTGACGAAATGAATACCGCAAATATTTCGTAAGATTTTTTACAACAAAAGCAGTATCTCACAACACTACAACACCACATTTCATGCGCCTTACCATCCACACAAGCGTTGAGAAATCCTTCGAGGAAGTTTTTGCTGGATTTGATTTCGAGTTGTTCAAAAAACTCACTCCCGTCAATCCTCCCGTTACCATACAGCGTTTTGATGGCTGTGCCACAGGCGACGAGGTGCATATCGAAATGACTGTTCCCATTTTGAAGCGCAAAGAACGCTGGATAAGCCGTATTGTGCGTTCTGGCAAGGTGCAAGGACACGCTACGTACACCGACGAATACTTTTTTGTTGATGAAGGAATTGAGCTGCCATTTTTCCTTCGCTTTTGGCGGCACACACACCGCATCATTGCTGCTGAAAATGGCGGTTCGGTGATTGTTGATGATATAGAATACCGCACGCCGTTGTGGCTTCTTCCCTTTGTCGCACCCGTGATTAGCGCACAATTCCGCGCACGGCAACCGCTTTATCAAGAGCATTTCAAAAAGTGAGGCGAATTCGATGAATCCTTCTCCTTCGCCTGCTCCACGCCAAACGCCACCGAGTTTTTTGGGAACTCTTTTGGGAACTCTTTGGGGAAATATTTGGAAGAATGCCCAACGCGGGCAGCACCTGAACACAGCGTTATTCCTAGCTCCTTGGGTAATTGTTCTCAGTGTTTTTTGGGTGTATCCGCTTGCCTACGCGCTCTATCTCAGTTTCACCAAATACGAAACCTTGCGCAATGAAACCACGTGGATAGGGCTTCAGAACTACGCGCACATCCTCCACGATAGCTTCTTCTGGTTAGCACTGAAAAATACGGCAATTTTCAGCGCAGGGACGATTCCCCTCACCACTGTATTTGCGCTGGTGTTGGCGGTTGGAGTGAGCAGTATTCCTCGTTTGCAGGGCTTTTTTCGCGCTGCATTTTTCCTGCCTTCGGTTACGTCGCTTATTGTCCTCGCGCTCGTCTTTTCGCGCTTGTATGCTGCCAATGGCTACATTGCGAGTTTATGCACCATGCTTGGTATTCCCTTCCCTGCACGCGGCTTGTTGCAAGAGCTTTCTACTGCGCTACCAGCAATCATGGCAATGGACATCGGCATCGCGACTGGCTATTATATGGTGATTTTCCTCGCTGCTTTGCAAACGATTCCCCGCGATATGTACGAAGCAGCCGAGCTTGCGGGCGCGAATGCGTGGGCAACATTTTGGCGCATCACGTTGCCGCTTATGCGCCCAACGCTCCTATTTGTGCTGGTTATCAATACCATTCGCTCGTTTCAAATTTTTGTCGAAATTTATATTATGACGCGTGGCGGTCCGCTTGGCAGCACTTCGACGCTTATTTACCTTGTGTACCAACACGCTTTTGATAAGTTCGATATGGGCTACGCCTCCGCGCTTGCCTACATTGTTTTTGCGATTATTCTTTGTTTTTCGCTGCTCCAAATGCGGCTTCTCCGCTCGAAGTAAAGCGATTTGCTGAATCTTGTTTAAAAATACTCACCATGACCGAAGCACAAACACCGCACCACGACACACTCACAGCGCACCTCTTCCGCCATGAAGCGGGGAAAATGACTGCTACCCTCACAAAACACTTTGGCTTTCGCAATGTGCAGATTGCTGAAGATATTGTCCAAGAGACAATGATTGCCGCCTTGCAGCACTGGCAACGCGGCGTTCCGGCGAATCCGACGGCATGGCTGTACCGCGTGGCGAAGAACAAAGCCTTAGATTATGTGCGGCGCAAGCAACATTTTACCTCCATGCAAGGTGAAATCACGTATCTCACCGAGCAAGACCTTGAAGACGACCAATCACGGGCTTTAGAAGAAGTCTTTACCACGAAAACCATCGAAGACAGTACGCTGCAAATGCTCTTTGCATGCTGTCATCCCGCACTTTCTGAGGAAATGCAAATCACACTTGCCCTCAAAACCTTATGCGGACTGAGCGTTCAAGAGATTGCCAATGCTTTTTTGACGGGCAAAGATACGATTGAAAAGCGTCTTTATCGGGCAAAGGAGCGCGTGCGAGAAAGCAATATTGCAGTGGAATTTCCACGCGAAAGCGAGCTTCCAAGCCGTATGAATGCTGTGTTACAGATGATTTATCTTCTGTTCAATGAAGGCTATAATTCTTCGCATCCAGATTTACTTATTCGCCACGATGTTTGCGATGAAGCCCAGCGTTTATGCCGCTTTCTGACGGAACATCCGCTCACCAATTCCCCTTCAACAAATGCACTGTTCGCACTCATGCTCTTCCAATCCTCCAGATTTGATGCGCGATTGAAAGAAAGTGGCGAATTAGTTATTTTATCAAAACAGCATGCGTCGCTCTGGAATGGTACGAAAATTGCGGAAGGAACACGGTTTTTAGCGGCTTCTGCGCAAGGCGAAGAAATTTCACGTTATCACTTGGAAGCGGGCATAGCGGCTCATTACGCGCTTGCTCCGTCCTTTGAGGCGATTGATTGGCGCGAGATTGAAAAGCTCTACTCCGTCCTGCTCGCACTTGCTCCTAGTCCCATTGCACAGCTCAATCGCGTGATAGTGCGCTCCTATTTGTACGGCGAGGAACGAGCATTGCAGGAGTTGTCGGCACTAGAAGCCGCATTGGGGAAGGTGTATCTATACCATGCTACACGCGGTGAATTCTTGAAACGCAGTGGGAATGCCGCATCTGCACGAGAATCCTTTGAACGCGCACAAAAGCTGACGCAATCCGCCATTGAACAAGGATATTTTCGGCAACGCATACAGGAATTATCCTGACAGAACAAAGAATACTGCTCCGTGAAAATCTAGTGCTTTGGTAACTCACCTTACGCAAAAGACCCTCACTCAACCCTCTCCCAGAGGGAGCTAATAAGGGTAGGTATTACGGAAGCCTCATGAACACTGGTGTTCTGTGTGAGGGTCTGACTTCGTCGTCAGGCTCTCACTTCCTTCACTATAAGCAGAATTGAGACCCTTGAGTAAGAATTGAGACCCTCACACCTCGCGTACAATCTTGTTTTCGTGTTTGCGATATGACTCTGCAAAACACTAGATTTTATGCACTTTGCAGCAATACCTACCCTTGTTGGCTCCCAGAGGGAGAGGGCTTCAGAGCTAGTCTCCACCAACCCCTCGCCCTCTGGGAGATGATTCAGTAATGCAAATGAAATATCGCGACGTACAGAGTGCCAGTTCGCATCATTTATTCTTTGTCAAAAATTACCCGCAAGTTTTTTGCTGCCATGCGCACGGTCTCGTGCAGACGTTTCAAGCGGGTTTCGGGGCGTTTTGCGTTCAGAATCCACTCCAAAATGCCGCGCTTCACCGAGCGAGAAAAATCGTCCCAATGCCGCATTGCATCTGGGTTTTCATCGAAGAGAGCTTGTAAATCGTCTGGCACAGTGAGATTTTCCACATCGTTCAGCGCATCCCATTTGCCGCTTGCTTTGGCAATGTCTATCATGCGTTGTCCTGCTTCGCGCATCAAACCTTGCTCTGTGAGACGTTGGACACGCTCTTTGTTGAGACGCGACCAGTTACTGGATTTTTTACGCGGCGTGAAAAGCTGTTGGTAGCTGGCTTCGTCGAGCGTACGGACGACGCTATCAATCCACCCAAAGCATAAGGCTTCCTCAACGGCATCATCGTAGGAAACACGCGGCTTTCCGCTCTCTTTTTTGAAATACACAAGCCAAATTCCCTGCTTTTCCGTATGGAACTGCTCCAGCCACAATCGCCATTCTGCGCGGTTTGCGGGGACAAATTGCTCGTAGTCGCTGCCTGCTTGCTTTGCCATAGCTTTGAAGGATGAAATCTGGGGGATGAGGGTTGAAGTTTGAGGGCGATGTGAGGTTCTTACCTTTTGGAAAGTATCGCACTCTCTTTCAAAATTACAGCGATTCAACATAAAATCGTCGTAAAATCATGGTATTTTTCTCAACACGTGCGCGGAAACTTTTTTTGTGCGTAGTTTTTTTTTATTTTGTCGCACTCAAAATAGTTCGCAATATATTTGGCAGCATTGTCCGCTCTGTTCTTGGTGATGCCACCCAAATCCACTTTTCTTGTGATTTTTACTTTCTTCATTTTCAAAGGGCTGAATCGTATGACTTCACGTGTTCTTCGTGTCCTTACGGTACTGTGCGCACTTGTGGCAATAAGTACCACCACCACACGTACTCCATCTCTCTTCGCGCAAACCGATACCAGCACAACATCGCGCATCAACTTCGACGACCTCACCGCCGATGCGGATAAACCTTTGTTTCTGCGCTATGGTATTTTTGGTGGGCATAATTGGAACTGGCACGATGCTAATTTTACTTACTTTCAGCCTTTCCCAACGTGCTGCGGTACATTTTACGGTTTTTCCGAACAAAACTTACGTTGGTATGCGGGAGCATTGTTTGAAACACCGTTTCAAATGCCACAAATCCAGAATCGTCTAGGATTGGCACTGCGTTTGAGTTATACCGATTATGGTGTCCGCTTATCAAAAACTGAGCAGCTTTTAGCGATTACTCGAGCAAACCGCGCCGAAGAAGTGCCCATTGAACATAGTAAAGACATCACTCTACAAGCTATTGCTTTTGAGCCAATGCTCACCTATCGCCCGTTAGATGCTCTCTCTATTTATCTTGGTCTTCGGGCAAATTATTACTTCAATGGACAATTCTCATCCGTCGAACGTTTGGCAACTGATACTGTGAATTTTTATGATGAAAAGACTGGTCGCGTCTCTAGTACACGTAATTCTACGACTGGGAACATCATTGCATCATTAAATCCTCTCAACCTTGCAGCAGTAGCGGGAATCAGCTATGAAATTCCTTTGGATGCGAATGGTAAGTGGATGATCGTACCAGAAGCCTTTTTCATGTTTGGAGCATTGCCGCTCGGTGCATTGTCAACCCCCGTAAGCCCAACAAGAGATACCATCACTAATCTTGTTCGTGTTGTGCAAACCAGCCCTGGCACAAATACGAGAAGCGTAGGCTCATGGACATTCAACAACCTCCGCGCAGGTCTCTCGCTTCGTTATTCACCGTATCGCACTATCCGCCCAGAGCTTACGCCAGCCTTGCAAGAAACGATTAAGCAAATCAAAAAGCTGGACAGCGCAATTACAGTGGAACGCCAGCAAAATGCAAAACGCTTGCAGCAGGTGGATTCTATCAACAAAGCGATTACCGCAAAAGTGGCGGAATTGAAGAAGGTCGGTATTAGCGTTAGTATCACAAAAGTTGTGGGTGTAGATGCCGACGGGCGGGAAATTCCAAACCCGAAACTCGTGGTGGAGCAGTTCCGCAAGTCGCTGACGCAACCGATATTGCCGACGGTCTTTTTTGAGGAAAATTCCTTCACCTTGCCGACGCGGTATCGCCGCTTGAAAGCTGCCGACCGAGGCTCCTTCAAGCTCGCCGACCTTGGTGGCAAAGGGAATTTGGATGTGTATCGTCAAATTTTGAACGTTGTTGGCAAACGCATGGAGGAAAACCCAGCAGCCGTACTGTTTCTGACGGGTTGCAATGCGAACGTTGGACCAGAAGCGGGCAATCAAAAACTCTCTGAACAACGCGCTCAAGCTATCAGCGATTATTTGCAAGATGTCTGGAAAATTCCGGCAAAACGTGTGATTATCCAAAAGCGTGATTTGCCAGAAAGCCCCGCCAATAGTGCCGATGCAAACGGAGCCGCCGAAAATCGCCGCGTGGATATTTCCTCAAATTTACCAGAAATTTTCGCGCCCGTTGTCAGCGACCAAATTGCACGTATTCCGAATCCCCCAACGCTGCGCTTTGGTATTGAAATCAATGCTGGTGCGGGTTTGAAGCAATGGAATGTGGAAGCTACGCAGTTTAATGATGACGAATCCGTTACATTGAAAGAATTTAGCGGCACAAACAAATATGACCCGCAGCTTGACTGGAAACTGGACCAAGAGCCAGCAACCGTACCACCTTCAGGGCAGGACATGACGGTACAGCTTACCATGACCGATATCAACAACAAAAACGCCGACGCGCCGCTTGTTTCCGTGCCTGTAGAGCAGATTAACGTGCAGAAAAAAGAACTCGACGCAAAAGGCGATAAGCGTATTGATGTCTATGACATTTTAGGCTTTGGTGGCGGCATGAATCCGAGCGTGGACGAAACCAATACAAAAACCTTGACCGACCTTAAAGCAAAGCTGAAACCAGAAGCAAACGTCTTTATCAGCGCGTACACCGACAACACAGGCGATGCCGCACAAAACAAGCAACTCGCCCAAAAACGCGCTGATTTCGTTGCCAAAGCACTCGGCACAACAAAAGCGAAAATCACTGCCGTTGGTCCGACGACGATACACGAGAATCAATCGCCAGACGGCAGAATGTACAACCGCCTTGTGCGCATAGAAGTACAAACGCCGACAAGCGGGAAATAAGCAAAAAAGGTAGAAAAAGCGAGACGAATAGCGATAATGGCACAGGCACTCTTGTCTGTGCCATTATTGTTTGTAGCAGTTTTGTTTTCAGGAAGTTATGGGAATGTTTCGTTGTGCGCTCATTTACCCTCGTTTTCCCCATTGCCATTTATCCCTGAATTTTTTGGCGTTTGGCTAAATACTGCACAAGGGCGGTATCGAAGGGTTCTGCGGTGTCCAAAAGGGCATAGTCTATGTTTCGCTCGCGGCAGGTCATTTTGAGCGTTTCGGTGAAGGTTTGAAGGGCTTCTGCGTAAGATTGCTTGATTTGATACGGCTGCGTCGTCAGTTCTTCGCCGCTTTCCATATCGCGGAAAACAGCATCCAGACCGAAGTTAAAATCACGTTCTCTGGGGTCGAGGATTTGAAACGCCAAGACTTCGTGATTGTTGTGGCGAAAGCGTTTGAGCGCAGTTGCGATAGTTTGCACGTCATCAAAAAAGTCGCTGAGAATAATCACCAAACCGCGCCGCGAAATGCGTTCTGCAATGTGGTTCAGTGCAAGTCCAGTGCCGGTCGCATTGCTAGGCGTGGTATTGCCTAAGGTTCGCAAAATCTCTTGGATGTAAGATGTTTTCGAGCGCGACGGCAAGTAGGTACGCACATCGGTATCGTACAACGCCAACCCGACTGCATCCTGTTGTTTCATCATCAAAAAAGCCATTGCCGCCGCGAGATAGCAAGCGTACTCGAACTTCGTGATATTGCCCTTTGAGGCGTAGTTCATGGACGCGCTGGAATCCACGATAATCGTGCAACGCAGATTCGTTTCGTCCTCGTATTGCTTCACATAATAGCGGTCGGTGCGGGCAAAGACTTTCCAATCAATAAACTTAATTTCATCGCCCGGCATATACTGCCGATGCTCCGCAAACTCAATACTGAAGCCATGATACGGCGATTTGTGCAAGCCCGTAATGAAGCCTTCCACAACAAGCCGTGCTTTCATTTCAATGCCCTGAATCTTTGATATGGTCTGGGGTTGGAGATATTTGCGGTGGTCGGTCATGGTGAGTAATAATTGTAGGAATAATTGAGCATTATGTGAGCATTATGTTCAATGAATATACGGCGGAATGGGACATATCTGCAAGGACGAATGGCTGTGCAGCGTATAAATCCAATAAAAAAGCGGATACTTTTTTCAAGTACCCGCTTTCTTTTTTACATTCGTGCAAATTGCCCGAAAGGATGATTACGCTGCGCTTGTAACCCAGACTTTAAGCGGTGCGTGAACTTCGGGATGCAATTTAATTTTCACTTCAAATTCACCAATGCTCTTAATCGGTTCGTCGAGCATGATGGTGCGGCGGTCGATATTGAAGCCTTTATCGGTGAGTTCTTGCGCAATCATTTGATTGGTTACGCTACCAAAGAGGCGACCTTCTTCGCCCACTTGCATCGTGATAGATACTTGTGTATCGGCAAGTCGTGCGGCAATGTGTTCGGCTTCGGTTTTGAGTTTCGCCATACGTGCTTCGTATTGCTTTTTCTCAGATTCCAAAACGCGCATTGCTTTTGGCGAGGCATAATACGCCAAGCCGCGCGGAATAAGGAAGTTACGAGCATAGCCGTCGCGGACAAGAACCGTCTCGCCGACAGTGCCTAAATGCTCAACATTTTCACGGAGAATGATTTTCATGATAGAATCCTTCGCTTTGAGTTTTCGGGTGTATGATTCAGAGTGTATGATTATGAACGAGAACGGAATGATTATGCAGCCGCTTCGGTGCTTGCTGGCGCGGCTTCTGCTGCTGCCGGAGCTGCCGCCGCAGGAGGTGCATCGTTGCCAATGGTCATGCGCTCAAGGCGATTTTGCAAGAATGTCTTGCGGAATTCAATCGCATGGTCATTCATTTTCAAGGTCAAATGGCGCAAAACATTTTCTTCCAATTGGAAATACCGCTCTAATTGTGGAATCAAGGTTCCGGGTGCATCATACATCACATACACATAAAAGCCGTTATGCTTTTTTTGAATCGGGTAGGCAAGGCGACGACGACCCCATTTGTCGAGGGTAGTAATCGAACCGCCATTGTTTTGGATAAATTCTACCGTGCTGTTGATAATCGGCTCGATAGTTGCGTCCTCAAGCGCAGCATTGACGATAATCGTCGTTTCGTAGGTGTATTTTGAATTCATTGAAGGAATAAACTCCTATGGGTGTTTGAGAAAAAAACAGCTTTTACCAATTGGGTAAAAGCAGGAGCAAAAATGCTTTCGAGTTGTAAAGAAATCACCGAAGTTTGGTCTTGACAGAAATTCTGCGCAAGAATAGCTAAAATAACTGATTTTTTTATTTCTTCCAAAAAAAATCTCTGTATCAAAGGACATCGTATAAAAACAATTTCTGCATGCAACTTTTTTCGGAGCTTGTGCATCTTCCTTCTAAACGCAATAGAAGATTCACAAACCATCCATAAACGTTGTCATTCCGACGTATGTTGGAATCTATCGGAAACCTGGACACGGGATGGATACCGACCTACGTCGGTATGACTAGCGCGTTTTGCGAAAGTCCTACACAAACAACAAAACAAATCTTCCATCAATCGCCCCGTGAACGCTTGGATACATGACCGAAACACCCGTTCATACCATCACTAGGATTGCAGACAACAACCAACACGCTCGCTTTTGCGCACTTGTAGAGCCGCATGTCGAAGCCATTGGACGCTTTGTTCATGCCCTCACGCGCAACCGTGAGGAAGCACGGGATATTGTGGGCGATGTACTTTTGCGAGCATTTGAAAAATTAGATACGCTGAAAAACGAGCAAGCATCAGCATCGTGGCTATTTTCGATTGCGCGAAATATTGTGTACGAGCGTAAGCGACGGCAAAAATTCTGGGGCATTTTCAATGAAACAAAGGTCACAGAACGCACTTCCGATGCGGCTTTGCCCGACGTTTCCGCCGATGTTGCTCTTTTGCACGAAGCAATAGCAAAACTCCCCAAAGCACAGCGTGAAGCAATCACGCTGTTTGAAATTGCAGGGCTTTCGCTGGAAGAAATCCGCCAGATACAAGGCGGGACGGTCTCTGGCGTAAAATCTCGTGTTACCCGCGCTCGCGAGCAACTAAAAAAACGCCTTACCAATGACGAATGACCAAGCACCAAGTAACCAAGTACCAATGACGAATCTTGACAAATACTTCGACCGCGCCCGCCGCGAACAAGCACCTCTCCAAAAGAATGACGTGAGCAGCATTCTTGCCGAGAAGCTCGCAACGCGCTCTTTCAGCGACGATGCTCACCGTCGCAGAAAGCGCGTCTTTCCTCGTAGTGTGGGGCGATTTTTCTCAATGCTTTCTCCATTTCTTTTCCCAAAAGGTTGGATTATGTTTTCCATGCTCACTGCCGCACTTATAGCATTTTTCATAATATTCCCAAATACAAGGAACAATGAGCCTTCTGGCGTTATTCGCTCTCAACAATCTCATTCACAATCCTTTCAACAACAGCCACAAACAGCCAAACCTCAAACAACGAAGCCCCAAGCAGCCAAGCACCAAGCCTTGAGTAATCAAGTAACGAAAAAACCAAGTAACCAAGCCACTGACAGCCTTCCCGCGCCCTACGATGTTGTAGCGATTGACAACGAACCATTTGTGGATGCAAGCGAACTTAGTAAGCATACGCATTATCCCGAAGAATACAAGAGGCTCGGCATCGAAGGGCAAGTAACAGTGCGGGGTTTGGTGTTGCCAAATGGCAAAGTTTCACCGCGCTCTTTTGTGGAATATTCCGATGGCAAGGTGCTTGATTCTGCGGCACTTTTGGCAATGTTTGCAGCGCATTGGAAACCCGCTACGCGAGGTGGTAAGCCTGTTGCATGTTGGGTGAGTGTGCCGTTTCACTTTCGTTTGAATGAGCGAACAGGGAAAAATCGTATCGAAAAGGCGCAAATGCTGACCTTGAGCGATGAAGAGCTGCGGAAGATAGGTGTGGAGCGCGATACGGCGGATATTCTGCGGATTTATGGCTGGGATAAAGCACATGAGAATTTGTACCAAATGAAAACCAGCATCAAATCTGCCATTACGCCGAAACTCATGCCAGACAGCGTTTTTAAGGAGTATATTCGCACTCTTCGCAAGCAAGGGAAAGAGGCGCTTGCTGATAGATGGGAGCTTACTCAGTGGGAAAACGGTAAACAAGCGTTGCGAGATTTGATTTCTGATAGCATTCACAACATCAGCAAAACAGGATTGGTGAGTATTGTTTCTATACAGCAGCAAGAGCATGAAAAAATTGAGCGAATTCGGCATCATATCTTCCCTCGCTTAGTTACGGACGGACATAATTTTCGTTATTCGATTGATGTTTCCGATGCACCGCATTTACAGGTGTTGAGGGAAATTCATGCAAAAGCCGATTCTGCACGGCAGCAAGCAAAAGCACAGAAGCTAGATTCTGCGCAGGTTGTCGCCAATTATGAAAAAGTGTGGAGTTCGTACAGAGATAAACTTGTAACTCCAGAGCAAGCGAAAAAACTTGAACATCAATTCGAGCAAGAAAAATCCGACATCAGCAAGCTCATCGGTATTCGTGTGCAATCAGCGCAAAAACGTTCCGAAGGCGATGAATACTTGCTTTGGTACGACCCCGCGCCAGAGTTTATCGCGCTTTTGCCAGAGCGGTATCGTGTGGGCTTGCAGCGCGAAGTGGAAACGGCAAAGAAGTACGCCACAACGTGCGAAATCCCCACCGAAGAAGAAAAGAAGGCAGTTGCAGGCTATTTCGATTCGTGGCGGTCGTGCGATGGCGTTTTGAAAATTACGAATCTCTATCCAAATCCAGCAAACATTCAAGCAACGGTGCGCTTTACGCTGCAAGAAGCACGAAGTATCACGCTGACCCTACATAATTTGAACGGTGAACGCCTTGCAATCCTTGAGCCTACGCCTGTTCTGCCCGCAGGGGAACATGAATTGCCGCTTGATTTCACGGGGCGCAATATAGGGGTGTACTTGCTCGCCCTTTCCACCGACAAAGGCGAAACCGCCATCAAGCGCGTGATGATTGTGCGCTAAAAACAAGCCAAAAACATAACAACAAAAAACCCCGCATTACAAGCTGTAATGCGGGGTTTTCCATTTTTCAAGGAACAAAGTACAAAAGCCTCAAGCTAAAATTTCAGCTCTCATATTTCATACTTCATCCTTTTTTAGTAATCCATTCCACCGTGTGAGTGCGGCATTGCTGCAGCAGATTTATCTTCTGGCTTCTCAACGATAGCCGCTTCGGTGGTGATTAGAAGAGCAGCGACGGATGCAGCATTTTCAAGAGCAACGCGCGATACTTTTGTTGGGTCAATAACGCCCATTTTGAACATATCGCCGTATTCTTCGGTTGCAGCATTGAAGCCGAAAGCGTCTTTGCCTTCTTTGATTTTATTCACAACAACAGAACCTTCCAAGCCAGCATTGCCAACGATAAGGCGGAGCGGCTCTTCAACAGCGCGACGGATAATATCTACGCCTGTTTTTTGGTCGTGGTTTGCTGGTTTTACGTTGTCCAAGTGAGCAACGGCGCGGATATACGCTGTGCCACCACCAGGAACGATACCTTCTTCAACAGCTGCGCGGGTTGCATGAAGAGCATCTTCAACGCGAGCTTTTTTCTCTTTCATTTCAACTTCGGTCGCAGCACCGATTTTGATAACCGCAACGCCGCCAGAGAGCTTCGCAAGACGCTCTTGGAGTTTTTCGCGGTCATAATCGCTGGTTGTTTTTTCGATTTGTGCTTTGATTTCGTTGATACGACGCTTAATGTCGTCGCTAGAGCCAACACCTTCAACAACGGTGGTGTTGTCTTTGTCAATCGTGATGCGCTTTGCTTGACCAAGATATTGCAAGGTCGCGCTTTCCAATTTGTAGCCTTTTTCTTCGCTGATAACCTGACCACCGGTCAAGATAGCAATATCTTCCAACATCGCTTTGCGGCGGTCGCCGAAGCCTGGAGCTTTTACAGCCGCGATGCGGAGTGTGCCACGAAGTTTGTTCACAACAAGCGTCGCAAGTGCTTCGCCTTCAACGTCTTCTGCAATGATGAGAAGCGGACGACCAGACTGAGCAGCTTTCTCCAAAATTGGGAGCAAGTCTTTCATTGAAGCAATTTTCTTGTCGTAGATGAGAATATACGGGTTCTCAAGAACAGCTTCCATAAGCTCTGGGTCGGTCACGAAGTAAGGAGACAAGTAACCACGGTCGAATTGCATACCTTCTACAACGTCGAGCGTTGTTTCGGTGCCTTTTGCTTCTTCAACAGTGATAACGCCATCTTTGCCAACTTTTTCCATTGCTTCTGCAATCAAGTTGCCAATTTCGCTATCGCTGTTTGCGGAAATCGTACCAACTTGCGCGATTTCTTTTTGACCGCCCACAGGACGGCTGATTTTCTTCAAACCTTCGGTGATTGCTGCTACGGCGAGGTCAATACCGCGTTTCAAATCCATCGGATTCGCGCCTGCGGTTACGTTTTTCAAGCCTTCACGCACGATTGCTTGTGCAAGGACGGTAGCAGTCGTGGTGCCGTCGCCAGCCATATCGTTGGTTTTAGAAGCAACTTCTTTGACCATTTGTGCGCCCAAGTTTTCGAGCGGGTCAGAGAGTTCGATTTCTTTTGCAACCGTTACACCGTCTTTGGTGATGGTCGGTGCGCCAAATTTTTTGTCAATAACGACGTTGCGACCTTTTGGTCCAAGTGTTACTTTTACTGCATCGGCGAGTTGGTCCACACCGCGTTTGAGGGCTGCGCGTGCGCCTACGTCGAATGTTACGTCTTTTGCTGGCATGATTTTATAGTGTTAAGTTTTGAATGGTAGGTGTTGAATTACAATGCTCAATACGTGAGCAGACAAATCGCTTGAGTGCTGATTACTTAATCACCGCAAAAATATCAGTTTCGCGCATGATAAGCACATCTTCGCCGTCAATGCTGACCTCTGTACCGGAGTATTTTCCGTAGAGAACTTTGTCGCCTGATTTTACTTGCATAGAAATTGTTTTTCCGTCGTCGCCGACTTTGCCCGGACCAACAGCAAGAACTTCACCTTGTTGTGGCTTTTCTTTTGCGGTGTCGGGAAGAATGATGCCGCCTTTGGTGACATCTTCTGCTTGTGCTGCACGCACAATTACGCGGTCATGCAATGGTGTTAATGGCATGGTTATGAACCTCCGAAATAAAGTAAAAATGAAAAGAATTGTGGAATGGAAATCAACGAATGAATGACAATCGAACAAACCTAAAGACGCAGAAGCATTTCTGATATTGTTAGCACTCTCTTGTGTAGAGTGCTAATTCAAATTGCGTTGCAAAATTAAATGTATTTTTTGTCAAAGTCAAGTAATAATGTGGAAATAAAAAAATCATTGAGAATAACTGCTCAGTCCTTCATCTTCCCGTCCTACCGTTTCTTAACGGTAGAACGGGTTTCACGGAAAAGCACACACAAGATTGAACACACACAAGATTGAAAAAGTTGTGAAAAACAACACTTGTTCGTACATTGCGGCGCATTTTTCATACCACCAAAAGCATTATGGCACAAACAAGCAATACGGAAACACAATACGCAACCACGCTTCCCCGCGCTGTTCCCGTCATTCACGCGCCAGAGGACGAAGCCGAGTATTTCCGTGCGTTTCTTGATTTGGTGCGCATTCTCCGCGTAGAATGCCCTTGGGATAGAAAGCAAACCCACACTTCGCTTACGCCCTTGCTTTTGGAAGAAGTCTATGAAACTATTGATGCCGTCGAAGCAAGCGATAACGCGGAAATGGCGAAAGAATTTGGCGATATTCTGCTCCACGTTGTGATGAATGCGGTCATTGCTGAGGAAACATCCGCCTTTTCGATGAAAGAAATTTTGCGCCGCGAATTTGACAAGCTCGTAACACGGCATCCACACGTCTTTGGCAATGTTTCGGATGTGGATTCGGCAGAAGATGTGAAACGAAATTGGGAGCAAATCAAAATGCGCGAAGGACGGAAATCCGTGCTGGAAGGCGTTCCTAAGCATTTGCCCGCACTTTTGCGTGCAACGCGGATTCAAGAAAAAGTTGCGGCGATTGGTTTTGATTGGCAAGATGCCGAAGGCGCACTCGAAAAAGTTGCCGAAGAATTTGCCGAACTCCGCGTTGCTCGCGCCGCCAACGACCGCGCCAACATTGAAGAAGAATTTGGCGACGCGCTCTTCGCCCTCGTGAATGCTTCGCGCTTTCTGAAAGTAAACGCCGAACAAGCCTTGCAAAACGCCAACGCAAAATTTATGCGCCGTTTTCAACGCATCGAAGAGCTTGCTACCGAGCAATCACGCCGCCTCGACGCTATGTCGCTTCAGGAAATGGACGAACTGTGGAATCAGGCAAAGCGCGAGGAAAAGCAAAGAAGCGCATAACTATTCGACGACACAGAACGCTGCCCGATTCGCCCCCTTGATAAAGGGGGAACGGGGGATTAAACGGTTCAACACCGCTTCAAATCTTTCGTTTCACGTGGCAAATCCCCCGTTCCCCCTTTATCAAGGGGGCGAATGAGTGAAATTGCTGTGAGACGCGAACACGTACAATAAAACTTACTCAAAATCTCTCACACCACCCCACAAACCGCATGGCAGCTTGTATCGAAATACATGGCATCTCCAAAACCTATCGCAACGGAAAACAACTCATCGAAGCCTTGAAGCCGATTGATTTGACCATTCAGCAAGGTGAAATCTTTGGTTTGCTCGGTCCGAATGGCGCAGGAAAAACAACGCTCATTAAACTGATGCTCGGCATTATCGCGCCAACCTCTGGTGAATGCTCCATCTTAGGCGAGAAAATTGGCTCGCTGAAGGCAAAAACGCTCATTGGCTATCTTCCCGAAAATCACCGTTTTCCGCTCTATTTAAGCGGTCAGCAAATGCTGGAATTCTACGGCAATTTGGGCGGTTTGTCGGGAAAAACTCTCGGCAAGCGCATTGACGAAGTGCTGGAATTTGTAAACATGAGTGAATGGCGCAAACTCAAGATTCAACGGTACTCTAAAGGCATGATGCAGCGTATCGGGCTTGCACAAGCATTGCTCAATCACCCAAAACTGCTCTTCCTCGACGAACCAACCGACGGCATTGACCCCGTTGGACGCAAGGAAATACGCGGCATTCTGGAGATTGTGAAAAATGAAGGTACAACGATTTTTGTGAATTCGCACTTGCTTTCCGAAGTGGAACTTATCACCGACCGCGTCGCAATCATGCGCAAAGGCGTGGTTGTGAAGGCGGGAAATACGCAGGAACTCACGCAAACACAGGGCGTTCACGTGATTACGCTCTCTGGCGGCACACCACCGAATGGTGTTCAGGGAATGCTCAACTACAACGCGCAAACCCGCGAAGTGGAAATTGAAGCGGCAAATCCAAATGCGCTGAACACCAGCATTGACGCGCTCCGTGCGGCAGGTTGTTTTATCGAAACGATTGTACCGAAACGCAGTTCTTTGGAAGAAATTTTCATCGAACTCATGCAGGAAAGCCAAGAATTGCTGCGCCCGGAAAGCAAGTAAAGCAAACAAGGTAACTGGTCAGAATTCAGAATATCGTCTCGTCGGGCGGCTGTTATCACGAGCGCAGTAGCCATCCGGCGAGTGCTGTGCAAGCGACAAACCCGCCGGACGGCAGCGTTCACGCACTCCTCAGCCGCCCGACGGAATGACCAGAGACCATTTACAATAAAAGGATAAGAGCAAAGGAATCAAGGCTGAAAAGCCTCGCAAAATCTCGCTCTCCATCAATGACCAAGTAACTAAGCAACCAAGCAACTAAAACGAACAAATGATTAAAATTTACGCTCTCATCCGCGAAACATTTTTGGAAGCACTCTCAAAAAAGGTGTTTATTGTTTTCGCAATTATTTCCACTATCGGGCTAGTAATTCTGGCGGCATACTGCTTCAGTTCTGGCTTTCAGGAGCAGATCCAAAATCTCCAACCCACGCCCGATGACCCGCTTGGCGTGGCACTCCGCGAGAAATTGCGCTCGCTGCAAAGCGGTATTAGCTTTGCATTTTTCAATGCCGCGCTCATTTTGGCAATTATCATCACCTCCGACATGGTGCCAAACATGATGACCAAAGGCGTGATTGATTTGCTCCTCTCCAAGCCGCTTTCGCGTGTAACCTTACTTTTTGGCAAGGTTCTAGGCGGCTTTGCGGTTGTGTTAGTGCTGACGCTCTATTTCATGCTGGGTTCGTGGAGTATTATTTCGATTGCAACGGGCGTGTGGACGACTGGCTATATGCTTTCGCTTGTGCCACTGATTGCAACGTTTTTGGGCTTGTATGGCGTGTTGGTGTATGTTGGGATTCAATCGCGCTCGTCGGTAAGCGGCATGGTTATTTGCTTTTTGATTGTTTATACTGCCAGCCCGCTTCTCTTTAGCCGCGAAGAACTCATGTTCCAAGCCGTTACGAGCGATTTTTGGCGCAGCATGATTACGCTCGTCTATCACACCACACCGCAAGTGGCAGATATGGCGCAGATTACGAGCAATATCGTCCAAGAAAAAACCGTTACCAATACCGTTCCGTACTACAACTCGCTCGCCTACGCGCTTGTGTTCTTCGGGCTTTCAGCGTTTTCATTTTCGCGGAAAGAGTTTTGATTTTTTAAGCTCTTGAATTCAAGGCTCGCATTAAGCCGCTTGCACGACCTTTTTCGTTTGCTGCATCTGTTCTTCACGGGTGCAGCTTTTTTTTGCATAAATTTTCCAGCGCGAGGCGTGAATACTTGCATCTGTGCTATTTTGTGAGTATCTTCATGCCGCTTCATCATCAAGCATTAAAATGTGCAATTCAGATTCTCTGATTCATTTTTTCATCACCTTCACACCAACGAGGTATTGTATGACCACACTTCAACAACGTGTTTTCGCACCAGTTGTGATGCTGCTTTTTGCGGTATTGGCGAGTAGTGCGGCGTTTGCCCAGAAAGCTACCATTACGGGCAAAGTTTCGGATAAAAAATCGAAAGAGGCACTTTCGGCAAAAATCAATGTTCCCTCAGCACGCACGGGTGCGAATGCAAAGGCAGACGGCACGTACACGCTGTCGCTTCCTGCGGGAACGCACCAGCTTATCGTAAGTTTTCCACTCTACAAAACCTTGAAGCGCACCGTTACTGTTGCGGCAGGTGATAATCAAACATTAGATTTATCAATGGAAGAAGATTTGGTTGGGATGAGTGAGATTGTCGTTGTCGGTACGCGCCGCGCAGACCGCACCGTTATTGAATCTTCTGTACCGATTGACATTGTTCCAGCAGCAGAAATGCGTCAGAACGGCTTAACGGAAACGAATCAGATGATTCAAATGATGGTGCCGTCCTTCAACTTCCCGCGCCCTTCTATCTCCGACGGTACAGACGCTGTGCGCCCTGCAACGATTCGCGGCTTGGGACCTGACCAAACACTCGTTTTGGTGAATGGCAAACGCCGCCACGTCGGTTCGCTCGTGAACGTCAATGGCACGGTCGGACGTGGTTCGGCGGGCGTAGATTTGAACGCTATTCCAGCAAATATGATTGACCGCATCGAGGTTTTGCGCGACGGTGCGGCAGCGCAATACGGCTCAGACGCTATTGCGGGCGTAATCAACGTCATTTTACGCAAAGATGCTGGCTTCAGCGCAAACGTTACGGGCGGACGCACAACGCGCAATGACGGTACAGTGGTAGATGCTGGTGTAAATTACGGTATTGACCTTGGCAATGGTAGTTTTATTCACATCGGCGGTACGTATCGCTTTCGTGATTCTACCAACCGCACTGGACGCGACATTCGCCGTATGATGCCAGGCACAGGCGCGGCAGGTGACGTAGCCACAGGCGATTGGTCATTAGACGACCCGCGCCGCATCAATCACTGGAACGGAGATTCTCGCACGACAGATATTGGCGGTTTCCTCAATTCTAGCTTTACGCTTGGCGAACAAACATTTTTGTATCTGTTCGGTGGTTACACCTATCGTCAGTCGGAAAGCTATGGTTTCTTCCGTACTCCACGTGATGCTCGCAATGATGTTGCCCGCTTCCCGAATGGATTTTTACCACAAATTTTTGCGCGGATAAATGACGCTTCTGCTGGTGCTGGCGTGAAAGGTGCTTTGGATGGCTGGAACTATGACCTTTCGGCGGTGTATGGCAATAATTCGTTCAATTTCAATGTTCGCAATAGCTGGAATGCTTCACTTGGCGCGGCAAGCCCAATCAATAATCAATTTGATGCTGGAACGTTGGGCTATAATCAAACATCGTTCAACTTGGACGTAAGCAAAGGTTTTGATATTGGCTTTGCAAAGCCGCTCAACGTGGCGTTTGGTGCAGAATATCGCATTGAAAATTACCAAATTGCTGCTGGTGATACCGCTTCGTGGATAAATCAGCCCGGTAACGTTGGCTCGCAAGGTCTTCGTATTGCTGCTGGTCCAGCACGTGATACGGTACTGAGCGGCATTGGCAATACCCGCATAACAGTACGCATTCCAGCCTCCACCATTGCAACAACAATTATCCCGACCGTGAATCGTGTTCCAGCAACGCAAGCTGGTGCAGGTGGCGTTCCCGCAGCTGGAGCGCAGGTATTTCCAGGCTTCCGTCCGTCGGATGTCACAAATCAAACCCGCACCAACCTTTCGGCATATTTGGATATTGAAACCGACCCCTTTGAGCGTTTTACCATCGGGCTTGCAGGACGCTTTGAGAATTACAGTGACTTTGGCGCATTGTTTACAGGAAAATTCTCTACGCGCTATGAGTTTGTGCCAGGCTTGGCACTTCGTGCGGCTGCTTCGACAGGCTTCCGCGCTCCTTCCTTGCAACAATCATATTTCCGCTCGACCGCAACAAACTTTATCAATGGTTTGCCGTACGACATCAGCACCTTCCCCGTATCCAGCGATGCCGCAAAAGCATTCGGCGCGAAACCACTCAAGCCAGAAACCTCAGTGAATCTCAGCGCAGGTCTTACCTTTGATATGATTGAAAATCTCTCCGTCAGCGCAGATTACTACAACATCGCCATCCGAGACCGTATCACGCTTTCAGGTAATTTTATTGGCACAGATGTTATTCGCCGACTGGAATCAGTAAACGTCGTTGGTGTGGGTGGCGGACGCTTCTTTACGAACTACTTAAACACACAAACACAAGGTGTGGACGTAATTGTACGCTATGCGTTTGATTTGGCAGAAGCAGGAAAATTGCGCTTGACAGCAGGATTTAACTGGAATGAAAATACGATTGTCAGTCAAGCAGGAAATCCGCCTGAATTGACAGGCTTGACAGGCACAACCGACCCCGCAAACATTCTCTTCGACCGTGGCGAGCGTGTACGTTTCTTGGAAGGGCAACCCCGTACCAATCTTCAGTTGTCGGCAAATTACAACGTTGGTAATTTTGGCGTAATGCTCCGCACACAACGCTTTGGTGAAGTGAAAGTGGTGAACCTCATCGGACAACCCGCGCTCGACCAAGTAACAAGCGGCTTGTTTGTTACCGACCTTGATATTAACTATGAGATTGTTAAAGGCATTCGCATTGCAATTGGCTCAAACAATCTCTTCGACGTGATGCCGCAAGAATGGATAAAATGGCAGCCAACAATTCCCGCTGCACTTGGCGGACAGCCGCTTCCTGCGGGCGTTCCAGCAAACACAGACACAGGCACGACAGGTTCAGTATTCGTTTACCCCGCAACTGGCGCACCGTGGGGCGTTGGTGGACGTTTCTTGTATGCTCGTGTAAATATCACGTTCTAAGTTCAAAATTCCGCAAACAGACAAAGCTGTATTTGTTGATTTTTTGTACATTTGTACTGCGTCGTTTCTGTGTGCATCCAGCATTCATAGGACGGCGCAGTATTTTTTTATCATGGTTATTTTTTCGGAACGGCGATGAATCCCCCAAAAATCAAACCACGTAAACGTCCCTTCGATACGTGGATTATTGACGATATTGAGCTAGTTTTCGGACTGGAGCGGCTTGATGAAATGCCAGCCCTCAACGACTGGCTTTCCTCGCCAATAGACGTTTCCGAGCGTGAACGCGAGCAGCTTTTGCTTTTGCAGTAATATCTTCGCAAAAATGTGGAAGCATGGAACGAGGACGAGCTAAAATTTTATTTTCTCGGTCCGTTGATGCTCCTAGCGCAATTAGAAGAAAAGCTCTTCAAGCCTTTTTTACAACGCCCCTTACACGCTGTTATTCACGACATTGAACTCACTGGAAAGGTAGATTTAATGCTGGCTACAGGCAAAACCGTTCCACGCCAGCCCTATTTCTTTTTCCACGAATACAAGCGCAAACGCGGTAGAAACAACGACCCACTAGGACAGCTCCTTGCCGAAATGATAGCCGCGCAAACACTCAATCCGCCATTGCAAACACTGTATGGATGTTATGTTTTAGGCGAGGATTGGTACTTTGTGGTCTTACAAGATAAAAAATATGCCGTGAGTTTGGCATTCGACGCAAGCAAACAAGATATTTTCCAAATTGTTGCTGTTTTGCGACAAGTAAAAGTGTATATTGCAAATATTATCGCGCAAGCGCCTACGTTGTGAGCGACTATACCAAAACTATACTCGCTTGAAAGGCGCACCAAAGCTCTGTTCAGAGAGCGAAATCGCTTCTCGTTTTTGGGTGATATTTTTTAATTCCAGAACACAATGTTTATCTTGTGTTCGCAATAATTGTACGAGTTATCTCTGGTATTATGAATCGTTATGAAGAACTCCAAGCTCTTATCCAGACTTTTGAAGTGGACTTCGTAAAGTTTTACGATAAGGGCAATAAAGAGGCTGGCATCCGCCTCCGCAAACATATGCAATCTCTTCGCTCGT
This sequence comes from Ignavibacteria bacterium, assembly GCA_013298775.1. Lineage (GTDB taxonomy): Bacteria > Bacteroidota > Ignavibacteria > Kapaibacteriales > UBA4661 > PH2015. The sequence continues at coordinate 22,046 of JAAFIV010000017.1, read as the reverse complement.
TTGGGAAAGAGGTGCGCAAGGATGTCCAAGCCCAAAAAGATACTATCAAGCAAACGCTCGAATCACGGCGACAACCAAAGTAGTATCTGTTGTTTTTTGGCATCGTTCTGTCGTTCGTAACCCGCCGAAGTAGCATACATGCTTGCTTGCGGCGGGTTTGCTTTCTCATGCAGTTTTCTCCTACAAGGAAAATATTTTCCATACAACCTTGTCTTGGACTTGTCTTGGAAAAGTCTTGTAGAAATGTAGCCAGTTCAATTTTTCTGTAACTGGTCAGGTCATGATTTTTAGGACACGGATTTCCATGATTTCCATGATTCTCGCAGATGAAGACTGGGAAGAAAAGGACTATTCTTCTCTGAAATCCTCTTCGTCATGGAAATCATGGCAATCATGGCAATCTGCGTTCAAAAACCTGACCAGTTACATTTTTCTTTTGTTATCATTTTCAAAACTATGGTCGAATCTGCCTATAAATCCTACCACACGATTGAGCAATTACCGAGCCTCGTCGGGCAAACGGTGAAATTGCGCGGTTGGGTCTATGACACCACCGGAAAAGGAAAACTCCAATTTATCAAGCTCCGCGACGGTGCGGGCATTGTGCAATGCGTGATGCTGAAAACCGCCGTTTCGGAAGAAGTTTTTGAAGCCGCAAAAACACTCACACAAGAAAGTTCGCTCACCATTCATGGCACTGTCCGCGCCGATGAACGTGCGCCAAGCGGCGTAGAAGTGGATGTAACCGATCTTCAGATTCATCAAATTGCGAAGGATTATCCGATTACTCCGAAAGAACACGGCGACGCATTCCTCATGGAAAATCGCCACTTGTGGCTGCGCTCAACGCGCCAACACGCCATTATGCGAGTTCGCGCAACGATTGTGAAGGCAATCCGTGATTTCTTCGATGGCAATGGCTTTACGCTTATGGATTCGCCTATTCTCACGCCCGCCGCGTGCGAAGGCACATCCACGCTCTTTGAAACGGAATATTTCGATTTAGGTAAAGCGTATTTATCGCAATCAGGACAGCTCTACGGCGAAGCCTCCGCAATGGCGCAAGGGAAAATCTACACCTTTGGTCCGACCTTCCGTGCGGAAAAATCCAAAACACGCCGCCACTTGACGGAATTTTGGATGGTTGAGCCAGAAGCCGCATTCTTTGAGCTTGCCGATGATATGGACTTAGCTGAAGATTTCGTTGAGTACATTGTACAAATGGTTTTGAAACATCGTATGCCAGAGCTGACAACGCTTGGACGCGATATTACCAAACTCGAAAAGGTGAAACGCCCCTTTCACCGTATGTCGTACACCGAAGCAGTAGAATGGTTGAATAAAAATAACGTGAAGCTCAATAGGAAGCAGGCAGACGGCACGGAAATTCAGATTGATTTCCCCTGGGGGGAGGATTTTGGTGCGCCGCAGGAAGAAGCACTGATGTCACAATTCGAGAAGCCGTGCATTGTTCACCGTTATCCGACAGAAGTAAAAGCGTTTTACATGAAGCGCGACCCTGAAAATCCAAAAGTCGCGCTCGCAATGGATATGCTTGCTCCCGAAGGCGCGGGCGAGATTATCGGCGGCTCGCAGCGTGAAGATGATTTTGAAGCATTGAAAGAACGCATTTTAGCACATGATTTGCCGCTCGAATCGTTTGAATGGTACTTGGATTTGCGCCGCTACGGAAGCGTGCCGCATAGCGGCTTCGGGCTTGGCTTGGAGCGCACGGTGAAGTGGATTACGGGTGCAGAACACATCCGCGAAACAAATCCGTATCCACGTATGATTTATCGGATTCAGCCGTAAGCGAGTATCTGTGAGGCTCTACAAGCAACGGGCTTGGAAGCGTGATGTTTCCAAGCCCGTTCTTGCATTATGGTTCATCGTTGTTCCTAGCGTTTAAGAGTCCTGCTTTGCTGATTCCTGCTTTCCTGCAAGGGCAAGATTTGTCGTGCGCAATTCCTCCACAAGCGCGACAAGTTCCTTATCGCTGTTTGTTGTCGCACCAGTGCGGGTGCGGGTTCCTAGGTGTTCCGACAAGACATCATACAAATTTCCAGCCGTTACGCCCGCGATAAACATTCCTTCCTCTGCAAGCGAGATTTTACCTGTCTCCTCTGATACCACCAGCACCAGCACATCTGCCTGCTCGGAAATGCCCATCGCGGCGCGGTGGCGTGTGCCTAAGTGCTTGCCTTGAAAGCGTGTGGTGAGGCTGAGAGGGAGAATACACCGCGCCGCTTCGATAACGCCGTTTTGAATCACCACTGCACCATCGTGCAAGGGCGATTTTGGATTGAAAATTGAAACAATCAATTCCTTTGAAAGCTGCGCCTGAAGCGGGATTCCGGTTTCAATCGTCATTTTGATATTGGTCGAGCGAGCAAAGACAATCAGTGCGCCGGTGTGCTTTTCCGCCATTTCTACGGCTGCTCGTGCAATTTCATCAATCGTTTCATTCAACTGTCCGCCCGTAAATACGTTGAAAATTGGCGAGCGCACAATCAGAAGCAGCACACGCCGAATCTCCTGCGAAAATAGCACAATGAACGCTAGAAGCCAGATTCCACCGAGTGTTCGGAGAATTAAGTTCAGCAAACGTAGGTGCAGAGCTTCGGTCAGAAAGTACACCGCCAAAATGACCACAATCGCAATGAAAATCTGCACAGCAACGGTGTTCTTGACGGTCTGGTACAGAAAGTACAGCGTAAAGCCGACGAGCAGTACGTCAATCACATCAATCACCGTTACGCTGATGAACCATATTTTGAAAAGTTCAATCATGGAAAGTGAGCCTTTTTTGTGCGAGTAGTTGATTGTTATGCAGTCCAAGCGCAAGCGTGAATGCGCTCTGTAAAATTTCATGCTTCATATTTTATACGTCAGCCTTTCCCCCACTCCTGCACGAGCGCGAGGATTTCCTCTTGCAATGATTTGGTGCGGTCTTTACCGTACCATGCGTGAACCTGCGTAATCATTTCATCGTGTTCAATTCCTTGTGCTTTCATTGCAAGAACGGCTTCCTGAGCGGCTTTCGGGCGTGGTCCCCAGTTGCCGTATTCCTCAAGAGTTGCGGTGTTGAGTGCGATAAGTTTTGGGATGGAGCGCGATGTGCCAGTGAGGTAATTGTCCATAATATCAAGGTTTTTATCACGAAGCAGAATCCGCACATCAAGGTTTGGTGCGGCTTCTGCCATAAGTTGCAAGGCAGGAATACATTGCGCAGCATCGCCACACCACGATTCCGAGAGAATAAGCCATGTCTGGGGCTGCTTGATGTTTTGTAACGCTTGCGCTAGGTCTTCACGGAGCTTCGTAGTTGTGTAAATGCGCTTCATACGCTGAAAATTAAGCGCAGTAAATTCAAGGTGTTTGGGAGTATTGAGGTCGTCTGCTTCAGATGTGGTGCGCCCTTTGGCAAAGCATTCTTCAGCATAATGAAGGTATCCAGCATAGGAAAATGAATTGTCCAAATGTGCGCGAGTAATGACGGGATGCGGCATACAATCCTTTTGATACATAAAAAATTGTGTACTTTATGAAACTCCAAATTGCATGAAACGAGGGCAAATTCCAAACATTGAGTTGCAGGTATTGGTTGTAAATTATCTTCGTGATGAAAAACGCCCTTGTTGCGTAAATTTTTTTTCCTATCTTTCGTGCTTATCTGCTTTGTGTCAATTGTCGTGTGTTTAGGTTCGTTGCAAACAACCCTACAACACGCATAAATACGTGTGTGAACAGCGAAGGTAATTACTCTATCTCTTTTCATTTTTTGTGTGTTCCATTATGACGGAAAATATTGATAAATCAACCGTGCCATCAGCAAATACGCCTTCCGGCAAACAATTTTTCGGACATCCCTTTGGCTTATCCGTTCTCTTCTTTACAGAATTTTGGGAACGCTTCAGCTATTACGGTATGCGGGCTATTTTGCTGCTTTTCCTCACCGCTCCTGCTGTCATGTCGCCAGAGTTTCAAAATATCGGACTTGGCTTCGATACTGCCACTGCGGGCTTTGTATATGGGCTTTATACTGCAATGGCGTACTTGGCTGCCGTTCCAGGCGGTTGGATTGCCGATAATCTTTTAGGGCAACGCCGCGCTGTATTTCTCGGAGGAATTTTTATTGCGGCAGGAAACCTCATTCTCGCTTTGCATGGGCTTTCATTTCTCATTGCAGGACTGACCTGCATCGTGCTGGGAACAGGCTTGTTGAAGCCAAATGTGAGCGCGATGGTGGGCGGTTTATACTCCGCAGATGAGTCGTCGCGCCGCGATGCAGCATTTTCCATTTTTTACATGGGTATCAATTTTGGTGGCTTTGCCGGACCGCTTATTGTCGGCAGTTTTGGCGAAAAAATCAACTGGCATTTGGGCTTTCTCTCGGTTGGAATCGGTATGATTGTTGGCGTGATTTGGTTTTGGTTTGGCACAAAACATCTTGGTACGGTTGGTCAGCCGCCATCCGACCCAGAAAAGGTTGCTACGGCAAAACGCACGCTTATCAAAATTGGTGGTGCTTTGCTTGGTGTGGTTGGGCTGTCGGCGGTATTGCATTTCACGAACATTCTTCCCTTGACTATTGCTCTTGTGCGCACGGTCTTCAACATCGCATACATCATCATTCCGGCAGCATTTTTCATTGTTGTTTTTTCGGATAAATCCTTGTCGTTGGCGGAAAAAAAACGTTTTATTGTGATTGGCATTTTCTTCGTGTTGTCCGCCATTTTTTGGGGTTCTTTCGAGCAAGCTGGCACAACCTTTACGCTCTTTGCCCGCGATTCTACTGACCGCGTTATCGGTGGTTTTACGATTCCAACGTCGTATTTTCAATCGCTCAATTCCATGTTCATCGTGATTTTTGCTTCAGTCTTCGCATGGCTTTGGGTCACGCTTGGCGACCGCCAGCCTTCTGCGCCGATGAAATTCGCCATAGGTTTGGTGCTGGTTGGCATAGGTTTTCTCGTGCTGTCGTTTGGGGCGACGATTGCCGCCGACGGCACGAAAGTGTCTCCGCTCTGGCTCCTTTCCGTATTTTGCATTCATACCTTTGGTGAATTGTGTATCAGCCCTGTGGGACTGAGTAATATCACCAAGCTCGCCCCCACGCGCTATGTAAGCCAAGCAATGGGTATTTGGTTCTTGGGTTCATCGGTGGGCAATTATATCGCAGGGCAAGCTGCTGGCACGATGGAACATCTTCCAGCATCGCAAGTGTTTCTGATTGTGTTTGCAATTGCTGCGGGCGTGGGACTAGCGTTCATGCTTGTTGCCAAGCCAGTTGCAAAGCTCATGGGCGGGGTGAAATAGTGTACATGGAATGTAACTCTGGTCAGGTTTTTCGTTACGGAACGCGGATGAAGCCCAGACTTTCAGGATTTTGAGGACTTCTTTTCATTATTTTTTATCCTCAACATCCTCTGAATCCTCCAATCCGCGTTCCCAAATCAAGATCTGACCAGTTGTCATGGAATCAAAACAACCACAATTTTTTCAAGAATTCGTTTATGTTTAAGCTGCTTTTTCGACGTTTTGCAAGCGCAATAGCACTTGTAGCGGTGGGTTTGGTCTCAATGATATATTTTATGAAATCATCCAAACCCGATGATGTGAGCGCGATTTCAGGAACATCTACCGCCCAAACAGCGCATACACACGCCTCTTCAGACGACCACAAAAAATGCGCGGCAAATCTCACGGGTAAAAATCTTCCCGCAACTTTGCTTCAAAACACCGATAAAACCTCGCTTTCGCCAGCAGAACTTTCCGAGCAAGGCACGGTGATTGTCATTCGGTATCTTGGCTATGGTTGCTCGCATTGCATCGAGCAATTACTCGCATTGCAAAAGCTCACAAGCCGCTTAAAATCAGCCCGCGTGAAGGTCATTGCGTTTAGCGACGATATGCCAGAGCAAAATCTAGTTGTCGTACAAAAATATGAATTCGACCCCGCCGTCTTTAGCTTTGCCTTCGACCCCGCAAAATCGCTCGGACGGAGTATTGGTGCGGTGTACACGGAAGACGATGGCGCGAAAACCGAACTGCATGTTTCTATGGTTGTCCGCAAGCGGCGTGTAGAATTTGCGCATTTCGATACAAAGCCCATGATGGATGTGGAAGAGCTTCTTCGCCGCGCTACAACTGCTTTGTAGGTGCTATTTATTGAGACCATTTTGCATTACATTGTTTTTCACCACTTCATTTTTTTCTTCGATTATGCACGAAATTCTTCTTACTGCGCACTCGCTTTTACGCTGGCTTGTTGTTGGTGGTGCGCTCGGCGCGATTGGCTTAGGATTGGCGGGTTGGCTTGGCAATAAGCCCTGGACAGCCAATGAACGCCGTTTCAACGCTATTTTTGTTCACAGCATGACGCTCCAGTTTTTGCTCGGATTGATTCTGTACGCTTTTGTTAGCCCGATTACTACACAAGGCGTATTTCCTGATTTCCGCGCTGCGATGAAAGACCCCGAACTCCGCTTCTGGGCAGTCGAACATATTACCGCCATGATACTTGCGCTCGCGCTCGCCCATATCGGCTCGGCACGTGTTCGCAAAGCCGCATCAGACCTTGCGAAACACAAAATGGCGGTTATCTTTTTCGGACTTGCGATGGTGCTTGTGTTCGTTTCCATTCCGTGGTCAAGCCGTCCGCTTTTTCGTTTTTAAGTTATTCCATTGCACCGCACATACTCTGAGAGTCTCGCTTTTTGACGTACAACCGTCAGCGAGGCTCTCATTTTTTTTGCTCATTTTTTGCTTTATCCTACGTCAATCTCCACGCGAAACCTCACCATTCCTTGCATTTGAGGTTCTTCCCGCGAAGTTCTCTCCTCTGGCACTTCTTCGAGCGAAAGACGATGTTTCTTGGGAAACAGCACTTCTAATCGCTCGCGAATGTTCTGCAAGCCAGTCCCTGTGCCGCTCGGCTTGCTGATGCCCTCTGGCATTGTTAGCGAGCCAGAATTAAGAACATCTAGCACGAGCGTTTTTCCTGCCATGGTTTGATTGATATTGCCCAAAACCCTGATATGAAGCGGCATTTGGCTTGTTCGCATGCCGTATTTGATAGCATTTTCCACCAATGGTTGCAAAAGAAAGCTCGGAACTCGCACCGTTGCTGCTTCTGGGGCAATATCAATTTCCACGCGCAAGCGTTCTTCAAAGCGTACTTGTTCAATTGCGAGATAATTTCCCAGCGCGAGAACTTCTTCTGAAAGCGGCGTGGTTGGTAGTCCTGCGGGCTGCAAGGCATAGCGCAAATATGCCATGAGCATTGTCATTGTGCGAACAGCGTGTTTAGGGTCTTCAGTAATGAGGTCGCTGATGGAAATAAGCGCGTTGAAGAGAAAATGCGGATTTAATTGATAGCGGAGCATTTCTAATTGCGCATGGCGTGTTTGCTGGGAAAGCTCGGCGTTATGCGTGTTCAGAGCCTCATTTAAGCGTTGTACTTCCGTTGCATGATTCTCGGTGCGTTCCTGCTCAGCTTCCAGCGCGTGATAAGATTGCTGAAGCTGGCTTGTACGCTCGTTTACAAGCCCTTCGAGCTGAACATTTTTACGTTCAATGCTGCGCACACGCCAGCGAAAAACGCCCCAAACACCAGTAATAGTGCTGATGATAGCCATTGCGTAAAACCACCGCCGTTGCCAAAAAGGAGGATGTACAATGACCCGCACGGCTGCTTCCCGTACAGACACTTCCTGCATGGATGCTTCCTGTATGGATGCTTCCTGCAAACTCTGATGACTACTTGCTTTCTCACTCCACGCGCCATCCACAGTGCGCACTTGCACGCGAAAGCGGTACTCGCCACCGTCGAGATTTGTGTACACCGCTTCATTCCTTGTGCCTGCGTCAATCCACTCTTTGTCGAATCCTTCCAATTTGTAGCGGCAATGGTGTTTTTCTGTTGTGGAGAAGCTGAGGACGGCGAATTCAAACGAAATATAATTGTCGGTGTACCAAAGTTCGATTTCGTCAGCTTCTGTGAGGGAAATGGGCAATTCAATCGCTTTGTTGAATTTCTTGAGCGCGGTTAGTACAATCGGCGGCGCACTTGTATTCATGCGGACTGCGGACGGTTGTACCTGTACAACACCCGCTCCTGCACCAAAATACAGCATGCCATCTGATGCCGCGCAATAGGCACGGGGACTGAATTGTACGGCAAGCGCGTCAGCTTTTTGCAGCGTATTTTTTTTGAGTACGCGCTCGCCTGATTCCCCAAGAAGCGCGTCGTTACTGCCTTGCGTAAGAGAAGCAGGAAAGGCTTGCAGTGCGGAGGTTCCGGGACGAAAGCGATAGAGCGTCGTTCCGGCGGTGAACCAAAGATTACCTTCCGCATCGCCTAGCAAGCTCCCAAGCGGTTCGTCGGGCAGACCTTCGGCATTGCCGTAGCGGGTGAATCCTTGTGTTTGGCGGGTGAATTTGTTCAAACCTGCATCGGTCGTCACCCAGAGCGTACCATCCATTTGTTCAAAAATTGCCGACACTGCGTTAGAACTGAGCGAGTTTGGTTTTGCAGGATTGTTCAAATGCCGCGTAAATGCTTGGATTGTAGGGTGGAACGCATTTACGCCATCTTCATACGTGCCAATCCAGAGCGTTCCGTCAGCAACCATGCGGTCTTCACGAATGTAGCTGATGCTATTGCTACTCAGAGTCGAGATTTTATCAGGGCTAGAGCGGTATTGCGTAAAGGTGGAATTATCTGGATTGAATAGATTCAAACCGTTTATCCACGCGCCAATCCACAGCCGCCCGCGTGAATCCTCATAGATGCAGGAAATGTTGTTGCTAGAAATGCTTGCTGGATTCGTACTATCATTCCGAAAGGCAGTAAAGATGCCGCGTTTGCGGTCGTACCGATTCAAACCGCTTCCCGTTGTGCCAATCCAGAGCATTCCCCGCGAATCTTCATACATACACGAAATGTTATTTCCTGAAATACTGTTTTTTCGAGTGGGATTGTGCCGAAAGATTCTCCATTGCTTGCTTGTGGGCGTGTACGACAATAAACCATTTTGCGTTCCCAGCCAGAGCGTCCGCTCGGAATCCTCAAATACGGCGAGAACGAGAAGGCTCTCCGCCTCTGGGATGCGTCGCGAATCGGGGACAATATATTGAAAGTGCTGCGGCACATATTCTGCCTTGTATAGCGCACCATCACTTGCTCCCAGCCAAAGAAGCGGAGCGTGCGAGGAAGAATGCACAACTGCCATCGCACTCACAAAACGCCCTTGCAACGCCGCTTCTGGTCGTCGCTCGGCAGTATTGGTGCTGGTACTTAGCGTGAGAACGCCATCGCCCGCCGTTGCGCACCAGAGCTTGCCTTCAGCATCCTCTTGTAAGGCAAGAATACGATTTTTTCCCGTTGGGATGCGCGATAGTTGCTTGCTGTGCGCGTCGTACAGCTCCACACCGCCAGCAGCATTGCCCAATGCAATTCTTCCATCCGATAAGCCACACAGCGCACTAATACTTGTGTTGGGTGAAATCGTATCGGCAATGCTCAACACACAATTTTCTGCATGTATTCCGCTAGAAGCGCGTGAAATGGTGCTTTGCGATATCTTCACGTTTACACGGATAACACCCGCACGCGTTGCGACGAGAACTGCATTTTGCGATGCAATTGGATGAAGATACGTGATAACACTTTTTAAGGGCAATTGTCCTGCAAGGCTCATTGTTGCTGGGCTAAGGGCGTAGAGCGTGTCATTACCAGCAACAAAAAGAAGCTCTTGTTGTGGTGCAATGACGCTTTTGCAGAGTGCAGCAATGTTCAGCGAAGAAGGGATTGCAGCACAAGGATTGATGCGCTCTGTACGGCGGTTGAAGTATAATAATCCAGAGGCAGTGCCGAGCCAAAGTCGGGCGGAATCGTCTTCTTGCAATGCGGTAATGGCATTATCGAAACTAGGTTTCTGCGGGAATGGGCGAAATTGCCGATAGCTTGTGCCATCGAAACGGAACAAGCCTGTTTCGCTTGCAAACCACATAAAACCTCGTTTGTCGCAGTGAATTGCCGTAATGAGGCTTTGTGGAGCGTCAGGATGCGTTGGTAAGCGTTGTAAAAAAAGGCGTGAGGCTTGATATGGCGGCGTGTTTGGCGGATTGGACTGCGAAAACATCAGCGAAAAAAAACACAGGAACAATATTGAGCAAAAAAGCACAAAACGCAGCAGGAATGCGGTATGGAGACGAAGAGAAGTGAGCATAAAAATACAAGGTTTTGTGAGGGTCACACTTCTTGACGCAAAGCCGTCAGTGAGACTCTCGCTGTCGCCGTAAAAGTGAGACTCTGGCTAGGAAGTCAGAGCCTCACTCCGGTTTGTGCAATTTACTCAAAGGCTTGAATGCCCGTAATATCGGCACCGAGAATAAGCGTGTGAATATCGTGTGTGCCTTCGTATGTTTTTACTGATTCAAGATTTGCCATATGTCGCATAATTGGGTACTCACCCAAAATGCCATTTGCGCCGTGAATATCGCGTGCCATGCGTGCAATTTCCAACGCCATCCACACGTTGTTACGCTTTGCCATAGACACGTGTTGTGGTGTGGCTTCGCCGGCATCTTTCATTTGTCCTAAGCGGAACGCCATGAGCTGCGCTTTGGTGATTTCATTCAGCATCCACACCAATTTTTCCTGCACAAGCTGGAATCCGCCAATCGGCTTACCAAATTGAATACGTGTTTTTGCGTAATTCAATGCCGACTCGTAACACGCCATTGCTGCGCCGATTGCGCCCCACGAAATGCCGTACCGAGCTTGATTCAAGCAGCCGAGCGGTCCTTTTAAGCCTTCTACATTCGGCAAGAGATTTGCTTCAGGAATTTCGCAATCTTGGAACACCAGTTCACCTGTGGCAGAGGCGCGGAGCGAGTGTTTACCCTTCATTTCGGGTGCGGTGAAGCCTGGCGTACCTTTTTCAACAAGGAAGCCACGCACAACGCCATCGAGCTTTGCCCACACAACCGCAACATCAGCTACATTGCCGTTCGTAATCCACATCTTCGCGCCATTGAGCAGAAAACCGTTGCTGGTCTTTTTTGCCGTGGTAATCATGCCTGTTGGATTGGAACCAAAATCAGGTTCGGTCAAGCCGAAACAGCCAATTGCTTCTGCTGATGCCAGCTTGGGAAGCCAGTGTTTGCGCTGTTCTTCGTTTCCATAAGTATAAATTGGGTACATCACAAGCGAACTCTGTACCGAGGCGTAGGAGCGTAAACCAGAATCGCCGCGTTCAAGCTCTTGCATTGCCAGTCCGTATGCGGTGTAGCTCGCTCCAGCGCATCCGTACTCGCTTGGAAGCGTTATCCCGAACACGCCTATTTCCGCCATTTTCATTGCCAAGTGTTTTGGAAACGTGCCTGCTTGGTAGTGGTCTTCGATAATTGGCAAAACCTCAGCATCAACGAAATCCCGCACGGTATCTCGCACGAGGCGTTCTTCCGTTGCAAAAAGTCCGTCAAGATTATAGTAATCAAATGGATTATTTGGGCTTTGCTTTGGAGCTTTTCCGTTTTTGTGAACGCCGTTTGTTTTCGGTGCAGTCATAGTTGCGGCAGACATGGTACGTTCCTTTGTTAAAGATTGAATAGTAAAGAGTTAGCAGTAAGAAAAGAGAATGTGAACAGAATACGAAATTACGATTTTCTGGGGATATTTCGCACGGGCATTCGCAGGGGGCGAAAAAAATACCTTCATTAGTTCCCAGAAGGCGTGATTACATGACAGCTGGCGCGTCTGTATGGGTTCAAAGGGTTATACTCAAGTAACGGAGCCAAAAACAGTCTTGATATGGACAACCTTTGAAAACTCATTGAGTAGAACCTTTTGCACTCATACAAACTCATACAAACTCATACAACGTATTGCGCTTGATTTCCCGATACATAGTCGAAACGTGTTTCCCAAGAGCAGATGCTATTTCTCATTGGGAACATTTCTCGTGGAGTTTCTCATAGATTGTGTATTTTTCCTCTTGGGTGAGATACTGGTACATGATTGTGCCTCTGTTGGTGGATGACTCTTGGTCGGGTTGTTGCCAAGAGAGGTCAAGAGAGGTCAAGAGAGGTATTTCGCTCGCTTTTTTATCATACCAACTTTCGCACGTACAACTTGAAATCAAGGTTTACCCATTCCCTCAAAACGCTATGAAACATCTTCTTTCTTTGTGTGCAGCATGTACAACCCTTATGCTCTCTCTGCCGCATCAAACCATGCTTCGCGCACAGGTGCAACCAACGATTGAGTACAATGTACAAACACTTATCGCCGAAGCTGCGAAAGGCTATGTGCAGCCGCTCGCAGCAGGTTTTACGATGAATATGAACGGCGGATGGTTTCATGAAGCCCCGCCCGCTCGCCGCTTTGGTTTTATGCTGGAAGCAGGTGCCGTCGGCATGGCAGCCTTTGTGCCGCTCGACCAGACGTTTAGCCGCAGCGCGACCTATCGCCTCACAGCAGAGCAAGCACGCCAGACAGCTGCAATGGTGCGCGAATACACGACGCTGCCCGCAAACGCGCAGAACGACATCATTCGTGCCGTTTCTGGGCGTGATTTTACTGTACAGATTTCCGGTCCGACTGCCATTGGAAGCAATACCGACAACGTTCGCATCGCACTCTCAGCAAGCGAACAAGCACGCACCTTTTCGACTACTATCAATGGTCGCGCGGTGAATATCGTTTTGCCCGACAACCAATCGTACGCGCTCGACATCAAGGGTTTGCTGAATCCGCGTGAGTATTTTTTGAACGCCGTGCCGCTTGTCGCACCGCAACTCACGATTGGGACATTCATGGGAACACGAGGCGTGGTGCGCTTTGTACCGAATGTAGCTGATTGGGTTGGTCTTGGAAAATTAGGCAGAGTAAGTATGTTTGGCTGGGGGATTCAGCATAACCCGCTCACGTGGTTTTTTGCAGATTCTACGGCGTTACCGCTCAATGTGAGTCTGAATTTTTACAATCAATCCTATCGTCTCACCGATGCTGTACGGGCTGCTGGACTTGCCTACGGAGCAAGCGCGAGCTGGCGTTTGGGTGGCTCTGCCTTCGCGTTTACGCCGTATGCAGGATTTCTCATGGAATCAACCACGCTCACCGTTGATTACAAGTATCAACCGCGCTCGGCAACGGGGCAGATTGCCAATGACGTAAACGGTCAGCCACTTCAGCCTGTCCCGATTCGTTTCGATATTCCCAGCGAAAATACTACGCGCATTGTGCTGGGCGCAAGTATTCACCTGCTTGTGGCGGATATTGGTGCAGAGGTAAATTTGGGAAATCGCTACACGACGCTGAATGCGCATGCTTTTGTGCGACTTGGGAATGATGCACCACGAGAGTAGGAGCATTTTTGCAGAAGCACAAATTCTTAGGACTTTCGCACAATGGCAATTTTACGGCACAGACAAGAGTGTCTGTGCTACCTTCTGGCTCAGATTTTATGCGACTTCGGTAGCGTGGACACTCTTGTCCGCGCCATAAAATCATCCTTTTACGAAAGCCCCTAACTCTATTCAATCAAGCGAAAAGCATTTGTCGGGGTGGAAAATTGTTTGGTAATATCACGATAAATTTCCCGTAATCGCTTTACCACATCTGCTGGGTACGCGCTCGCATTTGCGTCTATTTCCTTCAATGCCTGAGGTACATTCAGCACCTTGTAGCCCAGCTTTCCTGCGCTTGTGCGCGGTCGCCATACGTAGGTTGGCGTAAAGCCTTGCCCGATAATTTTTGTTCGCCCGCTCACGCTATCTTTTTCAATATCAAGCCATACCAGCGAACCCGCATCGCGAGGTTTGGTGCGCTGTGCAGAAATAAAATTCCCCATAGAATAGACAACGGGATATGCAATTGTATCAAGTTTTCCATCCACAACCTGCACAAAATCTTGCTTCTCAACCGTTTGTACAACGTGTGGATGCGCTCCCAACAGTGCATTCGCGCCCGCACGTGCAAGCCAGTCCGCAAACGCACGCTGGTCGGCGCGGGGTTGCAACTGGTATTCGCTGCCCCAGTGCAAGGACGCAAGAATGAGGTCGGGACGCTCTTGTGCGGGCAATGACCGCAGAAATGCTATATCAGCGCGAATACATGCGGTGTCAATGATATTCACCGTTGTACGGTATTGCTCTGGTGCAGGACCGTCGTTCAAATTGTAGGTAAACGCGATAATTCCCAAGCGAATCCCTGCAACACTGACCACAAGCGGCTTTGAGCGTTCTTGTGTAGATTCGGTCGTGCCAGTATGCGGAATATTCAAGCTGTCAAGTACGTTCAGTGTGCGCTGAACGCCCACGTAGCGGCGGTCGTAGGAATGATTGTTCGCGGTGGTGAGCGCGTCGAATCCCGCATTTTTCAGCGCAACGGCGTAGGCATCGGGCGAATTGAACATGGGATAGCCCGTGTAGCGTTCGCGTTTGCCAGCCAGCACAGTTTCAAGATTCCCAAAAGCAAAATCTGCTTTTTGAATGAGCGGACTGATATGGTCGTAACAGCTCGTGAAATCGTACGTTTCTGTTCCTTTCGCCACTCCTTTCGATGGCTCTTGCAGTGCGGCGGCAAGCTGTGTATCGTGGCACATAAAATCGCCCGCAATGGCAATACGGATGCGCTGTTGCGCATGGAGCAGGGTGATGGAGGTGCTGAGAAGAAAAAAAAGAATACCGAGACGTAATATCGTACAAATCATACAATCTGAAATGATGTGAGGAAGGATGTTTGGTGAGATTGTGGACGGGGACCGCGTTAGAGTTAGATAACTCACCTTACGCACAAGACCCTCACCCAACCCTCTCCCAGAGGGAGAGGGCTTCAGAGCTGGTCTCCATCAACCCTCGCCCTCTGGGAGAGGGTCTCGCGCAGCGAGGGGTGAGGGCAGCGCGAGGGTGCGCGTAAGGTGAGTTAGATAATCCGCTTGCCCATGCACGAACACACGATTTCTGCGGCAAATTCTGCGGTGCGATTGCGTTCATCCAAAATTGGATTCACCTCTGCAACGTCCATCGAAGCAACCATGCCGCTTTCCGCCAAACCTTCCATAAGAAAATGTGCTTCGCGGAAGGAAAGACCGCCCGGAACAGGTGTTCCTACGCCTGGAGCAATGCTTGGATCAACGCTATCCACATCGAAACTCACGTGAAGATGCGTGATTCCACGCGCTTTCATTGTGGAAATAATACCTTCGGTGATACGCACCATGCCGTTTTTATCAATATCATACATGGTGTAGGTCGTGATATTGAGTCGCTTAATAAGCTCGGCTTCGCCTTTATCAATATCCCGCGCCCCAACAATAATCACGTTCTCTGGCTCGACTTTGGTAAAATCGCCCCCAAGCGTTGTCAAGGCTTTCGCGCCGATACCCATTGAGGCAGCAAGCGGCATTCCGTGGATATTTCCCGAAGGCGAGCTTTCATCGGTATTCATGTCGGGGTGTGCATCCACCCAGATAACACCGAGCTTTTTGCCTTGCTCTTTGCAATGCAAGCCCACACCTGCAAGCGTGCCAAGACTCATAGAATGGTCGCCGCCCATAATAAGCGGGAAGTCGCCGACATCCAAAACCGATTGCACCATTGCCGCTTCTTTTTCCGACACGCGCAGAATCTCATCAAGATAGCGCAGACGCGGGTTTCCTTCGTTCTGGACTTCCTGCGAGGTAATCAAAATATCACCAGAATCTTTCACCGTGTAGCCAAGTGCTTCCAAACGCTTGCGTATTCCCGCAATGCGTAATGCAGAAGGTGCTGTGTCCATGCCGCGCTTGCCTGCTCCCAAGCTCATCGGAAAACCTATCAGTTGTATTGTTTGTCGTGCCATAGTGGGTGTGTGCAAAAAATAAAAAGAGAAAAGTTATTGCGATTCTGCAAGCGAGATAATTGCTTGGATGGAAGCTCGTGCCATGGGGCTATTATGCCAGCACGTCGAGCCTAAAAAATCAGAAACTTGTTTGGTAACGTCGTCCGCACGTTGGTTCTGCAAATCGTGTAGCGAGTGATAACCGATTTGCTCCAAACGCTGAATAACCGTCGGACCGACTCCCTTCAAAGCAAGCATTTGTGAGCGTTCTGAGATTGTAAACGGCATTGATATTCTTTCAAATAATTATTCATTCATCTTACACAAACCCTCGCACTGCCCTCACCCCTCGCTGTGCGAGACCCTCTCCCAGAGGGCGAGGGTTTATGGAGGCTAGTTCTGAAGCCCTCTCCCTCTGGGAGAGGGTTGGGTGAGGGCGGTGCGCGTAAGGTGAGTTATTCATAAAAAACCTTCTCTGGGAAAAACCTTCTCTGAAAAAGTTACAAACGCATTGCCAATCCTTCTGCATGAAGGAATTGCTTGAGTTCTGGCACCGATAATTCCCCAAAGTGGAAGAGGCTTGCTGCCAATGCTGCATCTGCCCAGCCGCCATCGTCGGTCGTTTGGAGAACATCGGCAAAATGCTGTTTCGTACCAGCACCGCCCGAAGCGATGACAGGAATACCGACCGAGCGAGCAATGGAGCGGGTTACATCGAGGGCAAAACCCGCTTTTGTGCCGTCGTTGTTCATTGAGGTAAGCAAAATTTCTCCTGCGCCCAGCCGCTCTACTTCTTTTGCCCACGCCACCGCTTCCCATTCGGTGGGCTGCTTTCCAGCGTTGATGACGACATGCCAAGGCTGATTGGGTGCAAGCTGCTTCACATCTATTGCCACCACAACGCATTGGCTACCAAATTCATTTGCCAAATCCGAAATAAGCTGTGGATTTTTCACCGCCGCAGAATTGACCGAAGCCTTGTCTGCTCCTGCATTCAAGAGCCTTGAAACGTCCTCCACCGCACGAATGCCGCCACCAACAGTGAAAGGAATGTTCAACACTTTTGCACATGAACGCACCATGTCTGTAAAGGTATTGCGTTCTTCTAGGGTTGCGGCAATATCAAGAAAAACCAGTTCATCTGCGCCTTCCAAGGCATAGCGTTCCGCTAATTCTACCGCATCGCCAGCAGGACGCAAGCCCTCGAAATTGATGCCTTTTACAGTCATGCCATCTTTTACATCGAGACAAGGAATAATGCGCTTTGTAAGCATATTTGACAAGGATGAAGATGTGAAATTGTGAAACTGTGAAGATGTTAAACTGTGAAGATGTGAAACTGTGAAGGTGGAAACACTATTCAGGCAAATGCTTCTGCGAGCCTATTCCACGCACTTTCCAGCGTTTCGGAAACAATTTTAATATCTGCTAAAACAGGCATAAAATTGACATCGCCGTTCCAGCGCGGGACTAAATGCACGTGCAGATGGTCGGGAACGCCCGCACCTGCGGCTGCACCGAGATTCATCCCAACGTTGATTCCATGTGGCTTGTACACGCGGTGCAGCACTTCTTCAGCTTCGCGTGTTGTGAGCATGAGGTTTGTGAGTTCTTCATCGCGAAACAAACGCAATTCCCCACAATGCCGATTCGGTACAACCATGATATGACCGCTATTGTAGGGATAGCGATTCATTATCACAAAGCAGTATTCGCGCCGCGCAACGACGAGGTTTTCGTGGTTGTGTTCGGCATCCAAAAGCGCGTGGCACAAGAAGCAATCACTCTTTGCGGGCTTGGCTTCGCTTTTTTCGCTGAAGGTCTGGATGTATTCCGACCGCCACGGAGACCAGAGATGCTGCATAGTTGGAAGGATGAGGGATGAAGTTTGAGGGATGAAATTTGGAAGAAACAAAACGTGCAATTTTGCTATTTCATCACACCAAAGATTTTGAGCCAGAATGAGACAGCATCAGGGTTGGTGAGGAATATTGCGGCAAGCAACAGCACCATATAAACAGTGAGTTTACGCTCCAAACGCAGTTCTACTGCAATCAGTTCTTGTCGCAAAGTTTTTATTTCACCAAGCAGTTCGCTGCGTACTGCTGCAATTTCAGACTTAACAAGCACAATATCTGCCTTAGAAGCCAATTCTTTACTCATCTCATCGCGTACTTCAATCTTTTTTTGTTGGGCAAGTTGATTCGCTTCTTGTTGCATAGCCGTAGCCGCCTGCTCGACCGTGCGAGCAAGGTTTAATGCGGCTTCCTGACCAAGTTGCTTTTCAAGAATCGCGTAGGTTTCGATAGGAAAGGTGAATGCCATAGTGCGGTACTGTTTACGATTCTATTGTTTGTTTTGTCTTTTCAAGCTCATCATTACGTGCTTGCTGGCTTGTCTCTGGCTTCATTGCTCGCTTCAATTCATCCTGACGGCGAATGATTGCCACAAAAAAGCCCAGCACCATGAAAATCACACCGCCCCAAACTAAGTTAATAAACGGCTTGTAGGAAAATTCCACCGTAAAAACCTCGCGGGGCTGCGTTTCGGGCTTGCTGGTATCGGCAAATGCAAGAACGGCTTTCGATTTTGCGAGTGCTTCTTTGTTGGCAGCAATTTTACGGAAGGCAAGGAAATACTTGGTTCCAGGGATATTGAACGGCTCGGCGGTTTGCGCACTTGCGTCGCCGTCAATGCCCGCTTTTCCTTTGAAGGTTGTGTAAATGGCTTGAACAGTTGTGTCCGTGCCATGCACAACTTCGACAATCGCGCCAAGCCGCAAATTATCTGGGTTTCCGCCCGATTGCTGTGCTGCCATTGCGCCCGACATATCGAATTTTTTTAGCATAATTTTGTAGGTAGAATCGTACGGAAGCGGCGTGTATTCTTCCTTCGAGATGGCAGCCGTTGGTGATTCGCCTTCGACTTCGATAGCCTTCGGCGACACGTACATATCATTCGACCACGACCATTTTATGCCGGGTTCGAGGAAAGCAGACTGGCGTTTGTTGAAATCGCTCCAGTACAGCACGGGCGCGACCACGCTTTGTTTGCCGTCTTTTTCGAGCGCGACGTAGTATTTGTATTTCTCGCGGTCTTTGTAGTCTTTTTCAACTTGTTCGCGCCCAACGTACATCATTTTGTAGCCCATTGCGTACTTTGCCACGCCTTGCGGCAAGGCAATATGCTCGGTTACGGAATAGCGCGAGGTTGCAACAATTCCCAAAAACAGCAGCGCGACCCCGAAATGCGAGACGTACGCGCCTGTGTGCGAGGGCTTGGTAGAAAGTAAACGCCCTGCCATTTCGACATTCACAAAGAGTGCAAAGAACGAACCCAGCACCAATGCGAGATACGCGGGGTCATGCACACCAAACACAACACACCCAACCGTTGCTGCGATTGCCAATCCTGCGGGAATGGGCAGTTTGCGCAGGAACTCTTTCGACGGCGTAGAACGCCAGCGAAGCAGTATTGTTGCGGCATTCAAGAAGGCGACGGCAATCACGAGCGGCAAGTGCATTTTGTTGTAATACGAAATGTCAATCGCTACTTTGGGCTGCTTCAAGATTTCGGTAAAAATGGGCCAGCTTGTGCCAATGGTAACAATGACCGCACTTGCAAGCACCAGAGCTGCGCCGATGGATAAGCCAAATTCCCGCGAGGTAGGATGAAAGCTCGCTTTTGCGGCATCAATATCTTTGCGGCGCATAAGCAAAATTCCAAAACCCAAAAGCGTGAAAATTCCCATAAATGCGAGCAGTAGCACATACGCAAACAAGCCTGGGTCCACAAACGAATGCACCGATGTATCGCCCAGAACACCGCTTCGGGTCAGGAAGGTGGAGTAGAGAACAAGCAAAAAGGTCATTATCGCCAGAACGAGGTTTGTTTTCACCAAACCGCGTGTTTTCTTTTGGGTGAGCATCGTGTGGACAAGCGCGACTGCCACAAGCCAAGGAATGAGCGAGGAATTTTCAACCGGGTCCCAGCCCCAGAAGCCGCCCCAGCCCAAGGTTTCATACGCCCAGAAGCCGCCGAGCATTATTCCAAACCCCAGCACTGCCGTTCCAAATAAAACCCACGGCAGCGAAACGGAAATCCAATTGTGATAATCACGCTTCAGAAGTCCCGCCATTGCGAAGGCAAACGGCACGGACATAGACGCGAAGCCAGTGAAGAGGATAGGCGGGTGAATCGTAATCCAGATATTTTGCAAAAGCGGGTTTAAGCCTTTGCCATTAGCAGGCATGAAACCATCGGTGATGCCATCTTTGGCGAAGGATTCCCAGACCATTGCAAAGGGGCTTTTCGCAACAAGCATGAGCAGCAAAAAGACGAGAATGAGGCTGTAAAACGCCATTACCTCGCCTTCGTATTTGTGCCGTCGCACGTAGGGCAGAAGGCTCACGCCAATCACCGAGACCAGCACCGTCCAGAGCGTGAAGCTGCCTTCTTGTCCAGCGTAGAACGTTGCAACAAGGAGCGGTTTGGAGAGTTCGCGCGAGGAATGTCCCCAGACGTAGGTATATTGGAAGTTGTGTGTGAGGATGTTGTACATCTGCATCCCGCTTGTTATCAGCATTCCAGCGAAAATGAGGAGAAAGAAGACGCGCCCGATACGGCGAAATTCTTCTTGCCACTGCTCACCGCGAGCAGTGTGCAAGGAAAGGAAGTACGCGCCTGAGGCAACAACCGACGAGGCGAAGAGGAGATTGATGAGATATTGTCCGAACATAATGCAGTGAGATTGTGGTGTGAGGGCAAAATGTGGTGAAGCAATGTTGATGGTTGCACGTGCAGCCAGCACAATCAGCACCACAAAAATACAGGATAAAGCTGGTTTTATCAATGGAAGTTATGAGAAAATTCTGCACAGCGCGTAAATACGTGCCTCTGCGTCTGCACGGAAACTGTTGCCCCAAGAGGAATATCTTCAGGAGTGGCGATACGTCAAATAGACATTATACAGATTAAGCGTTGAGGGGCTGGGAGTAGCATAAATACTGGCTTCAGTGGCACAGACATTCTTGTCTGTGTTTGTCGCCCGAACCCCGCACCAACACTCACAGACAAGAAGTCTCAAGCCACTATCTGAAGAGCAAAAACAGCTAATCTGTATAATGTCAAATATCCTCTTGCGAAAGCACTCACGCGCATTGATATTGAAATCGCTCAGATAGCTGATTATATCTTGTGTGGAGTAGGAATTACTACCCAGCGTAGAAGTGGAAAACTCGGCTTGGAGGTAAGGATACGGAAGAGCGGTGAGGTGGGTGATTTTCCGAAATAGTTGTTGAATGGCTGTGAATTACTTCAATGCTTGACTTTCGTGAAATTTCTGTGTATCTTTTCCTGAACACTTGAAACCTCGGCACAGCAATACAACCAATCTCAGGGCAAGTACGCACAGGTCTCTTTCATCCGCATACATCCTTCTTATGGTTATCGTCGTTGCCTTAGAACGGTGAGCGGAGAGCTTTTACAGAGAATTTCACAAAAAGCCTTTTCTCACCAAATGTGGGAAGAGGCTTTTTTTGGTCATTAGCCATGAGTGGATTGGTCGTATGCCGAATGGAGTAATCAGTCAATCCAGTCAATCACAAAAAAATACGGAACTCAAACCTCAACATTTAACACTCAACACTAGATTTTGCCATGCTCAACAAATACAGCCGCGTTCTCACGCAAGACGACACCCAACCCGCCGCACAAGCCATGCTCTACGCTATCGGCTTCTCCGACAACGATATGCAAAAAGCGCAAGTCGGGATTGTTTCCACTGGATTCGAGGGAAATTCCTGCAATATGCACCTGAACGACCTCGCCGCGATTGTGAAAAAAGGTTTTGCCACACCGGAACTGAGTAAAGAAGTTCTCGGCTTAATTTTTCACACCATTGGCGTTTCCGACGGAATGTCTATGGGAACTCAAGGAATGCGGTATTCGCTGCCCTCGCGGGACGTGATTGCGGACAGCATTGAGACTGTTACCAACGCTCAGGCGTATGACGGCGTGGTTACGATTGTCGGTTGCGATAAAAACATGCCTGGCGCAATGATGGCAATGGGTCGGCTGAATCGTCCTGCAATCATGGTCTATGGCGGTACGATTGCATCAGGAAATTACAAAGGCAAAAAACTCAACATCGTTTCGGCATTTGAAGCACTCGGGGAGCGGGTTGCGGGAACGATTTCGGATGAAGATTTTAAGG